>DATMXL010000156.1:0-7923 GCA_035561555.1 Bellilinea sp.
ATCCTGGACATCCATTTTTTCTAATATTTTTTAGGTTTCAGTGACGGTCGAGAACGTCCTAACGGCTTATTGGCTGCTGCTGCAATAGTGGATTTTCCAGTGGGAGATTTTATGGGAGGGGATTTTAAAGCACGGATCTCGAGCGGCATCAAATTACGCCATTCACCCGACTTCAATCCGCCCAGCTGGAGCGTCCCAATTCGGAATCGGACAATTCGCACCACTGGTAGGCCGATTTGCATACAAATTTCGCGGATCTGACGCTTCCGTCCCTCGTGCATGATGATACGCAGCCAGGCGCCTTTGCCCATCGTTGATTCAATTTTTACCTCGGCTGGTGCAGTCTTGTGACCATCTTCCATCACCACACCGCGCCGCCAGATAGCCAGCTGCTCCTCATCTGGACGCTTCGCCACCAACACGCGGTATTCCTTCTCGTGTCCGAAGCGCGGGTGTGTCAGTTTATTGGCTAACTCGCCATCATTGGTGAGTAAAATCAGGCCTTCGCTCTCAAAATCCAGCCGACCGACCACAAACAGCGGACCTGGAACGGGGACCAGATCAAATACTGTTTTCCGATCATCCTCCATGACATTGTCCGAGAGGACAAAGCGCGGTTTATTCAAGGCAATATACACCTCAGCCGGAGCAGCACTCGGAATAGGCTGACCATCCACGGTTATTTTATCTATCGTGGCATCGGCTTTCGCGCCCAAAACCACCTGGACACCGTTTACCTTCACCCGTCCGTCGGCGATCAACACTTCACTCGCCCGCCGAGAGCCAAAGCCAGCTCGCGCCAGGATTTTTTGAATACGTTCTTCGGTCATAGTTAATCCTTTAAAAGCCGCTGGTCGTCTTCTTGAGAAACGCCTTCCTGCTCAAGCAGTTCAAACGGCGGCAGGTCGTCCAGCGAGTTGATTCCAAAATGCTGCAGAAAATCCTGGGTAGAACCATACAGGATCGGTCTTCCCGGACCTTCAGTCCGGCCTACTTCCGAGATCAGGCCTTTGGATAGCAAACTCTTCATCACGCCGTCGCTATTGACGCCGCGAATGGCATCCACGCCTGGCCGGGTAATCGGTTGTCGGTAGGCAACAATCGCCAGGGTCTCCAAGGCTGCCCGGCTGAGGCGTGAGGTCGCCTCTAATCCCAGGTACTTTTCGATTTCCTCTGCCATCTCCGGTGCGGTTGTCAGTTGATAGCGGCCTTCATGGCGCTGCAGACGCACGCCACGTCCATTCTGGAGAGTTCTATCAAGTTCCTTCAGGCTTGCTTCCACCTCCACCACTGGCGTTGCCAGAGCTTCTGCAAGTTGCAGAACACTGACAGGCTGCGGGGCTACGAAAAGAATCGCCTCAATGCGGGCGGCCAGGGAGTGGGGTTGGCGATATGGGAGGGAGTCTGTCATGCTATAATTGTCGCGTTCAAATTTTCTCGGCTGATTATACTCGATTCGGTGACATTTCCTTCATCCTCTCTGCAAACTACACGCAATAGAATCAGGACGCTTTCATTAGCGGTCTGGAAACTATTGGCAATGAACCTGCTGCTTACGCCCGTCCTGATTGGCTGCACCGCACAGGCGACTCCTACCCCCGAGTTGGTGCCTGTCACTATCACGGATCAGGGTAAGACTCAAAACCTGGAGGTAACCTCTGGTACCAATGTTCAAAGTGCCATCCAGCAGACAGGCATCGTGCTGACCGATTTAGATCGCACCGAGCCCCCCACCTTCACATTGATCACCGCACCGCAGGAAATTACCATAATTCGCGTCACCGAAGAATTTGAAGTGGAGGAGAACGTCATTCCTTACGACCACCAAACCGTGCGCAATGAGACGCTGCCGGAAGGAAATAGCCTGCTGATTCAGCCTGGTGAAAACGGCCTGCAGCAGATTACGTACCGCCGGCTTTTAGAAAATAATATAGAGGTTGCTCGGACAGTATTTAAAAGTGAGATCCATTCTGCACCAATCACGGAAATCATCATGATCGGCGTCCAGGCGCCTTTTTCGCCTCTGACAATCCCCGGGCGCCTGGCATATATCAATGGGGGCAATGCCTGGTTGGTCGAAACGACTACCAGCAATCGGGTTCCGGCAGTTACTACTGGCGACCTCGACGGGCGCATATTTTCTCTATCGCCGGACCGTTCCTGGCTGCTTTTTACGCGCTCTATCCAGGACGAAACCAACCCGGATATCAATACCTTGTGGGTTGCCAATCTTTCCACCGACCCGCCTGCCTTGTTTGATCTGGGAGTACGTAATGTTGTCCATTACGCTGACTGGTCGCCTAATGCAGTTCAAACGGTACTGTACTCAAGCGTCGAACCTCGGTCAGCTGCGCCAGGGTGGCAAGCCAATAATGACCTGCGCCAATTGGTCATCGGCTCTGACGGAATCGTCTTATCCAATGATGAGTTGATCAGTCCGAATACAGGCGGTATCTACGGTTGGTGGGGAACCAATTTTGAGTGGTCGCTCGACGGTCTTCAGCTGGCCTACGCTCGTCCCGATTCGGTCGGGCTGGTCAATTTTGAAGAAGGCAGCTTCAACCCTCTGGTAGGGATCCTCCCCTACCAAACTCGCGCCGATTGGGCCTGGGTGCCTCCCATAGCCTGGTCGGCGGATAGTCAGCAGTTATTTGTTGTGACCCACCAAACCGATTCCAGTCTAGCGAACCCGGAAACAGCTCCAATTTTCAATCTTGAATCCCTGCAACTTGCGAGTGGATTGCAATTGCCAGTGGCTCAATCGGCAGGGATGTTTGCTAACCCCAGTTTTTCGCCATCAGGTGGCTCTGACCCGGCTCATCTGGCTTATCTGGAAGCAATCTTTCCCGAACAAAGTGGATCAAGCCGTTATCGCTTATACACCATGGACCAGGACGGTTCGAATCCTGCACGTCTATATCCACTTGAAGGTTCCAACGGGTTGGATCCGCAAAAAGTAATCTGGGCGCCTGGGCGGCAGGAGAACCAACCGCGGTATCTGGCTTTTCTCTACCAGGGAAATATCTGGCTGATCGATATAGATACCACCAAAACACAACAAATCACCGGTGATGGGCTCGTCAGCCGGATGGATTGGGAATAACTCTGAACCAAAGGATGGAATCATTTTTATGCGCGTTTTAATCACTGGTGCAGCCGGTTTCCTGGGTTCGCACATATGCGACCGGCTGATCAAAGAAGGTCATTCCGTTGTCGGGATGGACAATTTCATCACGGGCAGTCCGAATAATCTGGCTCACCTGGCAGGTAACCCCAACTTTGAATTTATTCGCCATGATGTGGCCAACTTTATCTTTGTGGCTGGAAAAATCGACGCGGTCATGCATTTTGCCTCGCCTGCTAGCCCCAACCCCACATCCCCTTATGGCTATACGAATTTACCTATTCAGACCATGAAGGCTGGGGCACTAGGCACTCACAATTCAGTGGGAGTAGCGCGTGCGCAGAATGCCAGTTTCTTGCTGGCGTCCACCAGCGAAATTTACGGCGATCCATTGGAGCACCCGCAGAAAGAAACTTACTGGGGGCACGTTGACCCAATCGGCGTACGCTCTATGTATGATGAAGCCAAACGATTTGCCGAGGCGTTGACTATGACCTATCATCGGACACACGGCATCAACTCGCATATCGTTCGGATTTTCAACACCTACGGTTCCCGAATGCGCCTGGATGATGGCCGGGTGGTCCCCAATTTCATCCAGCAGGCGTTGCGGCGTGAACCTCTGACCGTTTATGGGGATGGTCAACAAACCCGTTCATTCTGCTATGTGGATGATCTGATCGAAGGGATCTATCGCCTGTTGCTTTCCGATGAACATCTGCCGGTCAATATTGGCAATCCGTCAGAGATATCCATTCTTGAATTTGCTGAGACCATCAATAAACTAACAGACAACCCGGCTGGAATTGTGAAAAAGCCAGACCTACGGCTCGGTGATGACCCACAGCGGCGCCGACCTGACATTACACGTGCCAAAACGATTCTGGACTGGCAGCCGACAGTTTCATTGGCAGAGGGTATCGCCCTTACCATCCCCTATTTCCGCAATAAGTTGGGGTTGGCATGATCCTCACCAATGCTAAAGAACGAGGGCGTTTTATCCGTTTTGCTATTGTCGGTGCTGCCGGCGCTGTAATCGACTTTGGCGTGTTCAACTTCCTCACCAATTTGGTGGGCTATTTCAAAGAAAATGTCGTCTGGGCCAGTGTAATTTCTTTTATCCTGGCTGTGGTCAGTAATTTCACCTGGAACCGCTTGTGGACCTACCCAGATTCACGCTCTAAATCGTTGATGCGGCAGCTGACGCAATTCGTGGCTGTCAGTGTGATAGGATTGCTCATTCGCACCCCACTTTTTTCCTTCCTGGAGAAAGCCCTGACCGAATTTTTTACCGGCCGGTGGACCTTTAAACCGCTCACACCGGTCATCGTGGCGCATAATCTGGCACTGGCGATTGTCATTCTGATTGTGATGGTCTGGAATTTCATCGCCAACCGCTACTATACCTATAATGATGTAAAAGCCTGAATCCAATGGAAGAGAAAATACCAGCATCTGATCAAGACGGCGAGCTAGTCAGCTCCGGTATTCGCTCGCTGCGTGAGTTGATTGAAACCGTCTCCGGTCGCTCGCTCAAAGACCAGCAGCCGGCGGAAGATTTTGGTCTGGCAGAACTTCTCCCGTTCCCGTTTTTGGCTCTAGTCGGCCAATATGAGATGAAACTCGCCTTGATGCTGAATATCATCAACCCGGCCATCGGCGGGGTGTTGCTATTAGGGCCGCGCGGAACGGGAAAAACCACTGCTGTGCGCGGATTGCTGGATTTACTTCCGCCGGTTGAGCGCAGCGCCTGCTTTTATGGCTGCCTGCCCGAGGATATCGAAGCTGGCGGCATGGACGCCGTCTGCCCGGATTGTGCTGCCCGCTATGCGCGCGGCGAGCCCCTCACCCGAACGGATAGGGTCAAACTAATCGAGCTGCCGCTTAACGCCTTATTGGAAGATGTTGTCGGCGGAATCGACGAGCGCGCCGCTATCCATGAACGTATGCGGCTCAAAAGCGGAATTCTGGCCCAGGCTGACTTGAACCTGCTCTTTGTGGATGAAGTCAACCTGCTCGACAATGCCATCACAGACGCCATTTTAGACGCATCCGCATCCGGCCTGTATACGGTGCGGCGCGCGTCGATTTCAGCCACCTACCGCTCCAGATTTGCCCTGATTGGATCAATGAATCCGGAAGAAGGCGGCCTGCGGCCACAGATCATGGATCGTTTCGGACTGCGAGTGGTGGTACAGGGTCTGACCGAGCCTGCCCAACGGCTGGAAGCCTATCACCGCACCCGTGCATATGTTAAGAACCCGCGCGAGACTATCGCCTCCTTCGCTGATGCCACCCAGATTGCCCTTGAGGAAATTGCTTCGGCCAAAGCGCTTTTGCCTACGGTTCAACTGCCCGACGACGTCGCTCAGTCAGGCATCAGACTGGTGCACGACCTGAAAATTGATACATTACGTGCCGAAATCACCTGGTTTGAAGCCGCACGTGCCTTTGCTGCCGCGGATGGACGTACCCAGGTTACTTTGGATGATCTTAACGAGTTAGCGCCCATGGCGTTGCGCATGCGCCGGTCTGAATTCATGCCAAAGTTCATCCAGGCGTTAACGATCGATGATGAGGTTATTCGCCAGCGCTTTTCCAGTCAGTAGCCGATTTAGCGGAGTATATTTTTGGCAAACCCACGCATTATTGCCGGTCAAGCCCGCGGCATGCGACTGAACGGGGTCCCCGGTGACATCACCCGCCCAATCACCGACCGTGTCAAAGAAGCGCTATTCAACATTATCAGCACAGATATTGTGGATGCCACCATGTTGGACCTATTTGGCGGTACTGGTTCAGTCGGTTTGGAAGCGCTTAGTCGGGGTGCGCGCTACGTACGGTTCAACGATCTGAACCGTCAGGCGATTGCTACCATAAAATCCAATATTCAGTTGACCCGGCTGGAAAAAGGCGCTGAAGTTACACAAAGGGATGCGCTGGAGGTACTTCGCAAACCGCCAGATTTCCGTTTTGACTATATCTATATCGCCCCGCCGCAATATAAACAATTATGGATTTCCGCCTTACGAGCCCTCGACCAAAACATTGGTTGGCTTTCCGAAGAACCCTGGGTCATCGTTCAGATTGATCCCCTGGAATATGAAGCCGTGGCACTGAACAACCTGGTTGAGTTTGAGCAGCGTCGCTATGGCAGCACAATTCTGGTCTTCTACGAATTAGCGTCACTTGAATCACCGCCCGACTCAAAAAACATTTGAAGCCGCTGATCTTCATCATAATAATAGCGCGCGGAAATTGCGGGATCACCGGCTTTCCAATGGATTACCCTGGGAATCAGCACCGGTAGATCATCCACCAACTGGAAGCGGTCGAGGTCTCTGACCTGGATCCATTCAAGGTTCCCCTCCTCCGAATAAACTACATTCCAGGTATCGGTCTCCCCTTTATAGACAAATAAACCAATGCCCTCATCCGAGCCTGCATCGATCATCACCGTTCCGCACAGATGCAAATCCTGCACAATCAACCCGGATTCTTCGAACAGTTCCCGCTTTGCCGCGCTGAACACATCTTCCCCCCGTTCCACATGCCCGCCAATGCCATTGTAACGATTAGCCCATAAACGCTTATGCGGTGCCCCTTTGATCAGGAGCACCGCATTCTGATTGAAAATAAAAATTAATACGCGCGGAATAATCCGGTATCGGTTTAGCCGCGCGCCTTGATCTTCTACCGGCATGTCAGCTCAGGAACATCGGCACGCCCATGAAGTCGCGGATCTTCGGCTTGTAATGCTCAATGTCATAAAAAGCCGGTACATCCACCCGTTTACGGCCTGCCAGAACCATCTCGATTGGCACGGTGGTGTACTTGCCGCCATGCAGCGCCACCATTTTGCCAGTCTCGCGCCGCTTGATCAGCTGAACTGCCAGGGTTCCGTATGACATCGCCACCATGCGGTCCAGCGAATCCGGTGCACCTGAACGCATCAGGTAACCCAATTGCTGATACATGGTATTGGTACCAGTCCGGCGCTTGATTTCCTCGGCCACCTGCTCGCCAACGCCGCCAAGCTTGCGGTGACCATAAGCGTCGGCTTCGCCAGTTTCCACCACATCACCGCCTTCCATGATCGCCCCTTCGGAGATGGTCATTATGGCGTAATTGGATGGGTTACGGCGTTTGTCTGAGATCAGCATATCGGTTAATTTTTGAATATCGAACGGTACTTCGGAAATAATTGCACGGTCCACGTACGCCAGATGCGCTGTTATTAAGCTGGTTTCGCCTGAATTACGTCCGAAAAGCTCCACGATGCCAATGCGCTCGTGAGAACCGACCGAGGTTCGCATATTGGTGATGAATTCTACACTGCGAGTTACCGCTGTGGAGAAACCAATGCA
This sequence comes from Bellilinea sp., assembly GCA_035561555.1. Classification (GTDB taxonomy): domain Bacteria; phylum Chloroflexota; class Anaerolineae; order Anaerolineales; family Anaerolineaceae; genus Bellilinea. The sequence goes on from DATMXL010000156.1 coordinate 7,492, forward strand.
GTAGTCGGTGCCAAAAACGTCATTGTCCATGGTCTTCGGACAGGCCACCACCGGAATGCCCTCTTTATGGAGGCGCACAGCAAAACTCAAAGTGTCATCACCGCCGATTGGAACCATGGTGTCGATTCCAAGATTGCTGAGCACATTAATTACATAATCCGTATAGTCTATTTTGTCTTCTTTTTTAACAGGTTTTCCCCATTTTGAATTTTTCAAGAAATCCGGCGCATCCGCTGGTGAGACCTTCTGCGGATTGGTCCTGGAAGTGTGTAAAAATGTCCCGCCGGTGCGATCAATGGTGCGAACATCGTCTTCATGTAGTTCTTTTACATAATAATCCCGGGTGGAGGGTTCGTCAAAATTATAGTGCAACAGCCCGCCCCAACCCCTGCGGATGCCGATAACCCGATAACCATTCTCCAACGCATTCAT
>DATMXL010000157.1:0-7419 GCA_035561555.1 Bellilinea sp.
TTTTGCTGAAATTCCAGCCGTTGAGCGTGACCTGGCTGAAGATTTAATTCTCAACCGCCGTCCGGATGCATTACAGCGGTATATAGCTCACGTCGAGAAATCAGGCGGCAGCACCGGGCAGCGGACCACCAGTCAAAAAGAGGCACTGAAAGGCTTGACCCCCGAGCAGCGCCTGCATTGGCGCATTTTGCATCGCATGCGTGAGGGGGTGGAACAGGACATCGACGAAATTTTGGCGCGCAGCAATGGCAAAACCAAGCACGAAACAGCCGTGGTGATTCTCAATACTGTGCTTCTGCCAGCCATGAAGGAAGTGGGTGACAAATTCGGCACCGGCGAGCTGATCCTGCCTTTCGTGCTGCAGTCGGCTGAGGTGATGAAGAAATCGGTTTCACACGTCGAGCAGTTCCTCGAACGCAAGGAGGGCGTCAGCAAGGGCAAACTGGTGCTGGCAACCGTTTATGGCGACGTGCATGACATCGGCAAGAACCTGGTCAAGACTATTCTGTCCAATAACGGCTACGAAGTATTCGACCTGGGCAAGCAGGTGCCGGCTGAGGTTATTTTGGCCAAGGCGGACGAGGTCAACGCGGATGCCATTGGATTAAGTGCGCTATTGGTGAGCACCAGCAAGCAAATGCCGCTGATCGTCAATGAACTGCAACGCCGCGGCAAGAACATCCCGGTGTTGGTAGGCGGTGCCGCCATCAATAAACGCTTCGGGCGGCGAATCTTAGCCACCGAAAGTGGTGATTTCTACCCGGCTGGTGTTTTTTACTGCAAAGATGCATTCGAAGGTCTGGCGACCATGGATGCCTTGATGGATTCCGAGCAGCGTCCGGCATTACTGGAGCGCATCCAGCGGGAGTCCGAGATGGAACTTGGGCGAAGCGGACCGTCTACGTCAACAGCAACTTCCGCGGCGGTATCTGTCGTTCCGCCGGCTGAAAAGTTGCCGCGACCGCCGTCCTGGGGTCCGCGCGTGGTGCATTCCTTACCGTTGGATGCCATTTTCCAGCATTTATCCAAGAACGAATTGTTCCGGCTTTCCTGGGGCGCCAAAAATACGCACGGCGCAGCCTGGACCAAACTGGAAGCCGAGTTTGAGCAGCGGCTGGTGGATATGCGCCGCGAAGCGCTGCGCGAGGGCTGGCTCCAGCCGCAGGCCGTTTACGGCTATTGGCCGGCGCAGTCGGATGGCAATGATTTGATCATTTACGAACCTGGCAGCGTGCAAATGGGCACGCCAAGCGAGCAGATGCGCATGACTTTTCCACGCCAGAATCAACCTGACGGGCTGTGCCTGGCCGATTATTTTGCTTCCGTCAGTTCCGGACAGATGGATGTGGTCGCTTTCCAGGTGGTCACGGTTGGGCAGGAAGCCAGCCAGCGGGTTGAACGTTTGCAGGCTGCCGGCGACTACAGCGAGGCGTATTTCACCCACGGTCTAGGGGTGCAAACCGCAGAAGCGACAGCTGAATATTTGCACCAACATATACGCCGTGAGCTGGGGCTGGGCGAAGAACAGGGCAAACGCTACTCGTGGGGTTACCCGGCTATCCCGGAATTGCCGGATCACGAGAAAGTCTTTGCGCTGCTGCCGGCCGAATCGGAACTAGGCATGAAATTGACCAGCGCCTATCAATTGGTTCCGGAGCAGTCCACCGCAGCCATAATCGTACATCATCCGTCTGCGCGTTACTTCAATATTGGTGAGAGCCGCGTAGAACAGTTAATAGGTAAAGGCTGATATGGCTACAACTTCCAAATTACTCGACAGACTTGAATCCGGCCGGCCTTTGATTTCTGACGGAGCCATGGGCACGGTGTTGCACACGCACGGCGTGTCCTTCGACCAATCCTTCGATGCCTTGAACTTGACCAGTCCGGCGTTGGTAGCGGATATTCACCGCGAGTATATTGACGCGGGTTCGAACATCATCCAGACCAATACTTTCAGCGCCAACCGTTTCAAATTATTGCAGCACGGGTTGGAGAAACGCGTTCAGGAAATCAATTCCGGCGCGGTAGAGTTGGCTAGACGCGTGGTACTGGCATCCTATAAGGACGTCTTGATCGCCGGCGACGTAGGGCCGTTGGGCGTGCGGCTGGCGCCTTTCGGCCGGGTGCAGGCGGATGAAGCGCGCGTCGTCTTTCGCGAGCAGATTGAGGGATTAATTTCTGCCGGCGTTGACCTGCTGATTATCGAGACGATGACTGATCTGTATGAACTGCGTGAAGCTATTCTGGCAGCCCGCGACATCGACCCGAAAGTACCTGTGATTGCCTCAATGACCTTTACCCGTGACGACCGCACACTGCTGGGCGATGATCCGACCAAAGTGGCGCGTAAACTGCAGGAAGCTGGCGCGGATGTCATCGGTGTGAATTGTTCCGGCGGGCCGAATCAAATCCTGCGGATTCTCAAGCAAATGGTGCACGCCGTGCCTACCGGTCGTTTTTCCGTCATGCCGAATGCCGGCTGGCCGGAACAGGTTGCCGGACGCATCATGTACCCGGCTTCACCGGAATATTTCGGCGATTACGCACTGGCATTCTGGCAGGCTGGCGCGCATGTGATCGGCGGGTGCTGCGGCACCACCCCCAGACACATTTCTGTTATGCAGCAGGCCATTGAAAATGCTCCACCTGGTGAAGCACCCAAAGGTTTCAGCCTGGGGTTCGTGGAACGCGAGGAGTCGGTTGCTGAAGGCATGCAGCCAACCCAGTTGGCTGAAAAACTTGCCAACGGACGTTTTGTCTTCGCTGTTGAGGTTGATCCGCCGCGCGGGTTGACCGCTCAGAAGCTGATGGCTGGCTCAAGTCTGCTCAAGGAGGCCGGCGCAGACGTGATCAATGTAGCCGACAGTCCAATGGCGCGCATGCGCATGAGTCCCTGGGCGGTGTGCCGATTGGTTCAGGAAAAAGTGGGCATGGAGACAGTACTGCACTTCCCCACCCGCGGGCGCAATTTGCTGCGGGTGCAGGGTGACCTGTTAGCTGCTCATGCGCTGGGAGTTCGCAACGTATTTGTCGTCATGGGCGATCCAACCGCCATTGGCGACTACCCTGAAGCGATGGACAATTATGACCTGGTGCCTTCCGGTCTGATCAAGCTGATCAAACAGGGCTTTAACGCCGGTGTGGATCATGCCGGAGTCGAAATCGGCCAGCCGACCTCCTTTTTCGCCGGTTGTGCGCTCAACCTCACCGCAGCCGACCCGGCTGACGAAATTAAAAACCTGCGCCGCAAACTGCGCGCCGGTGCCGATTTCATCCTGACCCAACCCATCTACGATCCACCAGCCGCGCGCGCGTTCCTGGAAAGAGCAGGTGAAGAACTCGGAGGGATAAAAGTCCCGGTCCTGATTGGCTTGCTGCCCTTAGCCAGCGACCGTCACGCGGCATTTTTGCAGCATGAAGTCCCAGGCATCCAAATACCGCAGCAGGTTCAGCGGCGGATGGCAATTTCTGGTGACAATGGGGCACGTACGGGAATCGAAATTGCGATAGAATTGATTGAGCAAATTAAGCAATTTGCACAAGGCATTTACCTGATGCCCGCTTTCAATCGCTTCGATTACGCGGCTGAAATAATTGAAACTTCCCGTGAAGGAAATTGAAACCACAACCCATGCTGCTCACCATCGATATCGGCAACACGAACATTACGCTTGGATTGTACGAGGGTACGAAGTTAGGTGCGCGTTGGCGTCTGGCAACCGACCATGAACGCATGCCGGATGAATACGGGATTCAAATTCTCGGTCTCTTGCAGCACGGTGGCTGTTCGGTGGCGCAGCTAGATGGTATCAGTATGGCTTCGGTCGTGCCGGTGCTCACCTCCCGGCTGCAGCAAGCTTGCAAAACTTATTTCGACCGCCCGTTATTGATTGTGGATGAATCAATCAAAACCGGCATCAAACTATTGGTGGACGACCCGAAAACCGTCGGCGCTGACCGGATTGTGGACGCAGTGGCTGTCCACAAGTTGTATGGCGGGCCTGCCTGTGTGGTGGATTTCGGCACCGCCACCACCTTCGATGCCATAACCGTCGCGGGGGAATACCTTGGCGGTGCTATCGCTCCCGGCATTGGTATTTCGGCTGATGCGCTGTCTTCCCGGACCGCCAAACTGCCGCGTGTTGATCTACAGATGCCGCCGTCGGTCATTGGCCGCAACACGGTTCACGGCATGCAGGCTGGTTTGATGATTGGTTACATTAGTATGGTTGAGGGTATGGTCAAGCGCTTTAAAACTGAACTCGGACCGAAAATGAAAGTGATCGCCACCGGTGGCTTGGCCGAAATCGTGGCTGAAAACACCGATGTGATCGAAATTTTGGCGCCGTGGCTGACCTTGGACGGCTTACGCATTCTCTGGGAACTCAATCAGGACCAACATGCCCAACCCGCTAACCAATAAACACGTCATTTTAGGCGTCACTGGCTCGATTGCCAATTACAAAGCCGCAGAAATTGCTTCCCGCCTGACGCAAGTGGGGGCTTTCGTCGACGTGATTTTGACGGAAAGTGCCACAAAATTTATTACACCGCTCACTTTCCAGTCTGTCACAGGCCGCAAAGTTTACGTGGATGCAGATTTGTGGGGCGGCGAGGGACATGTCACCCACGTCGGGCTAGGTCGGGCTGCTGAGTTGATGATTATTGCACCGGTTTCTGCCAATACCATTGCCCGTTTGGCCAATGGCTTTGGTGACAACTTGCTGGTTTTGACCGCTCTGGCAAGTCATTGCCCAATCGTGCTGGCACCTGCCATGGATGTAGGCATGTTTGAACACCCCGCCACCCAGGCCAATGTGAAAGTGCTGCAGGAGCGCGGGGTGCATTTTATTGGACCGGCGGAGGGTCATTTAGCCTCTGGTTTGACTGGCCGCGGGCGCATGGTGGAACCGTTGGAAGTCATTGGAGCTGCCCGCAGAGCTCTGGGTCGTAAAGGTCCTCTGGCTGGCAAGAAGGTTGTGGTTACCGCCGGCGGCACCCAGGAACCGATTGACCCGGTGCGGCTGGTTACCAACCGTTCATCCGGCAAGCAGGGTTTTGCCATTGCCTGGGCCGCACAGGATGCTGGTGCAGATGTCACCTTGATCACCACCAAGGAGGTAAGTTCACCAGGTTTTGCCAAAGTAATCCCGGTGGAAACGGCAGCTGAAATGCATGCTGCGGTAATGCAGGAAACAACCAACGCCGATTTGCTAGTGATGGCGGCAGCCGTCGCAGATTTTCGCCCGGCTACCGCCTCCGTTCACAAGATTAAGAAGGAAAAAGGGTTGCCGGAAATTATTATGGAACCCACCATCGACATTTTGCAAGCGGTTGGTGAGGAACGTGAGAAAACCGGCTGGCCGAAGCGCGTGATTGGGTTTGCGGCAGAATCACGCGATTTATTGGATAATGCGGCCGCAAAATTGCAACGCAAAAAACTGGACATGATCGTCGCCAATGACATCACCCGTGCCGATGCCGGCTTTGAGGTCAACACCAATAAGGTGACCTTCCTGTACCCGGATGGGACGACCATCCCGCTGCCAAAAATCACGAAAGATGAAGTGGCAGAAGCGTTGATTGACCGAAGCCTGGTTTGGTTCAAAAATTCTTAATGATTATTTTTTGATGGAATGGCGGATATTCGAATGCAAATATTGGTGATCTCGGACATACACGCAAACCTGACCGCGCTCGAGGCGGTTTTAGCAGATGCCGGCAGTTGTGACGCTGTCTGGTGCCTCGGCGATCTGGTAGGTTATGGTCCGGATCCTGAAGCCTGCGTTGATCGGATACGCAATCTTCCCAACACGCTTTGCCTGCTTGGCAACCATGACGCGGCAGTCCTTGGCAAATTGGATCAGGAAGCCTTCAACCACGAAGCCAACATATCGGTTAACTGGACGCGCTCACAACTTTCTGCAACCAGTCTGGAATATTTACAGGGGTTGCGCACCCGCATCGAGACGCAGGATGTCACGCTCAGCCATGGAAGCCCGCGCAATCCAATCTGGGAATATCTACTCGACATCAACACCGTATTAATCAACTTTTCGTTTTTCAAGACAGCCATTTGCCTTGTCGGACATACCCACATCCCGATTATTTATACCCACAGTGGAAACGGAACGGTGGATTGGAGTATTCCACAAGCTGGTGTGCCTCAGACAATTACCAAACGCACGATCCTCAATCCTGGGTCGGTTGGTCAACCGCGGGATAGAAACCCGCAGGCAGCATACGCGATCTATTACCCCGAAGAACGCCAGTGGGAGTCGCGGCGGGTGGATTATGACATCGCCAGCGTACAACAACGCATCGTTGCCGCTGACCTTCCTACCCGCCATGCAGCCCGGTTGATTGATGGTTGGTAAGCGGAACTAACGCTCCGTGCGCAGCGTCTACAAACTATCATCCAACTGCATCCAGGAGAAGAGAAATGATTAAGCGCACAGTATTCCTGTTGTTGATCGTCACGTTAGTGCTTACCGCCTGTTCGGCAAGCAAATCTGCTAATGATTCCGTCACTTCCGGGGGTGCCCCCGCTCCGGATTTCTTAGGCGTTCCCGAGGCAGCGCCGGCCGCGGAATCGCCAAGGGAAGCCGAAAAGCCCCAACTCGGTGACCAGACTGCCCAAAATGTAACCGAGCGGCTGGTTATTCGCAATGCCAATCTTTCGATCCTGGTGGCTGAGCCGGCTGACGTGATGGATGACATCATGAAGATGGCTAACAGTATGGGTGGCTTTGTGGTCGATTCGAACCTCTACCAGACCACCACCGCAGCCGGTCTTCAAGTGCCGCAAGCTCAGGTGACCGTGCGCGTACCGGCAGATCAGTTGGATGCAGCGCTGACACAGATCAAAGCCCACGTCAAAGACCCGATTAACGAGATCCTCTTCGAGAATGTGACCGGTCAGGACGTTACTCAGGAATATACCGACCTGAACTCACGGCTGCGCAATTTGGAAGATGCAGCCGAGCAGTTGCGGTCCATTCTGGATGAAGCCATTCGCACCGAAGATGTCCTGGCAGTCTACAATGAACTGCGCAACGTCAACGAGCAGATCGAAGTTCTTAAGGGTCAGATTCAATACTACGAGCAGTCTGCCCGGTTATCATCCATCAGCGTGACCATCCAAGCGCTGGCCAGCGTTCAGCCGATCAACATCGGCGGCTGGGAACCCCAGGGTGTGGCTAAGGAAGCACTGCAAACGCTGATCCGCGCTTACCAGACCATCGCTGACGGCGCTATCTGGCTGGTGGTCTTCTGCCTGCCCATTGCTCTGCCGATTGGAATTGTACTCTTCTTCGCTGTACGTGCTTACCGCAAAATGAACCAGAAACGCAAAGGTCAAATTGTAGAAGCCAAACCGGCTGAAAAAAAGTAGAGCCAGTGAAAATAAAATAAACC
>DATMXL010000158.1:0-13184 GCA_035561555.1 Bellilinea sp.
ACTGTAGCTGAAACGGTGCGCTATCAGGTTGAAAAGACGCTCGGATTATCAGTAAAGTCTGTGAACGTACATGTACGCGGGTTGCGCATCAGCGACCTAGATTAAGTGTTTATCGGAGTTTTCAGGAGAGTTATGGGCGCAGACTTTGTCTTCCCGGCGATGAGCGATGGCCGTGATATTCTTAAGAAACCAACTTTGGATGGTCAGGGGTTAAAAATATTGGTTGAGGCCGGCCTCACCTGGCTAAAAGCCAATCAGCAGTTAATCAATTCGCTTAATGTTTTTCCGGTCCCCGACGGTGACACCGGCACCAATATGCTGCTCACCATGCAGGCAGCCTTCAACGAAATTATTCATTCCACCGAAAGCAACATCGGTAAAGTAGCGCATTCGATCGCTCATGGTGCTTTGATGGGTGCCCGCGGGAACTCAGGCGTTATCCTCTCGCAACTGTGGCGCGGTTTTGCCCGTACTTTGGACAATCTGCCAATCATGGATAGCGAAACGCTGATCAATGCACTGGTCGAAAGCAAAAACACCGCGTACAAAGGTGTGGTTCGTCCCGTTGAAGGCACCATCCTGACGGTAGCCAAAGACATTGCGGCTGCCGCTGAAAAGTTTCGCGGCCAGGAATTTAACCTGGGGGCATTCGAAACCATTATCGCCGAGGCTGAAAAATCGGTCGAAAACACCCCCAACCTGCTGCCCATTCTCAAACAGGCCGGCGTTGTCGACTCGGGCGGAAAAGGTCTTTTTGTAATCCTGGAAGGCATGCTACGTTTTGTTAAAGGCATGCCGCTTGAATCCACCGCAGTGGTACAGCCCTTATCCCAGATGGAACTGGACGGCGCCATGGAAGAAGTAGAGCCCGGACAGGATTATGAAATCGTGGTTGATTTCCGGCCTGATACTGAACTAAACATGGAAAAGTTTTACACTGACCTTTCTGAGATGGGTACATCCATCCAGGTCGGCGAAGGCGACGGAATGTACCGCATGCATATCCATGTTCCCACCGACAAACGATATCAGCCCATCGAGTACACCATGAGCCTGGGAACAGTGACCAAGGTCGCCATTGAAAATTTGATCGCCCAGATGGAAGATCGCAGGGAAAAGGAACCTGAAAAAATCAGTTTCACGCCGGTTGAGCCTGGCCAGATTGCCGTGGTGGCAATTTCTCCTGGCTTCGGCATCTCGCGAATTTTTGCAAGCCTGGGGGCTGCCGCGGTGGTCGAAGGCGGCCAGACAATGAACCCAAGCACTGAAGAAATTATGCATGCATTCGAGAACCTGCCAACAGACCAGGTCATCATTCTGCCAAACAATAAAAACATCATTTTGGCTGCCCAAAATGCTGCTCAGATGACAGTCAAGAAAGTTGCTGTCATTCCGACCAAAACCGTTCCGCAGGGACTTAATGCCATGCTGCGTCTCGATCCTGACGGCGACCTGCAATCGCTGGCCAAAGAAATGGAATCATCCATCCCAGAGGTAGAGACCGGTGAAATTACTACCGCCACCCGTTCAGTTGAAATTAACGGGGTTGACGTTGAGCAAGGCGAGGTGATTGCCTTATTGAATGGCACTCTGGTTGCCTCGGCTAAAGATATAAAGACTGCCTGCTTTGAGCTGCTGGAAAAGGCTTCCACAGCCGACCGGGAGCGCATAACCCTGTTCTACGGGGAGAATTATTCGCGGCAGGAAGTCAATACGCTCAGCGACGAGATTCGCAAAGTCTATCCGCGTCACGAAATTGAACTGCACGAAGGCGGCCAGCCCCATTACCAACTTATCCTGTCGATAGAATAACTGGCATGCTGCCCATTTGTATTCTTACAGATAGTTCTGCACAATTTCCCCAACACACCTTCCCCGGCCAGAACCTGGTCAGGGTGATTCCGCATGACATTGAAATTGGCGGTACACGCTACCCTGACGGAAAAGATGTCAAAATTAACGCCTTTCCGATTTCTGCCTTCGATGCAGCGGCTCCCCGGCTGATTGCACCCTCGACAGAGAAATTTACTGAATGGTTTACAGCGCTGTCGCGGGAATTTAAAGAAATTCTGGTCGTGCTGCAGGATGTTCACTTTAGCGCTGCGTACGACAATGCGGTGCAGGCTGCCAACGAGATCAAAGCCAATCGAACGATCCAGGTGATCAACTCGCAAACGATCTCAGCCGGCCTGGGGACCTTGGTGCAAATTGCCGCGGAAGCACTGTCCAATGGCGCCACCGCTATAGAGACAGAACATCTTGTGCGGCGGCAGGTTCCCCATATTTACACCGTTATTTGTACCCCTGGTTTGTCATACCTTCATCATGCCGGCATCATCGACAAAGCCCAGGCTGTGGTTGGTGAAATGCTCAACTTCATTCCGGTATACACCCTGGAGGAAGAACGTCTGACTCCGTTGGAGAAAGTGCGCACGTATCGCCAGACGGTTGAATTGTTCGTCGAATTTCTGGAAGAGTTCGAAAATTTACGGCATATCGCCCTGTTACAATCTACCCCGCCGCTGCTGCCGGATACCCGCAGTGTACGTCAACTTTTCCAGGAGATTTACCCTAACACCTCCTATAGCGAACACAACCTGAACGTGCCTCTGGCAACACTGCTTGGTCCGCGCGCACTCGCGTTGCTGGCGGTTGAGAAGATTTCGTAACCGAATTTCAACCATTTTTACAACGGGAGCAATCCCGCCATTTTTGTCTGGCACAGTTTCTCGCCTGCAACCTCTGCTTGTGCAAGATTTAACAATCTCCACCCTAAATATGAAGTAGTTGGAAAATAGAATAAGGTAAAATACTCTCATGCCATCACCGCTGGAAAAATTAAAAAAATTCTTGATGTTGGAATCAGATCGCGGATACGATAACCGCGCTGTTGTTGGTGGATTGGATAAAATTCTGCCTTCCTGGAAAGCTGAAGCAGATGCTTTGGGTGTTCCTGCCGAAACGATTGACCTGGTCGACCGTATCATCAGCGGTTATCCGCAATTGGATGTTCGTGGACGTGCAGAGGCGGTCCAATCGCTGAACACCCACATCGCAGCCGTCAACCCCAATTTACTTAGGGATCCACTCCCGGTTTCCGAAACCCTACCTGCCGAAACGCCGGTGCGAAAGCCGGACCATGCTGTCGAATCGTCTGCCCAGCCTGGAGGCATCTATCAACCTGGACACGTCCGCGCTGCCACTCAAAACCAGGCCGGATTGATCGGCCTGACCGCCAACCTGACTGTATTGAACGGCATTGGACCGAAAACTGCCCAGACGCTCGAACAATTGGGTTTGGTGACTTTGGAAGACCTGCTATATTACTTCCCCCGCCGCTATGACGATTACTCCCAATTAAAACCAATTAATCGCCTGAAGTATGGCGACGAAGTATCTGTGTTGGCGAATGTCAAAAGTGCTTTTACCCGCCCAATCAAAGGCGGCAAACTCACCATGACCGAAGCGGTCGTGGAAGACGGCACTGGTGCTTTAAGAATTACCTGGTTTAACCAGCCCTGGCTGGAAAAATCCATTCGACCGGATACCCAATTGGTGCTTTCTGGCAAAATTGACATGTACCTTGGGCGCCTGTGCATGAATTCTCCGGACTGGGAACCGATTGAACAGGAACACCTGCACACCAACCGCATCGTCCCGGTTTACCCGCTGACCGCCAAGGTCACTCAGAAATCTCTACGCCGCATGATGCACCAGACCATTACCTTTTGGTCACCGCGCATCCCGGACTTTCTCCCGAAGCAGGTCATCGATCAAGGCAACCTGATCACATTGAACCAGGCCTTGATGCAGATCCATTTCCCGGATTCGCACGAGCTGCTGCATTCAGCGCAGGAACGCCTGGCATTCGACGAAATTTTCCTGCTGCAACTTGGCGTAATCCGCCAAAAACGCGCCTGGCAGGCCAATGTCGCCCAGTCGTTTACTGTGACGGATGAATGGCTGCAGCAGCAAATCGATGCATTACCCTACCCCCTGACCGGAGCGCAGCAGCGTGCCATTCAAGATATTCGCGGCGACCTGGCTTCCGGGAACCCGATGAACCGCCTGTTGCAAGGCGACGTCGGCTCAGGCAAGACTGTGGTAGCTGCCCTGGCAATGGCATTCGTGAATTCCAACGGTGCCCAGGCTGCTATCATGGCGCCCACCAGCATCCTGGCCGAGCAGCATTACCGCAGCCTGTCCGCGCTTATGGCTGGCAATGATTCGAATGGTTCACTCAATCTCTACCAACCGGGTGAAATCCGCCTGCTCCTTGGCGATACTCCCGAAGCCGAAAAGCAGGAAATTCGCGCCGGCTTGGCGGATGGCAGCATTAAATTGGTCGTTGGCACCCACGCTCTGATCGAAGGACCCATTGAATTTAGACGGCTGCAGATCGCCGTGGTTGACGAGCAGCATCGCTTTGGCGTGGCACAGCGCTCCGCCCTGCGCGCCAAAGGCGAGAATCCCCACCTGTTGGTTATGACTGCCACGCCCATCCCACGCTCTTTAGCGCTGACAGTCTACGGCGACCTGGACGTCACCGTCATGGACGAGATGCCGGTCGGCCGGTTACCCATCGAGACTCACATATTGGCGCCCGTGGAACGTGAACGAGCCTATACCTTAATTCGCAGCCAGGTTGAGCAGGACCACCAGGCTTTCATAATCTATCCGCTGGTTGAACAAGGTGAAAAAGAGGATGCCCTGGCTGCGGTTGAGGAGCGCGACCGTCTGCAAATAGAAGTTTTCCCGCAATTGAAATTGGGACTGCTGCACGGCCGTTTAAAACCCGAAGAAAAAGATCAGGTCATGACCGCGTTCCGCAACCGGGAATATCATATTCTCGTCTCGACCTCGGTAGTCGAAGTTGGTGTGGACGTCCCCAACGCGACTGTGATGATGGTGGAAGGTGCCAACCGCTTTGGCCTGGCGCAATTGCATCAATTCCGCGGACGTGTTGGCCGTGGCGCCGACCAATCCTTCTGCCTGCTCATACCAGATAGCGACGATGCCGTGGAAAATGAACGCTTGCAGGTGATGACTGAGACCAACGACGGGTTCGTTCTGGCAGAGCGCGACCTTGAACAACGCGGTCCCGGTGACTTTCTTGGCACCCGTCAGGCTGGTTTTGCCGAATTACGGCTGGCCAACCTGTCCAATATACGGTTGATTGAAAAAGCCCGCAATCTGGCGCACCAATTGATCGACCGCGATCCTGATCTAAAATTAACCGAGCATACTGCGCTCACATCAACCCTGAACCGTTTCTGGGGAAACGGTCGTGGGGATATCAGCTAAAAAGGATTGCCATGGTTCGCGCCGTCTTTCCCGGAACTTTCGACCCCATTCATCTGGGTCACATCGACATCGCCCGCCGCGCATCGCTGCTTTTTGATGAAATCATCATGGCAGTCTACGACCGCCCGCTTAAAAACCTGCTCTTTACGCCTGAGGAACGCTTTGGCTACGTCCGCAAAGCCTTTGAAAACGACCCAAAATTCAAAGTTATGGGGTACAGCGGACTGACGGTAGAGTTTTGCAAACAGGTCAACGCCCAAGTGTTGGTCCGGGGACTGCGGGTGTTTTCAGATTTTGAGCACGAATTCCGGATGGCTTTAGCCAACAAACGTCTGTATCCGGAAATTGAAATGTGCGCTCTGATTACATCGGAATCTCACACCTTTCTCTCCTCCTCCACCGTGCGTGAGATTGCCTCGCTTGGCGGCGACGTATCCAGCATGGTTCCACCGTTCGTCAATGAAGCCCTTAAACAGCGATTTTTGGAACTGGGGGATAAACAAACCGTAGTTCCGAGCATTGCGTTAAGGGATTAAATCTCATAATATGGTTTAATAACGCTAGATGGTCAAAATATTGCACCGATGACTGTTGACTTTTACGCGGAGGATTAAATGGACATCCTACATCTCGTAGACCGGCTGGAAGAACTCTTTAATCAAAGCAAGCCAATTTGGTTCACCCACAGCGTCATCGTTGATGAAGACCGGATGCTGGATTTAATTGACCAGATGCGAGTGTCCATCCCCGAGGAAATAAAAAAAGCACAGCAGATCATTGCCCAAAGAGACCGCATCCTGGCACAAACCCAGGAAGAATCCAGCCGAACGCTGAATATTGCCCGCGAAAAAGCGGATGTACTGGTTGACCGTGACCCGGTTATTCAGGCTGCCCAGGCTCGCGGCGAACAGATAATCCAGCAAGCGCGCGCCGAGGCGGAAATTACCCGCCATGAAGCCGACCAGTATGTCCTTGACACGCTCTCAACTGTTGGGGAAGAGTTGGAACGGCTGCTCAACCAGGTCCGCAATGGCGTGCGAACACTGCAGTCCGAACGTCAGCAAAGCTCACAACCACCGAAATAGACTATTCCACTTTATTCGTTTCGGTCTTCGCGTGTTCTTCCTTAGGCTTGACTGCTTTCTTCGGGGCAGCGCGTTTCGGTCGTGCCTTTTTACCCGTCGCCGGACGCAGCGCCAACTCCAGGACTTTATCCATGTGGGTCACCGGCACGATTTTTAAATCCTGCCGCACCTTTTTTGGTAAATCCACCAAATCTTTCATATTCCGTTCCGGAATGATAATCGTTTTCAACCCGGCGCGATGAGCTGCCAGCAGCTTTTCGCGGATGCCGCCAACCGGCAACACCTTGCCGCGCAAAGTGATTTCGCCGGTCATCCCGACTTCCTTGGATACGCCCCGCTCAGTAAAGGCCGAAATCAGCGCGGTGGCAATGGTTATGCCGGCGCTCGGTCCGTCCTTGGGGATCGCCCCTTCCGGAATGTGCAAATGCACATCAAGACTCTCAAAAGCCCCGGCATCAATATCCAACTCACGCGCCCGTGATTTGAGATACGACAACCCTGCCTGCGCTGATTCCTGCATCACATCCCCAATTTGACCGGTGATCTGCATGGCGCCCTTGCCATCCAGAATCAGCACCTCGACTGGCATGATGTCGCCGCCATTTTCCGTCCAGGCCAGTGCCGTCGCTACACCGACCTCATCCTGCCTTTCGGCTTCGGTCTGGAAGAATTGCGGTGGACCCAGGAAGCGCTCGACGGTTTTTGGAATCAGGTGGGTTGGGAAATGCTTCTTTTCGGATTTCAAGCGAGCGACCTTGCGCGCCATGCGTCCGATCTCGCGTTCCAGATTGCGCACACCGGCTTCGTAGGTGTACTCGCGGATGATTTTCCGCAGCGCCATCTCCTGGAAGATGATTTCTTTTTCATCCAGTCCGCTTTCCTCCAATTGTCTCGGCACCAAAAAGCGGTTGGCGATCTCGAGCTTCTCTTCTTCAATGTACCCTGGGAATTCTATAACTTCCATCCGGTCAAGCAGCGCTGAGGGAATGTAGCCTAAATAATTTGCCGTGGTGATAAACATCACCTTCGATAGATCAAACGATAATTCCAGATAATGGTCGGAAAAAGCGTGATTCTGCTCAGGATCGAGTACTTCCAGTAGTGCCGCAGATGGGTCGCCGCGGAAATCTGCGCCCAGTTTATCGATTTCATCCAGCATAAACAACGGGTTGACCGTGCCAGCCCGCCGCATGGTTTGCAGGATGCGCCCCGGCAGCGCTCCGATGTAGGTGCGCCGGTGACCGCGAATTTCAGCCTCGTCGCGTATGCCGCCAAGGGATACGCGTACAAATTTCCGGCCCAGCGCCTCCGCGATCGAGCGTCCCAGCGAGGTTTTACCCGTGCCCGGTGCGCCCACAAAGCACAAAATCGGTTGGCGCGGTTTGCGCGGCTTGAGACTGCGCACCGCGATGTATTCCAGAATGCGGTCTTTGGCCTTGCCCAGCCCGTAATGGTATTTCTCCAAAACCGTGGCGGCGTGAACGACATCCAGGTTGTCTTCTGATTCGATTGCCCAGGGTAATTCCAGAATCCAGTCCAGATAGGTGCGAATGATGCCGACTTCCGGTGCCATGGATGGCATTTGCTGCAAGCGGTCTACCTCTTTCAACGCGGTGACCCGCACCTCATCCGGCAGTTGTGCCGAAATGACCTTCTCGCGCAGTTCAAAAATTTCCCTGGTAAAGATGTCGCCTTCACCAAGCTCGGTCTGGATGGCTTTCATCTGCTCGCGCAGGTAAAACTCGCGTTGACTCCGATCCACCTCGGATTGCACGCGATTCTGAATTTCATCCTCCAGCTGCAGCACATCCAGTTCCTGCGCCAGCAGCCAGTTTACCCGTTTGAGCCGTTCCACCGGATTGACCAGCATCAACAGTGCCTGGCGCTCGTAGAATGGCAGCGAAATGGCAGTCGCCACCATATCAGCCAGCCAGCCGGGTTCGTGAATATTGACCGAAAACAGATGTGCTTCATCCGGCAGGCTGCGGTCCAACTGCACACAGCGCTCGAATAGATCTCGCGTGGTGCGCATTAAGGCTTCCGTCTGCCGTTCCACGTCGGTTGGTTCGGTGATCACCCGCGCGCGTACCCGGAAACTGGGTTCAACCTGAACAAATTCCAAAATTTCCAGCCGCCGCCGACCCTGGATTAAGGCTGAATTGTTGCCATCCGGGATGTCCAGCAAACGGCCTACGGCAATTTCAATTCCGATGCTTAAGAAATCGGCTGGGATTGGATCTTCTTTTTCCGGGTCCTTCGCCACCAGTGCAATCATGGTTTCGAAGCCGAATTGTGCTTCCTGAATCGCCAGCAGGTTTGGTCCGGGTGTGATGAATATCGGCGAGACCATGCGTGGGAACACCACGATATCCCTCATCACCATTGCCGGACATTCAATCACGCCATTTTTATCCGGTATCGCATCCGGCACCTGGTAAAGCTCTTCCGTGCGCTGGTGCAATGCTGAACTAAATTCTTCACTGTCGTGATCTTTTTGGATCCAATTGTCTTTCTTCATTCACTCTTCCATTCTTGAGAGTTTTGCTCACGCGGAATAATTTTCAGAGATTTCGTGCAGCTTTCTTTTCCAACCAATATTGACGCGCGCCAGCCGCGATAAATATACTGCCTGTAATCAATAACATTTGATCAGCTGGCAGGTTTAACAATGCCTGTTCCAGCGCGGTTTCAAGCTGTGGGTAGATTTCGACCGGTAATCCAAAATTTCCTGCCACGATTCCCAACGCATGCGCGTCGAAAGAGCGCGGATGCACAGACTGGGTGACCACTATTTTTTGGATCACTGGCGCTAAAGCCGCGAACATGCCGCTGACGTCCTTGTCCTCCGACGCCCCAAAAAGCAGCACCGCCGGTTTGCCGGGTAAATATTCCCGCACGGTTTCTGCCAGTTTTTCAGCTGAATCCAGGTTATGCGCCGAGTCGATTACGACCAGAGGATCATGCTGCAAGATTTCAAAGCGCCCAGGCCAGAAAACCGATGCAAAACCCTGTCGAATATCCTCATCCCGTAGGGTGTATCCGGCTTCTCGAAGCATTTCTAGAGTGCAGTAAGCCGTCACGGCATTTTTTGCCTGGTGCGCCCCAATCAGTGGCAGGGCGAGATGAAACACTGGTTCCTGGTGATTGGTATTGGCAACCGGGACCAGGTCGATTTCCTGCCCCGTCAGCGACTGGTCTGTGACCAAAGCGTTGTACCGGCTGTCCGTAAACACAATCGGGGAGTCGCGCTCTGCCGCGATCTGGCGCAAGACCTTTTCCGCTTCCAGCTTCTGAGCTGAAACCACCACCGGTTTGCCGGGTTTAATGATTCCACCTTTTTCTGCCGCGATTTTTTCCAGCGTATCACCCAGCACATTCATATGGTCCATCGATAAGGATGTGATCACTGAAACCAATGGATCCACCACATTGGTCGCATCCAGCCGTCCGCCCAACCCCACCTCGATCACAGCGATGTCAACTGTTTCCTGTGCAAAATACAGAAATGCGGCTGCCGTGGTCAATTCAAAGGTGGTCAGTTGCTCGATTTTTGCCACTTGAGGTTTGAGTTGGTCAACCAGCTCCACCAACCGCTGATGAGTTAGCGGATTTCGGTTGATCTGAATGCGCTCATTGAAGTCGATCAAGTGCGGCGAAGTATACAGCCCAACGGTATATCCTGCTGTTTGCAGGACACTGGCAATCATGGCACTGGTTGAGCCTTTGCCTTTGGTACCGGCTACATGAATCACGGGGTAAAGATTCTGCGGCGCCCCGAGCGCTTCCATCAACGCCGCCATGCGTCCCAAATCAAATTTCTCCGGCGAATACCGCAGGTTGCGCGTCAAGCTGTAATCTACAAAACTATACAAATAATCCAGCGTGCTCTGGTAAGCCGCTTCAATTGGATCCATTTGGAATGCCATCCGGGGTTCTACACAATATGGAGGGATTGTAACCAACCGCCTGTCTTTTCGCAAGCGATTGACCCATAAACGCCTGAGTGATTCCCCTTCTGACTCCGCTTGACCAGACTCAACGATCATGTGACAATCAAATCGCGCAGGAAAACATGAGTGTAGGTATTCTCTCCCTCCATTTGCAGCTGCCAGGCTGCACCTCATTGAAAGAAAAACGCAGCCGCATTAAACCGCTGCTCGCCAGGCTGCACCGTGAGTTCAATGTTTCCACCGCCGAGACGGACCTGAATGACCGCTGGCAGGAAGCAATGGTGGTATGCGCGATGGTCAGCAACGATGCGGCTTTTATCGACCGTTCGCTCGACACTGTCCTCAAATTCACCGAAGAACATTTCCCGGACCTCTATATTCTTGAACATCGCATTGAAATCTTGTAGACAGGACAAATATTTTGGACCTTCAACTCAAAGATAAAACCGCACTGATCGCAGCTTCGAGCAGAGGACTAGGGTACGCCCTTGCCTTACAGTTAGCGTATGAGGGAGCCAATCTGGTCATCAACAGCCGCCACCTGGATGACGCTACCGACGCAGCTCGCCGGATTCACCAGGCAACCGGTGCCAAAGTTATCGGACTGGAGGCTAACGTCACCGACCATGGAGCCGCTGACCGCTTGATTCAAGAAACCGTCGACCACTTTGGTGGTCTGGATATTCTGGTCACCAATTCAGGCGGCCCACCCGCCGGTTCATTCGAGAGCTTCGACGATGACACCTGGCAGCAAGCCATAGAATCGTCACTGCTGAGTCACGTGCGCTTGATTCGAGCGGCGCTGCCTTATCTACGCAAATCGGCAGCAGCATCTGTGTTGACCATCACCTCTTACTCGGTCAAACAACCCATACCAAACCTGGTGCTGTCCAACAGCATTCGATCCGCCACTGCCAACCTGACCAAATCGCTGGCTGCAGAACTGGGATCCGAGGGAATCCGCTTCAATTCGATCCTGCCTGGCTGGACTGCGACCGAACGAGTCGATGTGATCATGAAACACCGTGCAGAAGCCAGCGGCACAACCATGGAGGAGGAAATTCAAAAGCAAGCACGCGACATTCCCCTGGGACGGCTGGCTAAACCCGAGGAGTTTGCCCGGGTCGCAGCCTTCCTGGTTTCTCCAGCCGCCAGCTATATCAATGGCGTGATGCTGGCAGTCGATGGTGGCACCATCAAGGGTGTCTGACATCCAGCTACGTAAATCAGACAGAATCGGGTACAATTGGCTCGCCTTCATCAGGTCCAATCCCATTATCGGTAGCGCGGAGAATTCATGATTTTTGATCACCAAAAACTGCAACTGCAGTTGGAACGCATCCTGCCAACAGTCCAAAAACCTGGACGCTATGTCGGCGGAGAGTTAAACCAGATCCTGAAACCCTGGGACTCGGTCGAAACCCGCGTCGCGCTGGCCTTTCCCGATATTTACGACCTGGGGCTGCCCAATCTGGGTCTTGCCATCCTCTACCAGGATCTGAACGCCTGCGCTGATGTTTTGGCTGAACGGGTTTTCTCCCCCTGGACGGATATGGAATTGGCTATGCGCAGTAATGGTATTCCATTATACGCACTCGAGTCTCATCGCCCAGTCGCCGATTTCGACATTTTAGGCATTACGCTGCCGTACGAAACCCTGTATACCAACACCCTCAACTTACTCGACCTGGCTGGTATTCCACTCTATTCTGCTCAGCGAACCGAACAACATCCGCTGGTGATCGCCGGTGGTCACGCCTGCTACAACCCGGAAACGATGGCTGACTTCATCGATGCCTTTGCCATCGGCGAAGGTGAGGAGTTAATTCACGATATCGTCAACACTTATCAGGGTTGGAAACGCAGCGGCAAGCCGCGAGTTGACCTGCTCAAACTGCTTTCCCATGTCCCCGGCGTGTATGTCCCTTCGCTTTACCAGCCTGAATACACCAGTGCCGGGGTGTTCAGTGGTTTGACGCCCCTCGATGCGCTGGCGCCAAAGAAAATTACCAAACGCATTGTCGCCAAACTTCCGCCGCCGCCCACTCATTTCATCGTCCCCTCGATCGATGTGGTGCATAACCGGGTGGCAGTCGAGATCATGCGTGGCTGCACCCGCGGCTGCCGCTTCTGTCACGCCGGCATGATCAATCGTCCGGTGCGTGAACGTCAAGTGGCGGAGATCCTGCAGGCAATTCAAACTGCGCTGAAAGAGACCGGCTATGAGGAAGTTGCCCTGCTTTCTCTTTCCTCTTCTGACTATACGCAAATTGTCGACCTCGTCGATCAAATCAGCCAGCATGCCAGTGAAAATCACCTCACCATTTCTGTGCCTTCGTTGCGTATCGAGTCTTTTTCGATTGACTTGATGGACAAACTGAGGGGTTCACGCCAGACTGGCTTCACGCTGGCTCCCGAGGCTGCCACCGACCGCATGCGCGCCACCATCAACAAGCCCATTGCCGCCGAGCAGCTGCTGGAAACCGCCCGCGCCATCTATTCCCGCGGCTGGTCCACCATCAAGCTGTATTTCATGATCGGCCATCCCTCCGAAACCATGGATGACGTACAGGCCATCGCAGACCTGTGCCGAGCGGTGCTGGCGGAAGGCCGCAAGCAGATTGGCAAGCGTGCCAACCTCCATGCAGGGATCAGTACCTTCGTGCCTAAACCGCATACCCCCTTCCAGTGGGTGCCCTGCGACACCGCTGAGCAAATGCAGGCCAAGCAAGAACTGCTGCGCCGTGAACTCCGCAGTCCTGGCCTCAAAATGACCTGGACCAGTCCCAGGGATACCCTGCTGGAAGCCTGGCTCTCACGCGGCGACCGGCGCATGGGTCAGGTA
>DATMXL010000159.1:0-10070 GCA_035561555.1 Bellilinea sp.
CGCCAAGCGTGGGCAGGTGTTTACTCGTCTAACCCGTGAAATTGTGATGGCGGCACGTGAAGGCGGCGGAGATGTGGAATCCAACTTCCGCTTGAGGCTGGCTGTCGATAAAGCCCGGGCCCAGAATATGCCCAAAGAGAATATCGAGCGCGCGATGAAGCGCGGAACCGGTGAGGGGAAAGATGGCGCGGCGTTTGAGCAGGTGTTTTATGAAGGTTATGCGCCACATGGCGTGGCATTGATGATCGAGTGCTTTACAGAGAACCGTAATCGGACGGTGGCAGAAGTCCGCCATGTTCTGACACGGGGAGGCGGAACACTGGGTGAGGCTGGATCGGTGGGGTGGCAATTCAAACGCGCAGCTTACTTCTCGGTACCCGGCAGCGAAAAAGACATGGATACTGTTTTTGACCTGGCAGTGATGGCAGGCGCCGATGACGTCAATTACGAAGACGGCTACATCGAGATCATTGGACCGGTTGAAATCTTCAAAACGATTTCAGATGCGCTGCGCGCCGGAAAATTTAAATTGGAAGAAGGTGAACTGCGCATGCTGCCAACCAACGAAATGGACTTAGGCGTCGAGGAAACCATGCAGGTCTTACGCTCGGTAGACAGTCTGGAAGAGTTGGACGATGTGCAGAATGTTTTCCACAACCTGCGCATTTCTGAGGAGGCGCTCGCGTCCCTGGCAGAGGATTAACCGATGCTGGTCGTGGGGATCGACCCTGGAACGGCGACCACCGGTTACGGCCTGGTTGCGGAGACGAACAGCGGCATTTCGGTCGTGGATTACGGCGTTATCACCACGCCAGCCGGCGAACGCCCCGAACTGCGTCTGGCGCAGCTTTATGAGAAATTGAATGCCATATTGCTTCTCCATCGACCTGAAAGCGGGGCGGTAGAGAAACTTTTTTTTCAGCGAAATGTGACCACAGCCATTTCTGTTGGGCAGGCGCGCGGCGTCATTATGCTGGCATTGGCTCAGCAGCATGTAACCATCGGTGAATACACCCCGCTTGAAGTCAAACAGGCAGTCACGGGGTACGGCGGCGCGGATAAACAGCAGGTTCAGTTGATGGTGAAAGCCTTGCTCAATCTAAATGAAGTGCCGCGACCGGACGATGCAGCCGACGCACTCGCCATTGCGATTTGTCACCTGCACTCATCGCGTCTGAGGTTTTTAAGCCCATGATCACCAGTACCGCGAACCCGACCATTAAATTTATTCGGAAGCTTGCAGATCGCAAAGAACGGCTGCAAACCGGGTTGTTTTTTGTCGAGGGGCTGCGAATTGTCGGCGAGGCGCTGCAAAAAGGCTGGGAGGTCGAGATCCTGGTGGTGGCACCGGAACTTTTGACAAGCCTTTTCGGGCAGCAACTGGTGGCGGAGTATGTCGACAAACATGGGCGAGTAGACGAGGTGTCGGCAGATGTTTTCCGCAGCCTATCGCTGAAGGATGGACCGCAGGGAATCGGCGCGGTAGTTCGTCAACGCTGGGCTACCCTGGATGACGTACACCTTAGGGCTGGCGATACCTGGATCGCACTCGATTCGGTACAGGATCCCGGCAATCTTGGTACGATTCTGCGCACGTCGGACTCAGCCGGTTGCCGCGGCGTGATTTTGTTGGATCAATCCACCGACCCTTTCGATCCAGGCACAGTACGCGCCAGCATGGGGGCGGTGTTCTCCCAACCGCTGATCAAAACCAGCCTGCCGGCCTTTGCCAGCTGGAAAAAAAGCGAAGGGGCAGCGGTCATCGGTACCTCTGACAAAGCGCACCAGGATTATCACAGATTTATTTACCCGGAAGGGCTGGTGTTGTTGATGGGCAGCGAACGCCAGGGCTTGCAGGAGCAGCATTTGTCGCTGTGCAGCGGGGTGATCTCCATTCCCATGCAGGGCGAGTCCGATTCATTGAATCTGGCGGTGGCAACCGCCTTGGTAGTCTATGAAATATTGAATCAAAGGCGCGATCAGGGCATTGCGCAGCCAAAACCATGAGATTGGAGCCGAAATTATGATCGTTCATTTGCAGGGCGAGGTTGTAGCAGCCGGTCAGGATAGTTTAACGCTGCAGATGGGTGGTTTTGGTGTGCGAGTTTACGTCCCTACGGTGCTAGCTAAACAAAGCCAGCCAGGCGAGATGGTATTTCTGCATACCAGTCTGATCGTCCGCGAGGATGGCTGGTCAATTTACGGTTTCGAACACGAAATCGAGCGTGATTTCTTTGTCCTGCTGTTGGCGGTGAATGGAATTGGTCCGCGACTGGCACTTTCTATCCTGTCCACCCTGTCGGTGGATGTTATCCGGCGTGCAGTGCTGGCAGAACAGGCTGACCTGTTTACCCGGGTACCAGGGATTGGCAAGAAAACCGGTCAAAAGATTGTGCTGTACCTGCAAGGCAAGGTCGGCGAAGCCGGGGAGATGAGAGAAACTCTAGGGATCCTCGATTTGGACACTGAAGTGCTTGAGGCCTTGACTGGCCTGGGGTACAGTGTGATCGAAGCGCAAACTGCTATCCAATCCATCCCGCGGGACGCCTCAAAGGATGTGGAAGCCCGGCTGCGAATCGCGCTGCAATTCTTCAATAAATGAGCACCAGAACAGGAGTTTTGGGATCGAAATCAGCCAGAGTTAAGCTAGACAAACATTTTGCTTTCGAGTATGATTTAACCCGAAATTTGAGCAATGCTTATCCAAGAATATCGAAATTATCTGGCTTGGATAATTTATATTTTTCACAACAACTTGTTGCCGCACTGGAGGCTCGATGACCGATCTGATCAAGAACCTGACTACAGACCTGCAGCAAAAAATTGAGGCCTTTAAACCGTCGCTTGAGGTCCGTAATGTCGGCACCGTGACTGAATCCGGCGACGGCATCGCCATGGTGGACGGCCTGGCTGGGGTGCAGTCACAAGAGCTAGTGGAATTTGAAACTGGCGTCATGGGTATCGCTTTCAACTTGGAAGAAAAACGGGTAGGTGTAACCATCGTTGGGGATTACACCAGTATTTCTGAAGGGATGCAGGTCCGGTCGACGGGACGAATTGCTTCAGTCCCGGTGGGTGATGGCTTGATCGGCCGGGTGGTCAATGCACTGGGTCAACCGATTGACGGTAAGGGTCCCATCGTCTCTACCCGCTACCGTCCGATCGAGCGCATTGCTCCGGGTGTGGTTGGGCGGCAGGATGTGGATACTCCGGTACAGACGGGCATCAAAGCCATCGACTCGATGATCCCGATCGGTCGCGGTCAGCGCGAGTTGATCATCGGCGACCGGCAAACGGGTAAAACGGCTATCGCCATCGATACGATCATCAACCAGAAGGGCAAAGATCTGATTTGCATCTACGTGGCTATTGGTCAGAAAAAAGCTGCGGTCGCACGTACGATCGGTATTTTTGAACGCCACGGCGCCATGGCACATACCATTGTGGTGATGGCGGCGGCAGATGAACCGGCTGCCATGCAATACATTGCACCTTATTCCGGCTGCGCGATCGGCGAAGAGTTCATGGAGACCGGGCGCGATGCGTTGATTATCTATGACGACCTATCCAAACATGCCTGGGCTTACCGGCAAATTTCTCTGCTGCTGCGGCGTCCGCCAGGGCGTGAAGCCTATCCTGGCGACGTATTTTTCCTGCATTCGCGTTTATTGGAACGGGCTGCCAGAATGGCAACCTCATTCGTTATCGTTCCCAAGGATTATTCAGAAAAAAAAGCCAAGGTTGAGGATGCCAAAGATGGGTCCGTATTTGCCGGACCGATTGCCGAGCAGGAAGCTGGACTGGCGTTGCAGGCGTTGAAAGATGGAGAGCAATATAAAGTTTTGCCAGTCGAGGGTACCGGTGGTTCGCTGACGGCGCTGCCGATCATTGAGACCTTGCTTGGCGACGTGTCGGCGTATATCCCCACCAATGTAATTTCGATCACCGACGGCCAAATTTATCTTGAGTCGAACCTGTTTAATGCCGGTATTCGTCCAGGCATCAACGTAGGTATATCAGTGTCACGCGTGGGCGGCGCGGCGTTGACCAAAGCGATGAAACAAGTGGCTGGCCGCTTGCGGTTGGATATGGCGTCCTTCCGCGACCTGGCAGCCTTTGCTCAATTTGGCTCCGACCTGGATAAAGCTACCATGGCGCAGCTGAACCGCGGACTGCGCCTGCAGGAAGTCCTCAAACAGGCTCAATACGAGCCGATGTCGGTTGAAAATCAGACAATGGCCTTGTTTGCGGGCGTCAATGGATTTATGGATCAAGTGCCAGTCGATCGGGTAAAAACCTGGGAGCACGATTTCCTGCGTTACATGGAAACCTCGAACCCGGAAGTTGGACGCACGATTGCTGAAAAGAAAGCCATCCCACCCGAAACCGAAACCAAGCTGCGCGAGGCTCTGCAGGCCTTCAACGCTGGCTGGGTCTAGTCCACACTCAGGGTAACAGGGAGAATTATGGCGTCCACCAGGGAAATGCGGCTGCGAATACGCAGCGTGAAAAATCTGGCGCAAGTGACCCGCGCACTTGAAACCGTGAGTGCGAGCAAGGTTCGCAAGGCGATTCAGGCCAATGATCGCACCCGGCCGTATGCCGAACGCGCCTGGCGCATTTTGACCGATCTCGCCAGCCAACCAGGGCATCAGACGATGCACCCGCTGCTGGCAGAACGCGACGAGGTCAAGAATGTGCTGGTGATTTTGATCAGTTCTGACCGCGGATTGGCGGGCGCCTACAATGTCAATGTGGTGCGCGAGGCTCTGGCGCATTTCGTTGAATCCACCGTCCCGATCTCTTACCTCACGGTCGGTAAACGCGGGCGCGAGATGCTGCTGCGCCGCCATCGGAATGTGGTTGGCGAATTTAGCGGCTTATCTGCCAATCCAACATTTTTAGAATCAGCGGCTATCGGCCAGTTGGCGGTTGATGAATTTTTAAGGCGCCGGGCAGACCAGGTTTACGTGGTCTATACTGATTACAGGAATATGCTGGTCCAAATTCCGGTGGTACGGAAGATCCTGCCTTTCAGCGTATCGCAGTACGATGAGCCAGGCTCAAGCCGGGAACCCGCGGCAAAAGCGAAGTTCGTTTTTACCTACGAGCCGAGCCAGGAAGAAATCCTGCATGATCTCATACCGGATTTCACCGCACTGCAAATTTACCAGGCTATTCTCTCGGCATTAGCCAGCGAGCATGCCGCTCGCATGGTCGCAATGCGCAACGCAACCAACAGTGCCAAGGACCTGGTAACACTGCTGCAATTGGAATACAACCAGGTCCGCCAGGCAGGCATCACCAACGATATGCTGGATATTTCCGGCGGCGCTGAAGCGCTGGCTCAGACAACGGCTTAAAACCACCGCGTCGTTTCATCTTTACTTTTGGAGGACTTATATGGAGCATTCAACCGGACGTTTGGTACAAATCATGGGTGGCGTGGTTGACGTTGAATTCCCGGCTAGCGATATCCCCATGCTTTATGAAGCGCTCGAGGTGGAACAGGAAGGTCAAAAAGCATTGGTTCTCGAGGTCGAAAAACAAATGACCGACAGCTGGGTGCGCTGCATCGCCATGTCCCCGACGGATGGTTTGGTGCGCGGGCTGCCTGTACGACGCACCCACCAACCTATCCAGGTTCCGGTCGGGCAGGAAACGCTCGGGCGGGTGTTTAATGTCCTGGGTGAAGCTGTGGATAATAAAGGTCCGGTTAATGCCACGGCGCACTATCCCATTCACCGACCGGCGCCAACCTTCGCCGAGCAAACCACGCGGGTCGAGGTGTTCGAGACCGGCTTGAAGGTCATTGACCTGATCGCACCTTTTACCAAAGGCGGTAAGACCGGCATTTTCGGCGGCGCCGGGGTTGGCAAGACCGTCATTATTATGGAATTGATCCGCTCGATCGCGACCGTTCACCAGGGGAACTCGGTTTTCGCCGGTGTGGGCGAACGAACGCGTGAAGGTACGCAGTTGTACCGGGAAATGCTTGAATCAGGCGTTATGAAGGATACGGTGATGGTGTTCGGTCAGATGAATGAACCGGCTGGCGTACGCCTGCGGGTGGCGCTGACGGCGCTTTCCATGGCGGAATACTTCCGCGATCAAGGACGGGACGTACTGCTGTTTATTGATAATATTTTCCGCTTCACCATGTCTGGCTCGGAGGTCTCTGCGCTGCTCGGACGCATGCCGTCCGCGGTAGGTTACCAGCCGACCCTGGCGACCGAGATGGGTGAATTGCAGGAGCGCATCACCACCACCCGCTCCGGATCGATCACCTCCATGCAGGCGGTGTACGTGCCGGCCGATGATTACTCCGACCCGGCGCCGGTAGCGACCTTCACGCACCTGGATGCAACCATCGCGCTGGAACGCTCAATCGCAGAGAAAGCCATTTTCCCGGCGGTCGATCCGCTGGCGTCCACCTCCCGTATTCTGGACCCAGCCATTGTGGGCGATGAGCATTACAACACGGCACGCGAGGTACAACGCGTGCTGCAGCGTTACAAGGACCTGCAGGACATCATCGCCATCCTGGGTATTGATGAATTGAGTGAGGATGACAAGCTGATCGTGTCAAGGGCGCGCAAAATTGAACGATTCTTCTCGCAGCCGATGTCGGTAGCCGAACAGTTCACAGGCAGACCAGGTCGCTATGTACCGCTGCGCGAAACGGTAGCCGGTTTCCGCGAAATTCTGGATGGAAAGTGTGACGATCTACCGGAGCAGGCATTCTATATGACCGGGACGATTGATGAGGTACGGAAGAACGCTGTTGAATTGGCTGCTGCCTAGGGAGTCTTGATGCCTATCCTTTGCGAAATCGTGTCTCAAGATCGAATCGTCTTTCAGGGCGAGGTGGATATTGTAGTTGTCCCCGGCAGTGAAGGCGTGATGGGCATTCTCCCCAACCATTCACCATTGCTCTCGACGCTGCAGTACGGTATCATCACCGTACGCAGTCACTCTCAGGAAGAGTTTTTTACCGTTGCCGGCGGGGTGGTCGAAGTGGCAGGAAGCCGGGTGACGATTCTAGCGAACGCTGCGGAGAATGTGGAAGAAATCAATATTCAACGGGCGGAGGAAGCGCGGCAGCGAGCAGAAAGCTTGTTGAAAGCCGCAGGCGAAGTCAAAGAAGAAGATCAAGCGGCTTTGCAACTGGCATTGAAACGTTCTACATTGCGTATAGCCGCAGTTCAACGCTTCCGACAGCGCAGGACTCGCTAAAATAGTCAAGAATACATCCCCGGCATATCCGGGATTTGAGTTTTGTTTCAGGAAGGAATTTTTGAATTTATGCCTGGGTTGACGAGAGAATTAGGCATTGATCTCGGCACGATGAATACCGTCATCTCTGAGGGGCATCAGATTCTGTTGCAGGAACCGACGGTGGTGGCGCTGATTGTGCAGGAACAAAAGATGGTGGAATGGGGCCAGTCGGCGCGCGATATGCTGGGTCGGGTGGGTGACACGATCGAGGTTGTACGTCCGCTGCGACACGGAGTGATTGCCGAGTTTGAAATTACGGAAAATTTACTGCAATACTTGATTAAAAAAACCTGCGGACCGATGTTAATATTTCGGCCGCGCATTATCATCACCGTGCCTTACGGAATTACAAGTGTGGAAACGCGGGCAGTACATGAAGCCGGTTTAGGCTCTGGCAGCCGCGATGTGTTATTGATCAAACAACCGCTGGCAGCCGCACTGGGAATAGACCTGCCAATCAACACGCCGACCGGGAATATGATCATCTCATTGGGCGGCGGCACCCATCAAGCAGCAGTATTGGCGATGAATGACATTGTCACCGCGGAGACGTCCCGCACGGGCGGGATTGCGATGGACGAGGCGATTATCTCGTATGTGCGGCGTAAATACGGCATTATGATTGGTCAACCCACTGCTGAGTTGCTTAAAACCCGCATCGGAGCCGCCATCTCACAGGATAATCAGCTATCGCTCGAAGTGCAGGGACAAGATCAGGTGTCCGCGCTGCCGCGTCCAATTACGCTGACCACCGATGACATCGTTGAAGCGCTGCAGGATCCGCTGGCTGAGGTGGTCGGGCTGGTGCGGCATGTGTTAGAAAAGACACCGCCGGAATTGATCTCGGATATTATCGACCGCGGCGCGGCACTATGCGGCGGGGGAGCCCTGCTGCGCGGCATCGATAAATTCCTGACAAAATCTTTAGGCATTCCGGTGTATCTAGTGGACAACCCAGCGACCTGCACCGCAGAAGGCGCCAGTCGAGCGCTGGGAATGCGCGATATTTTACGTCGAAGTTTAATGCGGTTATAGAAAAGTGGTCTCTTGATCTAGTTTAGACATTTAAACACAAAGACCGCAAAGGTCGCTAAGAAGGTCAAATGGATTTAAAAAGGTGCAAACCAGGCTGTTTGCACCTTAATTTGTAATAGGTTGATTTTCTTTGAAAAAAGGCTGTGTTTAACCCAAGTAATAGGTCATGTGCTGTAGTTTGGTGACCGGGTCGATGTATTCGACGTGAATGTCCGCTGGGACGATCAACTGCATGGGGGCGTAGTTCAATATAGCGCGGATGCCGCTCTTGATCAACTTGTCAGCGGTTTCCTGTGCTGCTGAGGCAGGGACAGACAGCATGGCGATTTTGGCTTTGGAGGCAGAAACCTCTTTTTCCAGGTCATCCATGGAGTGAATGATCAAACCGCCAATTTTTTTGCCAACTTTGATGGGATTATTGTCGAATGCCAGAACAATATGGAAACCGCGGTGGACAAAACCCTGATAGGTTGCCAGAGCGGTACCGAGATCACCGATCCCGACCAGCACCAGGTCCCAGGATTGGTCGACGTGCAGGATCGCCTGCAACTGGTCTACCAGGTAACGCACCGAATAGCCGGTGCCTTGCTTGCCAAACTCACCGAACTGCGACAGGTCTTTGCGAATCTGGGCTGCGGAAATTCCGATGGATTCACCCAGTTCCTGCGACGAAGTGGTTTTAATACCATTACGCAGCATATATTCAAGTGACCGCAAGTAACGGGGAAGTCTACCTACGACGATGTCTGGGATCGATTTTTGGGTCATGCGTACCTCGCTTGGTCAGTGTGAGTTGCGGGAGTCGTCGATATTACCAGACAATTCTACAATAATTAACCTGTTTTGTGGTTATTTTCACGGAGCGGATACTGAACAACCTCAGCTTTGGCGGGAAGAGGATACCTAACCAAGAACAAAAAATGGGTGTCGTGTGACACCCATTAATTACTGAAAGCTGAATAAATTAATCGTTCCGGCTGCGTCCAGAGAGCAGGAAAACGTAATACAGCAGGGTGCTGATTGCCTGAACGGCGCCGGCAACATAAGTCAGTGCGGCAGCGTCAAGAACCTTTGCAACTCCTTCGGATTCCTGGTCGTAAATGACACCGGAGGTCGAGAGCCAGGCTTTCGCACGGCGGCTGGCATCAAATTCCACTGGCAGGGTCACAACAGCGAAAAGCGCTGTAAGGGCAAATAAACCGACACCAACCCAGGCAATGGATGTCCCTACCGTACCCTGAAGGAAAAAGCCAAGGATGAAAATGAGAGGACCAAGCCAGCTGCCGATTTGTACGGACGGAACCATTGTGCTGCGCAACTTGAGCGGAGAATAATTCTCGGCATCCTGCACCGCGTGACCAGCTTCATGCGCAGCGATCCCGGCTGAAGCCAGGCTGGGTGATTGGAACACCTGCGGACTCAGGCGCAGCGTCTTGCTGCGGGGGTCATAGTGATCTGATAAAAAGCCCCCAACCTGCTCAACTTTGACATGATTTAAACCGTTCGAGTCAAGCATGCGGCGGGCGATGTCTGAACCGTTTAAGCCGGTGTAGGTTCGGACCTGTGAGTATTTCTTAAAAGCTCCCTGGACTTTCGCCTGCGCCCAAATCCCGAGAATTAAGGCTGGCAGACTGAAGAGCAGATATAAGCCGTAACCGCCTAAAAATGATCCCATTGAAATCCCTATTTTTTCCACTAAAGGTTCCGAACTATAAAAGTACGGAATTGATGCAAATTTTGATCCATTCATTAATAAC
>DATMXL010000160.1:0-2139 GCA_035561555.1 Bellilinea sp.
CGGATCCACGCCAATTTTCAACCCAGCCGCGGCAATCGCACTCAAATTGATCACATTTTTCAGATCGGCGGCATACGGCGCGACATAATCGATCTTATGGGTGGTGGCAGCCCGATATGCCCGTTCATAGGGAATGCGCAGCACTTCTTCCAAACTGCCTGCCAGAATGGCGTTGGCTCGCTCCTGAATCCATTTCGTGACCTGGGTATCCGCCGGCCCGCCATTCGGTGGATTGTATTTGAACCCACCATCTCCCGGCGGATTATGCGACGGAGTAATCACGACCCCGTCAGCCCACCCGTTCATACGTCCGCGGTTGTAGGCTAAGATCGCGTGAGAAATGACCGGCGTCGGTGTGTAACCGGGTCCATGCTGGATGAATACCTCCACCTCATGTGCAGCGAACACCTCTAGCGCCGAAGCATGCGCCGGCTCGGACAAGGCGTGCGTGTCCATTCCCAGGTATAAGGGCCCGCTGGTGCCCTGTGCTTTGCGAAATTCGCAAATAGCCTGACTGATCGCCAGAATATGAGCTTCATTAAAACTCTGGTTGATTGATGAGCCGCGGTGCCCGCTGGTGCCGAACGCCACCTGATGCAGCGGATTGGCCGGGTCGGGTTGGAGGGTGTAGTAGGCGGAAATCAGCCTGGGGACATTAATCAAGCTGTCGTACGGGGCAACCTGCCCGGCTAATGGATGAACAGCCATCGTGACTCCTGCTTGAAGGTATCAAAAATGGACGATTGATCAGCGCTGAATACGAGCCGAACCGCCTTTAGCGAAAGCCCGCACCTGATCCAGCGTCGCCATGGTCGTATCACCCGGGAATGTGGTGATCAAAGCACCGTGCGCCCAACCCAGGTTGACCGCTTCCTGAGGTGTCTCGCCAGCCAGCAGGCCGTAGAATAGTCCCGCGGCAAAGCCGTCTCCGCCGCCGACGCGGTCATAGACTTCCAATTCGGCTGTTGGGGAGACAAAGGTCTGTCCATCCATCCAGGCTACCGCTCCCCAACTGTGACGGTTAGTCGAATGCACTTCGCGCAGCGTGGTCGCAACCACTTTGATTTGTGGATACTTCTGCAGCACCTCATCGATCATGCCAAAGAAAACACTCGGGTCCAATTTGGATTTAGCCGCGATCTTCGGACCGGCGATCCCCAGCCCCAGCTGCAGGTCTTCTTCGTTGCCAACCAGCACATCCACATTAGCCACAATGCGTGAAATCACCGCCTGAGCGCGTTCCTGCCCGCCCCAGATATTCCACAACTTGGCACGATAATTCAAGTCAAAAGAGGTCACAGCGCCAACTGCTTTGGCAGCTTTCATGCCCTCAATGATCACCTCACCCGTGGTTTCGGACAGCGAGGCAAAAATCCCGCCGCTGTGCAGCCAACGCACACTTTCGCCAAAAATCGCACCCCAGTCAAAATCCCCCGGTTTAAGCTGGGCAGCCGCTTCGTTGGCGCGGTTATAAAAGACCACCGGAGGCCGATTGCCATAACCGCGATCAGAGTAGATGGTCGCCATGTTGGGGCCGTTGACCCCGTTATGCTTATAAGTCTTATAGAAGGGTTTAATGCCCATGGCGCGTACCCGTTCAGCGATCAGGTCGCCTATCGGATAATCCACCATGGCAGCCACCATGCCAGTGTGCAGACGGAAACAATTGGCCAGGTTAGCGGCAACGTTGTATTCGCCGCCGCTGGGATGCACCTGCCATTCGGTAGCCTTGCTGAAAGGGATGATGCCTGAATCTACCCGGTGATTGAGCGCCCCCAACGATACCAGGTCCAACGAGCCTTTTTGCGGGATTTCCAGTCCTTTTGCCATGAATTCATTCCTTTGGTAATAGTTTTGAATATTTGTTCCCCAATTTACGGCTTGTCTGCCGTTTATTTTCAGAAAAACTTCAAGCCGAGTCGCGGATAAACAACTCCGGCTCGATTTGATAGGCAGCCGGCAGTCCTTCGCCGTTGATGATGTCCAGCAGCGCGCGTAAGGCCAATCGTCCGATGTGGGTCAAGGCCACATGCATGGTGGTCAACTGCGGACGAATAATGGTAGCCAGCGGGATATCATCCACTCCGATTATAGCGATATCCAGCGGCACTCTTTTTCCGAGTTCCAGGCACACCTGCA
>DATMXL010000161.1:0-10167 GCA_035561555.1 Bellilinea sp.
ATATTGTTATGCGGCCGGTTCCGGGGGTGAACCAATGCCTCTGGATAGTCATTCGGGCGGAATCTGCGTTCCGCTCGTTTTGTGTCTCAATAACATAGTGTCGCGTGGTTACGCCAGGCATGGTAACCGCCTTCATTCGGGCGGTTTTACAGGTATTGAAATTCAGTCGTAAAGTGTGTATTCTGAAATAGGTACCTGACCAGGCAGGCTAAGTATGGAGCTGGACGATAGAAAAATTCGAAGGATTTTACGTTCCTTCTATCAGAAAAGGCAATTGGCAAGCAGAATGGATAACCCTTTAATTAATGTTGTGGACGACGAGGATGAAGAATACCCTGCGATCGCAAGGTTGATCGAGCTTGGTCGTCAAAAAACCTATGTAACAATCGATGATATTTTGCACTTTTTCCCGGAAGCCGAACAGGATGTAGGTCAACTTGAAGAGGCCTTCGCCGCGCTGATGAGTGCCGGTATTCCATACCTGGAAGATGAATCTCTCGCACCCGAGCCCAGCGAAGACGAATTGGACGAAAGTGAAGATGAGACCGAAGAGACTGTGCGCGGAGCAGTCTTCGACGACCTTCAAAACATCGACACGGATGACACGATCGGCCTGTATCTCAAGGAGGTTAGCCGGGTCCCTCTGCTGACCGCTGAAGAAGAGGTTGAACTTGCTCAGCGCATTGAACGCGGCCGCATGGCGCGCGAGGAATTAGCCCGCGGTAATGTATCCATTCGACGGCGTCATGAACTGCGTCGTTTAATTGAAGACGGCTGGGCTGCTCGGGAACATTTGATCACAGCCAATTCGCGCCTGGTGATCAGCGTTGCCAAAAAATATATGGGACGCGGCGTTCCTTTCCTCGATCTCATTCAGGAAGGCAACATCGGTTTAATCCGCGCGACCAAGAAATTCGACTACCGGCGTGGCCATAAATTCAGCACGTATGCCACCTGGTGGATTCGTCAGGCTGTCACCCGTGCTATCGCTGACCAGGGACGTACTATTCGCGTGCCGGTTCACATGGGTGACCAGATCAACAAGTTGCTGCGAACGCAGCACCAATTAACACAGCGACTTGGCCGCGAACCCTCGGTCGACGAACTGGCGTTAGCGCTGGATGTGCCCCCGAAAAAAGTCGAGAATATGATTCAGGTAGCGCGTCGTCCCCTGTCCCTCGAGACTCCTACGGATGACGAGGAAGATTCGGTTTTGGGTGATTTCATCGAAGACGATGAAGCCCCACCGCCCGATGATACCGCCACTTACAACTTGCTGAAAGAGCATCTTGAAGAAGTGCTCAATTCCTTGCCGCCGCGCGAAGTTCGAATTTTACAATTGCGTTACGGTTTGCTGGATGGGCAAGCTTATACGCTGGAAGAAGTGGGTCGTAAGATGGGTGTCACCCGCGAACGGGTACGTCAGATTGAAGCCCAGGCTCTCAGCCGCTTACGCCACCCGACCATTCGCCGAAAACTTCGCGATTATCTCGGGGAGTAAAACCAAAAGAATCAACGGAGACCGCATTTTGCAAAGAAAATGCGGTCTTTTCTTATATTTTAAAGCGTCAATAGGCAAAATACTTGCATTATCAATCAAGTTAATGCATACTAATTGCCGGGAGAATAAACATGGCATCCATCTCTTTGCGCGCTTACAACAAAGAAATCGAAAGGTTAATTGAAAACGAGCAGGTTAAAGATGCCATTGCTCATTGCCGGCATATCCTGCGCCTGTTTTCGAAACATATTGAGACCTACAGGCTGTTAGGGCGCGCCTACCTCGAATCCCAGCGCTACACTGAGGCTGCGGATGTTCTACAGCGGGTCCTCTCCAGCTTGCCAGACGATTTTGTCTCCCAAATCGGTATGAGCATGATCCGCGAGGATGAAGGCAATTTGGATGCTGCCATTTTCCATATGGATCGAGCATTCGAAACCCAGCCATCGAATAGTGCGGTTCAAGAAGAATTGAAAAGATTGTATGGACGCAGGGACGGCGTCGTACCGGCAAAAATCCGCCTGACGCGCGGCGCACTGGTGCGCATGTATGCGCGTGGAGACTTGTTTCAGCAAGCCATTGCTGAAGCCAAGGTCGCGCTGGTAGAAAATCCTGACCGGGTTGAACTAGAAGTCATTCTAGCGCGAATGTACTTCCAATCTGGCCAAAAAGTCGCCGCCACCGAGATCGCCAGCCGATTAATTGAGAAACTCCCTTATTGTATTGAAGCCAACCGGATTCTGGCAGAGGTGCTGCCCGGGACTGCACGCGCCGATGATGCCCGCGTTTATAAACAGCGGTTGATTGCACTGGATCCTTACCTGGCGTATGTTCCAGCAAATTCCAGCTCCAGCGCGGACGCCCCGGATGAATCAGTCATGCTCGAGATTTACGATGGTGAAATCGAAGAAGCGCAGGCAGCCGAACTGGACTGGGCTCAATCCGTTGGCGTAAAGCTGGAAGAACCTGAAGAAGAAGCGCTGCCAGATTGGTTACTGACACCTGAAGCCGGTAAAACCGAACAGGAAATTACACCCGCAGAGGAATTGGCAGCCGAAATAGAAACCGTAGAACCCGTAGTTGAGGCTGAGCCTGAAGTTGAGCCAATGGTTGAGGCTGAGTTTGAGACTGAAGCCGAGGTTGAACAAAGCAGCCAGGTTGATGAAGCAACCGAACTCGAGGAAGAATTGCCAGATTGGATGCAATCAGCTGGTTGGCAACCCGCTTCCGGTGATATAACCGAGCAGCCCCCAGTGGAAGAATTTACTGAAGAATTTACTATTGAAGAAGAGGCCGTCAGTGAGCCTGCCGCCGAAGCTGAAATTCCCGACTGGCTCCAGGCAATCGCTCCGGCAGATGAAGCTGTTGCAAAAGGTCCCGACCTTCCTGTTCCCGATAGCGAAGAAGATACCGCCTGGTTGGAAAGCATCTTATCGGATGCTGAACAGAAGGCTGCTTCCCTCAGCAATCTGGAGTTGGCTGCGGAGGAAGAGAGTGATCTCATTGCAGCCATGGGAATGGGAGAAGAATTACCCCCCTCGCTGGATGATGATTTTATGGCTGAAATTGAACCTGCTGAATTTACTCCCGAAAAGGATGGCGAGATCCCTGAGTGGTTGAGCGGATTGGCTGAAATTGAAGAAGCGCCTGAAGAACCGGTACCATCCACAGAGGATGATGATTGGCTGGAAGTTCTGTCAACGAAGGCAAGCACTATAGAAGCGCAGGAGACGATCAGCGGCGAGGAAGATTTGGCACCGATCATGGCTGAAGAAGAGTTCGATACAGGCTTCGAGCCCGTTCTTGACGAAACCTCAGCCCCTGAAATCCCTGCTGAACCATTCGCTACCTTCTGGGACGAAGAAGCTCCCATGGAAGAGGTCACTCCCTTCGCAGCCGAGACTCCGGTTGAAGCTGAAAAAACCACGGACGACTTCCTGGCTGAATTTGAAGCGGCTGCACCTGTCGACCCGGATGCCACCCAACCTACCCGCGTTCGCCAGCCTGACGTTGAACCGATCATAGAAATGCCTGCGGTCGATGAATTCGAAGCTGAAGAAGAGCTTTCTGAAGATGTTAAAGCCTTTTCCGAAGAAGCTGAGCCAGGCAATGTTGAGGATGATGGCAGTGAGGCAGAAGCTGAAGCTCAAGTAATACCGGCTCCTTTACTGATGGACGAAGAAGATTTGTCGATCTTTGACCTGGTCGAACCAGAGGAAGTCCAACCAGTCCAACCCGTCTCTCAAGCCGAAGCTGTCGAGGAAACTGAAGCCGAAGACATTTATGTGCCAGACTGGTTGAAAGAAACGCTGGATAAGGAAACCGTCGAAGTTGAAGCCGAGGAAGCTGCGGATGAGGCTGCCGAATCGCTGCCTGAAGTTCCGGAAATAGCTGAAGAGGTTGTGGCCGGAGA
The DNA here is from genome assembly GCA_035561555.1 of Bellilinea sp. Classification (GTDB taxonomy): domain Bacteria; phylum Chloroflexota; class Anaerolineae; order Anaerolineales; family Anaerolineaceae; genus Bellilinea. Next base: position 3,915 of record DATMXL010000161.1, read on the forward strand.
CGCGGAAACAATTGAAGAACCGGATGATGACGCAGCCTTTGCCTGGCTGGAAGCCCTGGCAGCCCGCCAGGGAGCAGACGAAGAAACGCTGCAGGTAGCACCTGAAGAACGGTCGGTGGAGGCTCCGGATTGGGTCAAGGCTGAGGTCGAGCAAGCTGAAAGTGACCTCGATCAAGTTTCTGTACCGATCGACATGGAACTTGAACCTGAAGACTCGGGTGAGGCCGTTCAAGAGGTTGAGATTGAGGCTGATGCCGCGGTCGAAGGAGAGCCAACTGGCATTCCTAGCTTTGAGACTCCAGAAGTTGAAATTGAAGCCCCAGCCTGGTCCGATGTTGAAACAGAGCCATCCGAAGAAGCTGAAGCTGTTCCAGCAGAAGCCGAATCGTCAAAGGAAGCAGAAGACCTACCAGATTGGCTCAAGGAAACTCTGGCTGTCGAAGAAGAAACCAGTGAAGCAGAGCTTGAGTCTGAACCCCAACCAGTCATTTACCGAGCAGCTGGAGAATGGCAGCCTGAGGAATTAACCGAGCTCGAGGCAGAGGCTCCCGCTGAAATTTCGAGTGAGATTGAAGCCGAAGCGGAACCAGTAGTTGGGATGGCGGAAGAAGTCGAAGTAGAGCCTGCTGTCGAGTTTGTTGAAGCATCCGAATTTGAACCGGAGCCTGCTGTCGAGACCGCTGAAGCAGTCGAGCCTGAACCGGAAGCTACGTTTGAAATGGCTGAAGAAGCCGAACCAGTCAGTGTGGAAACGGCCGAATCCGTCAGTGAAGGTACCCAACTTGAGGACACCGAACCTGAGGAAGTGCCGGATTGGCTGCGCGGTCTGGCCGAAGAGCAAGCCGGTGAGGCACCTCTGCCAGTTGTGGATGCAGAGACTCCTCCCGAATGGCTGAAAGACCTGGAAAGCGAGGAATCCGGACTAATGCCGGAGGTGCCTTATTCCGCCTCCACCGGTCAAACTGGATGGCTGAAAAAGGCTGAAGAATCTGTACCCACCAGCAAAGTGGAAGACACCAGCCCGGTTCGGGTTGTCCCAACACCATCTGGCGCTCAGCCCGCGTCCGCCGGCGGTGACGACCTGTACAACGCTCAGGCAGCGCTGAATGGACAGAATATCGATGCCGCCCTCGAATATTACAATCGTCTGATCAACCGGGGAGAAGCCCTGGAAGAGACCATCCACGATTTGCGCGATGCAATTTACCGCTATCCTGTGGATGTAAACATCTGGCAATCGCTCGGAGACGCCTATATGCGCAGCAACCAGCTTCAGGAAGCGCTGGACGCCTACACCAAAGCCGAAGAATTATTGCGCTAAGCATTCAAATAACATTTCGGAGGATTCCATTGGAACGTACTTTCATTTTAGCCAAACCTGATGCCGTTCAACGCGGCTTGATTGGCGAAATTACTCTGCGGCTTGAACGCCGAGGTTTGAAGTTGGTTGCAGCCAAATTTTTACAGGTCAGTCGTGAATTAGCCGAAAAGCATTATGCCGTACACCAGGGGAAACCTTTTTACGAGGGATTAATCAACTATATTACTTCAGCGCCGGTTATGGCGATGGTCTGGGAGGGGCCGCAAGCCATCGCAGCTGTCCGTCAAACGATGGGAGTCACCCGGCCAGTTGAAGCCGCCCCCGGTTCTATACGGCACGATTATGGTCTCTCTGTCGGTCGCAACTTAACCCATGCCTCAGACAGCCTTGAAAATGCTGCCTTTGAAATTGGTCTGTGGTTTACCGAAAGTGAACTGGTCTCCTGGCAGCGGCCGGTAGATGAATGGATATTTGAGGGTAATTAATTCTCCGGCAGCAGTCTAGTTCAATAGTTTCTTCAAATATTGTCCGGTGAACGATTCAGCTACCTGAGCCACTTGCTCCGGAGTGCCTTCGGCAATCAACATCCCGCCCGCGGCACCACCTTCGGGACCCAGGTCGATAACCCAATCGGCTGCTTTGACCATTTCCAGGTTGTGCTCCACCAGAATTACGCTGTTGCCGGCATCCACCAGCCGCTGCAGCACCTCGAGTAATCGTGCAGCATCAGCCAGGTGTAATCCGGTCGTTGGTTCATCCAACAAATACACCGTATGTCCTTTTCCGCGCCGCCCCAATTCTTTGGCCAATTTGACCCGCTGCGTTTCCCCGCCAGACAGCGTGGTAGCCGGTTGCCCAAGCTGAAGATAACCCAACCCGACATCAGACATTAACTGCAAGCGCGATCGGGCTGCCGGTAATTTCTCAAAAAGCTGCAGCGCTTCTTCGACTGTCAAATCCAGAACCTGGGAAATATCGTGGTCGCGATAGGTGATCTCCAAAGTTTCGCGTGTGAACCTCCGCCCCTGACATACCGGGCAGCGTACTTCAACATCTGGCAGGAAATGCATGCTCACAGTCAATAAACCTGTGCCTTCGCACAGCTCACACCTCCCGCCTGGCACGTTGAATGAGAAATGTCGCGGAGAAAAACCTTTTTCCCGGGCTTGCGTGGTGGCTGCAAAAGCTTCACGGATGGGTGTGAACGTGTCGGAATAGGTAGCGGCATTGGAACTGGGAATTCGCCCAACGTGCTCCTGGTCAATGGTAATGATTTTATCGACATGCTCGAGCCCGTCGATAGAGTCGAAATCGCCTGGAATCTCGTTTCTTGCCGAATAAAGCCGTTGACGGATGGCGCGGTCCAGGATATCAAAAATCAGGGAGGATTTTCCTGAACCGGAAACGCCTGTCACTGCGACAAATCGGCCCAGCGGAAAGCGTATAGTGAGGTTTTTCAAGTTATTGTGCCGGGCGCCATGAAGGACAAGGTTCTTATCGCTCTCTGGGCGTCTTGGTTTTGGGTAAGGAATTTCCAATCGTCCAGAGAGATAATCACCTGTGATAGAGCCTTTAGCTGCCTCCACCTGGGCCAGTGACCCTGCTGCGACAATTTGCCCGCCGTACTTGCCCGCTCCTGTTCCAAAATCAACCACGTAATCCGCGGCGGAGATCATTTCGAGGTCATGTTCAATGACCAGGACGGTATTGCCCAGGTCGCGCAATCGTCGCAGGACAGTAATCATGCGGTGAGCGTCACGTTGATGGATTCCAATGGTTGGCTCGTCAAAAACGTAAAGCACACCGCTTAAACTTGATCCAAGCAGCGAAGCCAACCGCAGCCGTTGTGATTCGCCTGCCGAGAGCGACGGCGAGGAGCGTTCAAGAGTCAGATAGCCAGCCCCCACCTCAATTAAACGGGGAATGCGTTGATACAGATCGTCCAGGATCGAGCGCGCGAACAATAGCTCATCCGCGGAGAGGGCATCGGGTAAATCGGTTAACCATTCGAGCAGATCAGTCAATGGTAGTTGGGATAGAGCGATGATGGACTCACCCATCACAGTCACATTCCGGCTCTCCGGTTTCAAGCGGCTGCCTTCACATTCCGGGCAGATCTGAGTCACCAGGAATTCACTTAGTTTGCTAACGTAATCAGTGTCTTCGATACGGTCTGCATAACGCCGCAATAGGCCAGTGGCTATGCCTTCGAAACGTCCCTGGTTTACAGTGGCAGGTGGTTCAATATTGGGAAAATGACGGCTAAATTGGGCACTTCTGACGCCATAGAACAACAAATCGCGCTGAACCAGCGAAAAATCTTTAACCGGCTGATTCAGATTAAATTCAAAGCCATAGTAATCAGCGGCATCTACCAAGATAGGCGGATAATACTTCAGATAATTAACATCCCAGCCAATTACCGCCCCTTCCAGAATGCTTTTTTGCTCATCGACCAGGCGTGAGATATTGGCCTGATGAATGGTACCCAGTCCCGTACAGGTTGGACAGGCTCCGGCTGGCTTATTGAACGAGAAATGAGCCATATTGAGTTCCACCACCGGTTTACTGCAGTGCGGGCAGGGAAAGTACACCTCTTCATTCGTCTCATCTTCATTAACCGACTCCAAATTTATCCCTGATGCGGTGGAGCTAAACGTCGGTAATATTTCCAGACCGCAGTTTGGGCATGGACGATGCCCGAGTCGGGCGAACAAAACGCGCAGATAGGTGTAAACCTCCGTTGAGGTTCCTACGGTTGAACGTGGGCTGCGATTGGTTAGATGCTGGTCCACACTGATCGTAGGCGACAATCCGCTGATGGAGTCTACCGGCGGCTTCGCCAATCCAAAAGTCACCATCCCGAGCGATTCCATATACTGGCGTTGACCTTCCTTGAGCAAAATGTCAAATCCAAGGGTGGATTTCCCTGAACCAGACAATCCCGTGAAGACAACCAATTGGTTCTTCGGGATCGATACTGTTATATTTTTCAGGTTGTGCAGCCGCGCCCCGCGGACGGTTATCTGGTCTGACATGACATTTCTCCAGGGGGAGGATGATTTGAATCGGGGTTTCATAAGATTCTGTTCATGGCTATTTTACCCTGCAGAAACAGTCCCTATATTTACTGGTCGATAGGTCCAATCAATGGCAGAACGGTGGAAATTCGGTCAATAACTTGACGGTCGCACTGGAACATGATAATATATCGCTCGTTCGGGGGCGTGGTGTAGTGGCTAACATGCGGCCCTGTCAAGGCCGAGACCGCGGGTTCGAATCCCGTCGCTCCCGCTCCGATCAAGACCTCTTAACAGGGGTCTTTTTATTTTCGAATCCCGTCCCAGGAAGGGGATGTTATCGCTCCCGCTCCGATCAAGACCTCTTAACAGGGGTCTTTTTATTTTCGAATCCCGTCCCCGGAAGGGGATGTTATCGCTCCCGCTCCGAATGACTTAATACTCTCAATTCTCTGGGGGTTTTTTGTTTTCGAATCCCGTCCCCCGAAGGGGATGTTATCGCTCCCGCTCCGAATCACTTAAAACTCTCAATTCTCTGGGAGTTTTTTGTTTTCGAATCCCGTCCCCCGAAGGGGATGTTATTGCTCCCGCTCCGTCGTAGCTTGTAACCCTGTTATAACTGTGAAAGCTCGCCAGTGGCTAATTTGGCTATGCGCATCCAGCGAGATGAGGTCTCCTGCCAGCCGGCAATATTCATCTCTTGTGCCATTTCGGCATAGCGCTTGGCGTACTGATAAATTTTTTCCCGCTCATGGATCGCCGAAAATGCATCACCCAACAAATGGAGTATCTCAAGCATATTTACAGCCGGAATTTGTATTGCCTGTCCGGTTTCCTCAGCTTCCTGCAAGATAGAAGCAGCGCTGGCATAATCGGATAATTCCATGGCTTGTTTGCCGGCGATCACAGCCCAGCGAACTACTGCTTCCAAATCTTTAGAGTTACGATAATGGTAAAGTATGCGTGAGGCGACATTCTCTCCCGAAATTTCGATCAATTTTCGTGCTATTTTGCGGTGCATCAAAGCGCGGGCTGGCGGTAGGATCATTTCATAAACCGCCTGCTGAATTAAGTGATGGCTGAATTCAAATTCATGCTTCTTCGGCGGTGCGTTTACACTTACTATCCCGGCTGATACCAGTTCCTCAAAATCCTTGAAAATCGATTCCTCGTCCCTCACCACGATCATTTGCACTTCCTGAATGTCAAAATAAGTGCCGATGACTGCAGCAGCTTGAACTGTCTCGATCGTTTGTGGCTTTAGTGGAATTAAGCGTCCTTCGATTAATTGTTGGATGGATGTCGCCAGCGGCAGCCGCAATGGACCTGTCTTCAGTACTGGACCTTCCCATTTCATTTTGTCCATATCGAGCTTATTGTCCTCAACCAACGCGCTTAAGGTTTCTCGAATGAATAATGGGTTTCCGAGAGTTTTGTTGTACAAAGCATCAGCCAGACGATTGGCATTTCTTGCCCCGCCGGAAGCCGTGACAATCCACTTTGAGACATCCTCGGGCAATAAGTTTCCTAGAGGAATATCCAGTACCAAATGATCGCGCCGCAAGCGAATCAAGGCCATGGATTGGAAATTTTGGATGGTTATATCCGTAGAACTGGCCAAAAATCGGATTTTCTTGGTATTGCTGGTTTGAACCGATAATAGGTAACGCACCAGGAATTCCAATAGATGGAAGGTGGATTTACTGGCCCAATTAATGTCATCAATAACGAAAAGTATCGGCACCGATTTACTCAAAGTGTTAATTACATTACTAATCGCAGTAAATATCTGTTTTTGGTCCAGCTGCGGGTTGCCACTATCTTGCTTTATCCCCAGAATTTCAGCCAATTCTGGCACAACCAGGGAAATCTCTTGTGCCTGCCATTCCGGGATGGTAGCCCGAATGGCTGG
>DATMXL010000162.1:0-2885 GCA_035561555.1 Bellilinea sp.
ATCAAAAGACTGTGCAGACGGGTTTCAAGTTCTACCGAGCGGTTTTCGACCGAACGCATGTCCGTCAGGATTTGTCCTTTGAGAGTTTCATCCTCCAGACCGCCAACATTGATGCGTACATTATAGGCAGCACAGGTGAGCGCGGACCGCGCCAGGGTTGCGCCAGAAGCCGCATCGGAGATGGCATTCAAGTTTCCCAGCTCAACGGCCTGCAACGCCAGTTCCTGCACCGCCAGGCATTGGTGAGCGGCTCCCAGAGGCACCTGGGTGGCTGCCAAGGTGGCGGATTGAACGGCTCGATTGCGAACTTCATTTTGCTCCGGTGTGTCTTTGGGCAGTTTGTATGCATTCATCACCGCCACAAAAGAGTCCGCGTCCGCCTGGACACCCGCGGTCAGGTCAGCGCGCAAGGCTTCGGCTTTTTCCACCAGCTCCCACATTTGTTTTTTAACAACCTCATACTTTTTCTTTCCTAGCGTAACGCGTCCCACCATTGCCACTAATGCTGCCGCAGCTGCGCCTGTGTGCGCTGCAGCCGAGCCGCCGCCGGGAGTTGGGTTGGCGGAGGCTAACTCATCCAAAAAGGATGCTTCGGAAGTTGATTGAGTGGTTGGTGCATTGCGCATTAATTCCATCATGCGCTGTTCCAGAATCTGTTCGATCGAAAAGCCATCCAGCTGCATATACCAGGTAGCTGCATCGTTTAGTGCTTCCTGAGGGATCAGCCCGACGAGTTCAGAATGGTGAATTCCCACACCGTAGCGTTCCGCCTCGCGCCGAATCATCTCCACGACCCGCGCCAGGGGCGTTTGCCGGTAATTGGTCATATTCATTGAGACCTGGGCACGCCCTTCCACCAGCACACCCATGCCTTTGACGAATCGCATCCCGCCTGAAGAGTGCCGTACTGCCTTGGCAATTTTCTGAGCAATAGTCGTGTCATTGGTGGTCAAATATACGTTAAAGGCAATCAACGGCTGCCGGGCGCCGATGACGGTCGCCCCAGCCGGAGTGATGGTGGTCGGTCCGAAATCCGGATTTCGTTCCGGTCGCACGCCCAACTCTTCCTTAAGTGCTTCGTACTGCCCGCGCCGGATATTCTCCAGGTTGGTGCGCTCGGGGATGCTGGCTGCATCTTCGTAGAGATAAACCGGGATGTTCAATTCGCTGCCAACCCGTTTGCCCAGCCGGCGTGCCATTTCGACGCATTCCTGCATGCTGACATCGCTGATTGGGACGAATGGCACCACATCCGTTGCGCCAAGTCTTGGGTGAGCACCGGTATGCTCGTCCAGGTTGATTAATTTGGCGGCCCGAGCAATCGCCTGGAAAGCCGCTTCCTCTACTGCAGCCGGCGCTCCGACCAGGGTGATGACGGTGCGGTTATGATCCAGGTCAGAATGGCGGTCGAGGATGTGCACTCCTGGCACCGCCTCGAAAGCCGCCAGGATTTGTGTAACGACTTCAGGTCGGCGCGCTTCCGAAAAGTTCGGGATGCACTCAACGATGGGATTCGGCATATTCACCTCAGCGGGATGGAATGGTAATATTATATCCAGAAGTAGCCAGGCTAGCAGTGGAGGTCAATATGTGCGGACGGTTTACCTTGACATTGGATCCGGTAGAGTTGCGCCAGGCTTTCGATCTGGGGGAGATGCCGGAGGAGTGGCTGCCGCGCTACAATATCGCTCCCACCCAACCGGTGGCAGTCGTGGCAGACGCCGCCACCCGTAAAGTCGAGTTTATGCGCTGGGGTCTGGTGCCGTCCTGGGCGAAGGATATTTCCATTGGCAGCAAGCTGATTAATGCCCGCGGGGAAACAATTGCCGAGAAACCATCCTTCCGCAGCGCTTTTGCCAAACGCCGCTGCCTGGTTCTGGCGGATGGGTTCTACGAATGGCAAAAAACTGGCGGAAAAAGCCCCTCCATCCCATATTACATCCAAATGGAAGACAGCAGTCCCTTTGCCTTTGCCGGGTTGTGGGAGTTTTGGAAGTCCCCGGAAGGCGATGGTTTAACCACCTGCACCATCATTACCACCGAGCCCAATGCACGTATCGCCCCCATCCACGACCGGATGCCGGTGGTTCTCAATCCGCAAACTGCCTGGGATTGGCTGGCAGACAGTTCTCCGGATGCGCTGCTGAAACTGATCAAACCCTATCCGGCAGAAGAAATGGTCGCATATCGCATCAGCCGCATGGTCAATGACCCTGGGAAGGATGCGCCGGCGTTGATCAAACCGCAACCTGAGTTGGGCAGCGACATATTTTGAATATTCAGCGGTCAATTGCTTGACCGCTATGGGGTAGGATGGTAGAATATCGCTCGTTGCCGCCCCCATCGTCTAGGGGACCAGGACGCAGCCCTTTCAAGGCTAAAACGAGAGTTCGAATCTCTCTGGGGGCACCAATAAAAAACCGCGTAAGCGGTTTTTTGTTTGTGAAACGCGCCCCGCAGGGGGATGGTATTCGAATCTCTCCACCCTACGGGTCCGCAGAGCGTGAGGGGCACTCAAAGACCTGCTGAAAAACAGGTTTTCGTTTAAATCCAGTCCTTTCATACCATCGAGGTATGGTCAAGACTAAAACGAGAGTCCCGCAAAGGGATTTTATTCGAACATCGTCCCCATGCGGGATCTCTCCACCCTACGGGTGCGCAGAGCGTGAGGGGCACAAAAGAATCCGCGCAAGCGGATTCTTTTGTTGTAAAACACTCGTCCCACAAGGGGATGGCATTCGGAACTCTCAAGGGCATCAATCAAAAACAGATCTAGCGGTTTGTTTAGGATAATAATCCCCCATGGATTGCCTCGGTCCCGACCTGACCAGAAGAACTGTCATTGCGAGACCTCGGAGAGGTCGAAGCAATCTTCATTAATTTAT
>DATMXL010000163.1:0-2719 GCA_035561555.1 Bellilinea sp.
ATCCATAGGCCATCTGAAATGGCTGGTATTCACCGGATGATATAATTCAGGCATGAAGAAAATTAGCGTGATCCTGCTCGGACTGCTAACCCTGAGTCTGGTAGCGGTCGCAGCAGCCTTGTGGATTCCGGCCATACGCGAACCGGTCTTTTTCCAACTCAATGAACTGCGTGTAAAAGTCCAATATGCATTAAACCCGCCGGAAGAAGCAGTCTTTGTGCCGGAAAGTCAACTGGCAACCATCGTTCAAGCCACCATGTTGGCTCAGGTGACACCCACCCCTACGGTCACCCCCCAGCCGACCGCTACTGTGCCTGGTCCGACGCCCACAATGACGCCTACCCCTACCCCGCTGCCAGCCGCAGTCAACCTGACCGGCGTCCGCTATATTGACCAGCACGGCTTGTGGAACTACTGTGCACCCTCGACCTTAGCCATGGCCCTCACCTACTGGGGTTGGCAGGGTGAACGCACCGATGTTGGTCCGGTGGTCAAACCTTTCGACAAAGATAAAAATGTCATGCCGTATGAGTTGGCGGATTATGTCCACACCAATACTCAGTTCAAGGCGGTGGTGCGGGTTGGCGGCACCCTTGAGCTGCTCAAACGGCTGGTAGCCGAGCAATTTGTGGTCTTGATCGAGAAAGGCATCTGGCTCAAGGATTACAACGGTAAACTGGGTTGGGTGGGACATTACGCCGTGATCACCGGTTATGATGATGCCAAACGCGAGTTCATGACCCAGGACGCCTATTACAGCGCCGATTACATTGTCACCTATGACGATTTGTTTACCCAGTGGCGCGACTTCAACTATACCTACCTGGTGATTTACCCTGAAAATCTTGGGACCCGGCTGAATCAAGTATTGGGATCGGCTGCGGATGAAACCGCCAGTTACCGCGCCGCTGCCCAGATGGCTGCCGATGAAACGTTGAAGTTTACCGGCGTTCAGCAGTTCTATGCCTGGTTCAACCGCGGCAGCAGCCTGGTAAATCTACTGGATTACACAGGTGCAGCTGCCGCCTATGATCAGGCTTTCAGCCTGATGGCGTCTCTGCCGCAGGATGAACGTCCCTGGCGGATGATGTGGTACCAAACCGGTCCCTACTTCGCTTATTATTACTCCGGTCGCTACGAAGACGTCATCAGTCTGGCAGATAACACCATTAAATCAGCCGCCGAGCCGTACCTGGAAGAGAGTTTTGTGTGGCGCGCCCGCGCCAAAATGCTGCTGGGGGATACAGCCGGTGCAGCTGATGATGTGCGCAAGAGTCTGGAATATCATCCCGGGTTCAGCCCCAGCCTTGATCTGGCTGCCCAGCTCGGAATTCAACTTTAACAACCCTCATGATCAAAGTCCTTCATTTCGCTGACGCCCATATTGACATCGCCAATTACGGCAAACACGACCCGGTGAGCGGTCTGCCGCTGCGGGTATTGGATTTCCTCAAAGCTCTGGATACCATTGTCAATGCGGCTATCGACGAAAAAGTCGACCTGGTGATTTTTGCCGGCGACGCCTACAAAGACCGCACGCCCGCCCCGACTTACCAGCGTGAGTGGGGTAAGCGTATGATGCGCCTATCGCGCGCCGGGATCCAAACCCTGCTGCTGGTCGGAAATCATGATCTTTCACCAGCCACCGGTCGCGCCCACGCGCTGCAGGAGTTCGATACGCTGGATGTTTCGCAAGTGCAGGTGCTGAGTAAACCAACCTTGCTCACACCCGCAGAATTAGGCGGGTTGCAAGTGCAGGTGATGGCGCTGCCGTGGCTTTCGCGCTCGAATTTTATTGCGGCTGGCGAATTGAGCACCGAAAAAATAGAGAAGGTCGATATCAAAATCGATGATACCCTCCATAAGCTGGTTAATGAATTATTCAAATTGGTGGATCCAACGCTGCCTTTGATCCTGACCTCCCATGGATCGGTGCAAGGCGCAACCTTTGGCGCTGAACGCAGCGTGATGCTTGGCAACGACTTGATCTTGCCCGGCTCGCTGGTGCGGGATCCGCGGCTGGATTACGTTGCCCTCGGCCACATCCACAAACCGCAAAACCTGAATGAAAATCATCATCCGCCTGTGATCTACCCCGGATCCATTGAACGCGTCGATTTTGGCGAGGCAGCCGATGATAAATTCTATGTCATCGCCCTGGTGGAACGCGGACATACGGAAGTCGAATGGCGCAAGCTCAATGGCCGCCGCTTCATCGACCGCCGGGTAGACTTGACCAAAGTCAGCGGAGATGGCTTGCCGGGTGCGGATGAATTGATGTCCGCCATGCTGGCGGCGCTGCCGGTACAAGATCAATTGAAGGATGCCATCGTACGCCTGAGTATCGAGTACCCGCGCGACTGGGAAACTTTGATCGACGAAGTCGCGCTGCGTAAATACGCCGAAGACACCTTTGATTTTCACCTGATGCGCCGCCCGCAATATGATAAACGCATCCGTCTGGCGGCCGACGAAGGCATCAGCACCCTTCCGCCCATCGATCTGCTTGGCCTTTATTGGAAAACTTTTGGACAAGAAAACGGGGAAGTGAGCGAATTGAATTCGCTGGCACGTCAGATCATTCAATCGGCTGAAAATAATGGGGAAAGTGAAGGTTAGCCAACACAGGCTGCATGGATAATTCGTTGGTCGAAATTTTCATCATTTTCTTACTGCTCATCATCAACGGCATCTTCGCCATGTCCGAAATGGCTGTCGT
>DATMXL010000164.1:0-9041 GCA_035561555.1 Bellilinea sp.
ATGCAATGGAATGAGTCGGCCGCCAACACACCGCAGAATTCGCCTGGCTGGGTACCCTATTAGATTAACAAACCTGACCCGTTCGGTCAAGATGATGAACATCGCTAATAGTGGGTGATACAAGTCGTCAATTTGTGAAGATTCGTACAAATTGTTGTAGTTGCGGCCGGGGGGGGTGGAAAAGTAGGGTGCGTGCCGAAGGTGCACGCACCATTTAAATGGTTCAACCTCGGGTTGTCTGGCGTGTCGAGTGTATCTGTCTTTTGTAGGGTGCTGTTCGACCCGAAAATGATCACTATATTGGATTCGCAATTTTCCAGGCCAATCATAAAATGGGTCAAACGTACCGTAATCCTGTCATTGCGTCCACAGGGCGGTCTGTGACCGAGGGAGCACCGGTCGCGTTTTCCGGTGCGACCGTGGCAATCTGCCTTTGTCAACCTTTATTCTTTTCCACGAAAAATTTTTTCGATGAGTTAGCGCAGATTGCTTCGCCACTTCATGGCTCGCAATGACAAACGAAGATGTTACTTCCCCTTTACCACCGCCAACTGCCGCTCCAGCTCGCTGCGCACCACCTGCGGGTTAGCCTGCCCGCCTGCTGAGCGCATCACCAGCCCAAAGAACCAGTTGGAAAGCGTCTCTTTCCCATTGAGGAAGCCCTTCAACTCTTCCGGGTTTTCCTCCAGCGCCTGTCGCACCAACCTGGCAATCACATCCGTGTCTGACACCTGCCGCAGCCCCTGGGCAGCGATGATCTCCCCGGCGCTTTGACCGGTGCGCAGCATCTCATTCAAAACCACCTTGGCGGTCTGCAAATTGATTTCGCTGCGCTGCACGAACCCCAACAGCCAGGCCAGAGCATTTGGCCGCACCTTGAGCGCGTCCATGCCCTCGCCAGATTGATTCATCCAGCTGAATACCTCGCCTAAAATCCAATTGGCAGCCATGCGTGCCGAAACGCCTTCGGGCTTAGCTGCCAGCACGACCTCCTCAAAATACTGCGCCAGGCTGGTGTCTGATGCCAATAAATCCGCCTCGGTCGCCGGCAAGTTGTACTCCCGGATAAAACGCCCTTTCCGTGCGAACGGTAATTCAGGCAGCTCCTGGCGCACCCGCTCCACCCAATCTGGCTCGACTACCAAGGGAGGCAAATCGGGTTCCGGGAAGTAGCGATAGTCATGTGCTTCTTCCTTGCTGCGCTGAGAATAGGTGGAACCATTTTCATCATCCCAACCCAGGGTCTCCTGTACTACCCTGCCACCGCTGTCAACCAGATCAGACTGGCGCGCAAGCTCAAAAGCCACGGCGTGTTCCATAGCGCGGAAGCTATTCAAGTTTTTGATCTCCACCCGGGTGCCAAGGTCAGAAGAGCCAGCCGGACGAATGGAGACATTGGCCTCGAAGCGCATCGCACCCTTTTCCATATCACCGCTGCTGGCTGACACAGCCCGCAGCAGCGCCCGTAGACTGATGGAATAGGCGCGCACTTCTTCCAGAGTGTGCATATCCGGCTCGGAGACGATTTCCAGCAGCGGTACGCCGGCACGGTTTAAATCGACCAACGAATGCGCATCGCCATTAGCCGGGTGGACGTGCGTCAATTTGCCGGTATCCTCTTCCAGATGCACCCGGCGGATGCGGATGGTTTTTTCTCCTTCACTGGTCTCGATCGCCAGGTGACCGCCTTCCGCCAGCGGGTATTCGTACTGGGAAATCTGATACCCTTTGGGCAGGTCCGGGTAGAAGTAATTTTTGCGGGCGAACAGGCTGGTTTGCGCCGGGGTGCAATCCAACGCCAGCGCCACGCGCAGCCCAAGCTCCACCGCCCGCCGGTTGACCACTGGCAGCGTGCCGGGCATACCGGCGCACACTGGGCACACCGCGCTGTTCGGCGCAGCCTGCGTGAGATCGACGACCGGGCAGGCGCAGAACATCTTGGAGCGAGTTGCCAGCTCTGCATGGACTTCCAGTCCGATCACCGCTTCGTAGTTCATGAATACCATCCAGATGGGAGTTTACGGCTGATTCTACCATGAAGGCCTTGACCTCATGTGCGGCGCACATTGGAGGTGCGCTGCACTTGCCTTTTGTAGCTTTTTGTAGGTTGGGTTGAGTAGCGCTTAAGGCGTGTTTGTATCAGGACATCAATTTAGCCACGAAACCCAACATTCAATGGGATGAACGTTGGGTTTCGCTTGCGTATGTTTGGATTAACCAGATTTGTAAATCCGCTCAACCCAACCTACATTGATTTTTCTTACAACCTGTTCACAAACCGCTCGATGCGGCGCAGCGCCTCTTCGATCTTTTCGTATGCTGTGGCATAAGACGCCCGGCAAAAGCCCTCGCCGCCGGCGCCAAACGAATTGCCTGGCACCATCGCCACATGCTCTTCCTGCAGCAGACGGTTGGCAAAGGTCTCATCATCCAGCCCGGTGACGCTTACCTTGGGGAAGGCATAAAAGGCGCCTTTCGGCTCAAAGGTCGGCAAGCCGATGCGGTTGAACTCCGGCACAATCAGCTTGCGGCGGCGGTCATATTCTTCCACCATCATCATGACCGATTCGTCGCGGTCCTCAAGCGCCACAATCCCCGCCTCCTGAGCTACCGTCGGCGCCGACATGACCGTGTACTGATGAATGCGCAGCATCCCTTTCAATATATGCGCCGGTGCACAGGCAAAGCCGATGCGCCAGCCGGTCATGGCATAATCCTTCGAAAATCCTCCCAATAAAACCGTGCGATTACGCATCCCCGGCAGCATCGGGAAGCACACGTGCTGATGACCAGCATAAACCAGCCGGTCGTAAATTTCATCACTCATGACGATCAGGTCATACTTCTCGGCGATGCGAGCGATTTCCAGCAGTCTCTCGCGGGTGGCAACTGCCCCGGTGGGGTTGTTGGGGAAGCCCAGCAGAATGGCCTTGGTGCGCGGGGTCACAGCTGCCTCGATGCGCACCGGATCGATGTTGAAGTTGTCTTCCATATAGCAGGGTACTTCCACCGGCACGCCGCCCGCCATGAATACTTCCGCCTGGTAGGACACAAAGCACGGTGTGGGGATGATCACCTCGTCGCCCGGGTCGAGCAGCGCGGTTGCCGCCAGATACAGCGCCTCCGAGCCGCCCACCGAGATCAGCATCTCTTCCACCGGGTCATAGCTGACGCCGTACAGCCGTTCCAGGTTGGCTGACAGAGCCTTGCGCAGTCCAAGGATGCCGGCGTTGGAGGTGTAATGGGTGGCGCCGTTCTGCAGTGCGCGTACGCCTGCATCGATGACCGGCTTGGGAGTGTCAAAATCCGGTTCGCCAATCCCCAGCGAGATGACCTCTTTCATCGTCGCAGCGATATCGAAAAAGCGGCGAATGCCTGAGGGCTTCAATGCTGATACCCGCTGAGAAATGTAAGTCTCGCGCATATTTGCTCCTTGATTGTCAACTGCGGTTGAATCGGGGGTTAACAAGGTTGCCATATCTTTTCCTTATACTGGATTGACTCGCCACTCATCGTAGAGTTCGCCGTAAAAAAGTTCAAAACGTCGTCCGTCCTGCAGCCGTACTCGGAAGCACTTTCCACCCGGGATACGCCACTGGTCTTCCACCACCTCGACCTCGGACCTCTGGCCTTCCAAGATCAGAGCGGTTGGCCGTTCGGCATATTCATAGCCGGAGTGGCACTCAACCTGAAAACTCACTTCTTCATCCACGCATTATCTCCAAGATTGAGCGTTTCTGCCTTACCCTCAACTCGGACATCCCTTCCCAGCAGGCTGCCGGTCAACAGGCTTTCTGCGAGATAAACATTGTCCTCTAGAATCGAATTGGAGATGACCACCCGGTCGATTTCGCAATTTTGGCCGACGGATACATACGGACCAATCACTGAGGATTTGATTGTCGCGCTGGGATGGATGTAAACCGGCGGAATTATGGTAACACCCTCCAGTGACGCATTCGCATCCGAATTATCCATGCGGTTGGTCAGCAGGTAGCGGTTGGTTTCCAGCAGCGCCTCGGGAATGCCGGCATCCAGCCAGACGTCAACCGGCCGCGTGTGCATTTTTGTGCCATTTTCCAGCAGGATGTTGATGGCATCCACCAGAAAAAACTCATCTTTGACGGTCAGGTTGCGGCGTACCTGTTCTTCGATGGCTGCCACCAGCTTTTCGCCGTATTTAAAATAATAAAACCCGACCAGCGCCAGTTTGTTGTCCATTGACTCGGGTTTCTCCACCAGGCGGCTGACCCAGCCTTCGTTGTTCACCTGTGCCACGCCAAAACGGCGCGGGTCTTCTACCGGACGCACCCAGGCCAGCGCATCGGCCTCTTCGCTGGTTGTGGTGGACAGATTGGTCTCAATCATCGTATCCGAGTAGGAGATCAGCAGTGGACCGTGGATATACTCTTTCGCCAGGTAAAGCGCATCTGACTGTCCGCGCATCACCTCCTGAACGGCATAATCCACCTTTTTTTCAGGGTAGCGCTCCTGCATATGGCTTTGAATCTGATCCAGTTGATTGGGGCTGACAATGAAAATATATTCGCGTTCCAGCGTGTCGGGCAGCGTGTCGAATTGCTCCAATACGTAATCCAAAACCGTCTTGCCTGCCAGCGCGATCAGCGGCCTGGCCTTGCTCCAGGTATGGGGGCGCATGCGGGTTCCCAGACCGGCCATCGGAATGGCAATCTTGATCACAGGTTTCAAATTGTCCCTCCGCGGAAGATGGTCAACCCGATTATTGTAACATCCCATCCAGGGAAAGACTATTGAGGGTTATCCCATCATTAGTGGACGTTTGGCGGGTATTTTGCGGTAGGCACGGTCGGTTCAGCCAAACAGCAGGGCAATTTCCGCCTCGGAACGCAGGTCATGGATAAAACGCAGCAGTCTTTCCTGGTCTGGTTCGAGGAACATGGCTGGACCTTCGCCTCGCACCGTCTGTGATCCGCGTCCAATGCCAGCCTCGATCACCACCAGCATCTCGTAGCTGGTCGAGATCTCGGTCAGTGCCTTGTATTGCGCCTGCACAAATTCGCTGTCCGGTTCAGTGTTGAATACCTCCGCCAGCGCCTGTTTGACCGCCTCTTCGCTGGCATCATAGGGAGAAATATCAAAATTTTTGTTCATGCTCTCCGACAAGAAAACACTCTGGCGGATGCGGCAAATCAGCTCGGGACTGGTGAAGTTCAGGCTTAGCTCACGTTCAAGCCCGGTGGTGGTACGGTACTCTTTCGGCAGTCCATATTCGCGCGCCGGCGCCTGGATGACCTGCAGCGCTTGGTCGGAAAAGCGGCGGATATCTTCAGCGTGCACCAGGACATCCTGTTTATAAATCGACTTATTCCCAACCCAAAAGGACACTTCGGCCCATAACAGACCCAGGTCGCTGTTCATGTTGACGTGGTTGCGGGCAATAATTCCCTGCGGCGCGACCTTGTGATGCAGGTCAAAAACAACGCCAAGGTAGAGTTCGCCTTCCCGTCCATTGTTGAGTTCTGCCATGGGTCCTCCCTCGGGTTCTTGGGGGGTAAAGTACACAAGAATTCCCCACTGCCGTTAGAGAGGTGCAATTTTTACGCCAGGATGTTTGAGCGGAGTCTTGATTTACTCGTGCAGCCTAATTTTCCACAGGTGAACGTGCGCCGGGTCGCCAACGCTCTCATCCAGCACTTCCAGTCGTAGAGTCTGAACCAGCAGTCTGCCGCCGAAATCGAGCTGCGCCTGTTTAACGCCGCGGCTGGCAGCCGCGTTCCGGGTAAAAGTCAGGGGCATGCCTTCTTCAGCCGGCGTGACCACCGCTGTGACCGTGATCGGCTCTGCACCCAGCTCAAGTGTCACTCCCTGCAACCGGCGCGGGGCGGCAAAGTGCAGCTCAACCACCAGCGGGTTGGCAGACGCACTGCGCACCAGGCTCTCCGCAAAGCCGTCAAACAGGTTAGCTGGAACGCCGATATCCAGCGCCGAGTGCAGCACGATGATGGTTTCCCCCCCTACCACCGCCTCGCTGCTGACCAGTGCTTTGCGCTGCTCAGTTTCTTTTGCCAGGATGGCTTCGAACTGCGATGTGTAAACCAGCTCCACCAGGTGACACGCCGGCTGACCGTCGGGGTAGGCAATGCTGTCCACCGTGGTCACATCAAATTTGCCGGAAGCCAAAACCGTCTGGTACTGATCATTGGGTAGTATGAAAGCGAATTGCTCAAGGTCCGGCAACCGCTGATGCAGATAAGCATCCACCATACCGGACTTAATGTGTTCACCCAGGTCTGGTGCAAAGAAACGGCGCAGGGCGTCCGGGTCGCTCGACCATTCCGGCCAAACCTGGACTTTGCGCTCCGCATGCCTGTCTAGATATTCACTGGCTGCGGCATAAATCTGCGGTGCGCCGTATTGCAGTCCCTCGCGTCCGTAGTCCACCTGCCAGCGCGGTCCAGGGTTGAGCGCGCTGATCAGCAGCGCCAGACTGCCCCCGCCTACCACCGCGAGCGCCAATAGATTTAGTACGCCATCCGGCAATCGCTGCCAGTGCTTTCTCAGCCATTCCAGTGCCGCCTGCAGTCCAATCACTGCCAATACCGCCAAGATTGGCACTGCCAATAAGCTGCCTGGCAGCCTTCCGCCCCAGGGTGCGGCGCCAATGGCTGCGGCGATCAGCCCAACCCCCAACAGACGGTATTCGGCCTGACGTGACCGTGTGACAGCTATCCAACCCCCGAGTGCAACCAACGGAAACAACAGAAAAGGCAGCGGCGGATACGGTCCAGTGCGGTAGGCTGGTGCCAGGTTCGGATCGACCAGCAGCCATTGGAAGGGGTTGACCGTCTGCAGCACCGCCAGCAGGAATTTACCCGCTTTTTGCCAGCCGCCCATTTCGCTGACTAGAAAACTCCCGCCAGTTGCCAGCTCCTGCCCAATGCCAACGGGGTGCCGCAGCAGAAAGACCGCCAACGGCAGTGCCAGCAGCCCGGCAAAAACCAGCGCCTGCGCCAGCAAGCGCCGCCGAGAGGCGTGATAGCGCCAGTCAACCGCGATCAACAGCAGCACTGCCACGGGCACTGCCAACCGTGCCGCGGGGTGAGCATAAAATCCCAGCCAGGCTAACCCTACAGCGGCAAAAATCCAACGGTCACGCCCGCTGCGATACATGCCGTAACTGGCCAAGGCTCCCGTCAACAGGCTGGCTGCCAAAGCAATATCCTGCCCGCTGCGCGTAAAGGTGAACCACGCCGGGATGCCCGCCAGCAGCAGCGGCAGCAGCCAGAAATATCTACTGCGTAATCCAAACCGCATCCAGTTAGCCAGCAGCAGCCCGGCCAGCAGCGCCAATATTGCATTGCAAGCGCGAATCCACAGCAGAGTATTCGGCCGCAGCAGCTGCGGCAGCACCTGAAGATACGCGCTTGTGCCAATACCAAACGGCGTGCTGCCTGGCAGAAAGGCCGGCAGCAGCGCACCGTCCCTGCCTTTAAAGTCATTTTCGATCATTTCTTCTGCCCGCAGGCTGGGATACACCTCTTCCGGCGTCACCTGGGCCGGGTAGCGTGCCAAACCCCAGAGCAGCACCACTGCCGCCAACAGCAGGCTGACCCAGGTGACAGCTTGCTCCAACCTCGAATCTGACCAGCCAACCGCCACCCGACCCGGCCTGGCCTGAACACTTAGTTCGTAGCGCTGACCAGGCTGAATCCGCAGATCAATCCCCGCCGCGGGAGATGCCTCTGGCAGGGTTTCTGGCTGGGGCCGCTCAGAATCAGGGATCACGGCCGACCTCAATTAACCTTTAGACGTGCTGAAAAGCCTGGTCGAGATCCTCGAGGATGTCTTCAACATTCTCAATACCCACCGATAACCGCACCAGCCCGTCAGTCAGGCCGACCTTTAGACGCTCGGCGCGCGGCATGCCGGAATGGGTCATGCTGGCCGGGTGCGATATCAGCGTGTCGGTATTGCCCAGGCTGACCGCCAGGGTCATGGTTTGCACATTGTTGAGCAGCGCTTCGCCGGCTTGCAGCCCACCGCGCAGCTCAAACGAAATCATACCGCCGAAGCAGTGCATCTGCTTTTTGGCCAATTCATAATCCGGGTGTGATTCCAACCCCGGGTAATAGACCCGCTCCACCTTGGGATGTGCTTCCAGATACCGTGCCACTGCCATGGCATTTTTGCAGTGCGCTTTCATGCGCAATTCGAAGGTTTTCAAGCCCATCACCGCCAGCCAGCAATCGAACGGTGATTCGGACCCGCCAAAATTCTTGACCGCGCCGAACAACGGTCCTTTGACCCAATCCACGTGGCGGCTGACGGCTGCCCCTCCCACTATCACGCCGTGCCCGGCTAGATACTTGGTGGAGGAATGCAGCACCACATCCGCCCCCAGCGTCAGCGGCCGCTGACCGTAAGGCGAGGCAAAGGTGTTATCCACATACAACCAGGCATTATGCCGGTGAGCGATCTCTGCCACGGCTGCCAGATCCACAATGCATAGGGTGGGGTTGGCCGGAGTCTCGGCGTAAGCCATCACAGCTTCCGGGTTGGCGGCAAAAGCTGCTTCCCAATCCTCATTGCGAATGTTGTGCAGCCACACCACCTTGACCCCGTAGCGCGGCGCATATTCATTCAAGAACACGTAGGTCGCGCCGTACAGCGCTTCCTGGGCGATGATGGTTTGTCCCGATCGGATGGTCGCCATGATCGCCGAGGTGATCGCCGACATGCCGGTGGTGAACACCTGCCCGGCAACAATTTCCTCGACATCCTTATCGGGTTGCGCGCGAATTAAATCCAGCCCCTCGAGCGCGGCGTATTTGGCCGCCAGTTGCACCTGGTTGGGGTTTTTGAAACGGGTATAGGTGTATCCCGGGTCCGTCCCCTTAAAAATCGCCGCACCGGTGGCTACATCCGGAAAGCCAAAAGCGGATGTCATATAAATTGGCGCAATGTGCGAATGCTGCGGGTGTCCCTCCTCCGCCACATGATTAACTAGCGTGCTAATGCCGTGCTTTGGGTTGATCTTCCCCATGAGCCTCTCCTGAGAT
>DATMXL010000165.1:0-22054 GCA_035561555.1 Bellilinea sp.
ATTAAAATTCTACCCGCGGCCAAATATGGCGGCGAACAGTGCCACGACCGCTCCCCCACCCAATACCATGGCTAACACCATTTCTCCCATCGAATACAGCTGTACCCCGCCGAATAAAAAAGCCGCAAAAAAGATACCAGCGGTCAGCTGGCGGATAGAGCGGTTGACCCGCTGCGCCTGCCGGCTCACGTCACTGCTGCGCACATCCAGGCGACCCTGTTCCAGACGGTCCAATAAAGCCTCAGTTCGGCGCGGCAACGCTACCAGCGTCCGCAGGATATCCACTGCTTCACCCGTCCAGGCTTTCCATTGGCTGCCGCGTTCAGCTTTGACAAGCTTTTCCGCCCAGGGCATCACGCTGTGCCAGACGTTGAAGTTCGTATCCAGGCCGGTACAAATCCCGTTCAGAATCGATAGCGCCCGTCCAAGCAAGATCATATTATCGGGCAACTGAAACGGGTTGTTGTAGAGCAGTTCGCGGAACTCCTCCAGGAACTCAACCGCCTCCGTTTGACGCAACTCCATCAATTCTGGCGTGGTTTTACCCCAGAAACGTTCGAAGGCGCGTTCGTTGGCACGCCGCAGCAACTCAATGTCCGCTCCGGGCAGCAACACACCCATCAGTTGGTAGGCTTTGATCACCCGCGCCCCATCGCGTTCCACCACCGCGAAGATCAATTCGCGCAGCCCGGCGACCAGGTTGGGCGTGATTTTTCCCGCCATGCCGAAGTCCACGAACACCAGCGAAAAACTGGTTCGGCCGGATTCATCCTTTTCCCCCGGCGCAACGAACAGGTTGCCCGGATGCGGGTCGGCGTGAAACCAATGGTCCTCGAATACCTGTTTCAGATATACATCGAACAGCCGCTGCGACACTTCAACTCGGTCAATACCAGCAGCGTCAATGGCACCATAATCGGTGATTTTGATCGCCCGTACATCCTGCAGCGTCAAGACCCGGCGTGTGGTGTGACTCCAGCGCACTTCAGGCACAATCACATCCTTGACGCCGAAGAATTTCTCTCGAAAGGTTTCAACGTTCTGGCCTTCGTTGAGATAATCGATCTCTTCATATAAGGTAGTGCTGAACTCGCGCACCAGCGCCGGCACATTCACCCGGCGGCGGATGGGTTTGTAAAGTTCCACCCAGCCGCTGACCACTTTCAAGGCTGAAAGGTCGGTTTCGACCAGGGCCTCAATGTTGGGTCGCTGCACCTTGACCACCACCCTGGCATTATCCGCACCAGCATCAGGAGAATCAGTTATACGCAGCCGTGCGGCATGTACCTGCCCGATCGAGGCAGCGGCGATAGGCTGGGGATCAAACTCGGAGAATAACTCCTCCAACGGCTGGCGGAATTCAGTCTCGATTACCCGGCGAATGTCGGTTAGATTTTCTGCCTGGACTTCATCCTGCAAACCGATGAGTTCATTGGTGATGATCGTTGGCAGCACGTCAAGACGCGCGGATAACCACTGCCCGACTTTGATTAAGACTCCGCCCATGTCGACGGCTAAATCGTGAAACCGCAAGGCGATTTGGCGCAGGCGCTTATCCCGGGTCCGCAGCATCAGCCGCCTTAAGCCGATGCGCGGCAGGAATACCTCCCACCACAGCAGCCCAAGCAGGACTCTGGCAAAGAAGAAAAGGATTTTCCGATAGCGCTGTCGCAGCATGGTAAAAGGATTATAAGCCGAATTAGCGGTAGCGGGACATCCGGTTGGATGCCCCGCTACACTCAGGAGGGGAAATGATCTATATCAGGGATTATTATTTACGCAGCAATCGCATGCCGTTAGCGATGACCACCAAAACCGACAACTGGTGAATTAGCATACCGCCAGCCATATGCACGCTGCCAAGCAGCACACCGGTGAGCAGCCCGCTGACCGTCAGCAGAGCAATGACCACATTTTGACGGATATTTTGCAGGGTAGCGCGGGACAGGTGGATGGCCTCCGGCACTTTGAGCAGGTCATCCGCCATTAAGGCAATGTCAGCAGTTTCGATCGCCAGGCCAGCTCCAGCGGCGCCCATGGCAATGCCGATGTCTGCCGCTGCCAATGCCGGCGTATCGTTGATCCCGTCACCGATCATCGCCACGGTGTGCCCTTCGGCTTGGAGCTGGCGAACGGCGGCTAATTTTTCCTCAGGCAGCAAACCGGCACGAACATCCGTTATTCCAGCCCGCTGGGCGATAATCCGAGCGGTTGCCAAATCATCGCCGGTCAGCATGATGACCTGCTTGATGCCGCCAGCCTTCAATTGCCGCACCATTTCAGCAGCGTCTTCACGCACTCTATCCGCAATAGCCAGGATTCCCATCAATTGACCGTCACGGGCAGCCAGCACTGCAGTCTTACCCTCGCTCCGCAGCGCGTCTAGCTGACGGGGCAACTCGACTGGCATTGAGATCGATTGGTCAGCCATCCATTGTGGGGCCCCTACCAGCATCTCACGCCCCTGGTAACTGGCTCGCACCCCTTTTCCCGCCAGCATCTCGAATTCGTCTGGCATGGGCAAATTTCCCATGCTGATAGCTTCCTTGTAAATGGCGCGAGCTAACGGGTGTTCCGAGCTCGATTCAGCCATACCAGCCCACCATAAGATTTCAGCTTGTTCAGCATTCCAACCCCGTGAGGGTGCTTCCCGATTCTGTTGAACAACTCCGGCTGGTTCAAGCGCTGCCTGCAATACCACGATGTCTGTCAAATGCGGTTTGCCGTAGGTCAGGGTGCCAGTTTTGTCCAGCGCCACAGCCGAAATCTTACCGGCATTCTCCAGGTACTCGCCGCCTTTGATCAGTATGCCGCGCCGGGCAGCACTGCCGATTCCGGCGATGATCGAAACCGGGGTGGATATGACCAGCGCACCCGGGCAGCCGATCACCAGCAGGGTCAAAGCCAGTTCGATGTCGCGGCTGATGAGATAGGCTGCCGCACTCAAGATGATGATAGCGGGCGTGTACCATTGCGAGAACTTCTCGATAAAGCGCTGGGTAGGGGCTTTTTGCTCCTGCGCTTCTTCCACCCGGGCAATGATCCGTGCCAGTGTGGTGTCTGCCCCGACGCCGGTGGCGCGCAGCTGCAGCATGCCATCCAGGTTGACAGTTCCGGCAAAAACGCGGTCACCCAGGGTTTTTTCTTCCGGCATCGGTTCACCGGTAATGGAGCTCTCGTCAACTGCCGAAGCACCTGCCAATACCTCGCCGTCCACCGGTAATCTGGCGCCCGGTTTGATCAACACGGTCTCGCCAAGCTGTACTTCATTTGGCGCAATCTCGATTTGAACGCCATCGCGCAGCACCACCGCCGTCACTGGCGCCAGATCGATCAGTTCACCCAGCACCTGGCGAGTCTTGCTCAGCGTACGGGCTTCCAGGGATGCGCCAAAGACAAACAGGAAGGTTACTGCAGCCGCTTCCCACACTTCACCAATGGCGAGTGCGCCAATGGTGGCGATGGTCACCAGCAGTTCAATGCTGATGTGGCGGTTACGCAGACTGATCCAGGCACGCACCGCGATCCCCACGCCTGCCACGACTGCGGCAGTGCTCATCAAGACATTGTGCAGCGGTGGAGCGTCGAAAAGATAGCGGGCAGCCAGACCCGTCAGGATCAGCACACCAGAGGTGATGGTTGCGATATTTGTACGGATGCGCAGATCCCGCAGGCTGGAACGAAGTTTGTCGTACATGACGTCTCCCTTTTGGTCCATTTAGATGGCTGAAACGCGGGCTTTGTAGCCGATGGACTGAACGGTCTCGACCAGTCTGTCCGGACTGGCGATCGCGGGGTCATGCTGCACTTCGATACGCCCGGTATTAAAAAAGACTTTGGCATCTTCCAC
The DNA here is from genome assembly GCA_035561555.1 of Bellilinea sp. Classification (GTDB taxonomy): domain Bacteria; phylum Chloroflexota; class Anaerolineae; order Anaerolineales; family Anaerolineaceae; genus Bellilinea. Next base: position 3,851 of record DATMXL010000165.1, read on the forward strand.
ACCGGGAACGCTTTTCAAGGCTTTTTCGATTTTTGCCACGCAGGACGGGCAGGTGAGTTCTTGACTTCGTAATAAGGTTTTCATGTTTTCCTCCAATAGAATTTGATCTATAAGGAGGATAACGTTTTCGACCCGATCATTCCATGATCTGGATCAGATTAATCCATGAAGTTTTAAGTCAGAACGTAATTTCCGCAATCTCTCGCAGCGCGGATAAATCCGTCACTGCAATCCACTCTCTGCCAGTGTTGATATAGCCGTCGCGTTGAAATTGGCTGATGACCCGGCTGACAGTCTCCGGTGTGGTGGCAGTCATGTCGGCTAACTCATCCCGTGATAGCGGAGTCTGAATCAAAAGCCCAACTTCATGTGTTTCCCCCAGTTTTCCCGCCAGGTTGAGCAGGGTATAAGCAATCCGTTGGTCCGCGGATTGGGACGATAACTGCTGAATGGTGGCATGCGCTGCCTCCAGCCGGGCTGTCACCAGATCCAAAACCTGCATACCGACATCCGGATAGCGAGTGAGGATGGCGCGAAAATTATCGCGGCTGATGGTCAGCGCACACACCGAAGTGAGCGCCTGCGCAGTTTCAAAATAGGTGCTGCCGCTGGCAGTCGACAAGCCGCCAAAAAACTCTCCGGGGATGAGTAGGTCGAGCAGTACGTCTTTGCCGCTGGTGGTATGCCGCAGCAGTTTGACCCGTCCCTCGGCAATAATATACAGCGACTCGGCAGGATCGCCAGAATAATAGAGAAAGTCGCCAAGTGAAAACCCCTTCTCGTGAAATTGCTGGTTGATTTCTTCTATCTGCTCATGTCTGAGCGCGCTAAAAAACGGCACCCCATGTAGAATGTGCAGCCGCAGATCCATGCTGCATAAATGCGGCTCTGTCCTTTCAATTTCCACCGGGGTTTTTCTGCGTCTCATTGGTTCAATTCCATTTTATAAGTTTCAATATCCATTGTACCTTCGAACGGCAGGTCTTAAGTTGCTGAAAGTCAATCTGAGGTGTCCGATCCACCCGCAAGCCTGGCCCGCTATAATTACCGCGGAGACCGAACAATGCTGATTTTCTATGCCGTTCTCACGAGTCTAACTTTCATGGTCTGGGGATTCGATAAATACCGCGCCAGCCTGCACCAGTGGCGTGTATCTGAGCGGTTATTGCTCATGCTAACTTTTGGGGGTGGCGCAATCGGTGCCCTGGCAGACATGACCCTTTTCCGTCACAAGACGCGCAAAACGCATTTCTGGCTGTTGGTCGGGCTGGCATGCCTCATTCATGTCGCGATCATCATTTGGTCGCTCGCGTAAGGGCACCGGGTGTCCGCTGCGAATAACCATTGACCAACCAGTCCCCGTGCCCGAAGGGGATCTGACACGAGCTATGCCCGGGCAATTAATAGCCCTGTCCTACACTAGCGGCTCTAAATGCCGCTTGAAATGCTTGACCAGATCCTGGTCATAGGCTTCAGCATGTGACTTCAACATCTGGTTGATCTCATTGCGATAGCGATTAAGCGCCGAACCAAAAGTGACATGCAGCGCCTGGCGTACATGAAAATCATCCAGCAAGGCTGGTAAAGCTTCATCCGTCAATTTTGAGGGGTCCGGCAGCCGGGATTCCACTGCCGAAACGTGATACGACACGCGGTCGGTGGTATAGTGTTCGCGCGCAAGTGTCAAAACCTGCCGGAATAAACCGGTCTCAAGCGCGGCTGCCACCCGCAGGGCTTCCAGATAGCTGGTACCGGCGGTCTTTACATGCACCGACCGTCCGGCATGCTTGACCAACAGCGGGTAGATGCTGAATTTGTCCGATCCGGAATGTAAACTCAAGCGGTAACCGCCAAACTGGCGCATGATGGCGGCATGCCGTCCCAGTTCGGGTTCCAGAGTGCTCAAATCGCCAATGTAATCGACGCCCTTTTCAAAGCGGCCTGGGAAGCGCAGCGCCAGGCTGTTGAATCGTACGCCCAGGCGCCGCAGTTCGCTAACAATGTAAAAATGCTCGAGCAGCGAAGTTGGCGTTTCGGTTTCATCTACTGAAACTTCAAAATCGAAGCCGCCGGGCTTGAGCTCTTTTAAAGCCCGATACATTTTAGTAATATGGATCACAGCCCGGCCGTACTTGGCAAAAGCCCGCAGCGCTCCAAGCTCGACATCAGCCGTGTCGCAACGCCAACCTGCCTGATCGCAAAAAGCCTGGAAGGAATACACCAGCTCCTTCTGACCAAGCGGTGCCGTGCCGAGTTCGCCCCAGGTCTGGCCTGTGATTTTCTCCATTAACACCGGCACGCCAGCCGTGTCCGCCTCGGCGTCAACATGTTCGCCCGGATCAACCGTAAAGAAAGTGTAACCTGATGCTACGAATACCGGCAAATCGCTGACCTGCTTCAGATGGTCGGCATCAGCGCCCCACGGCATCTGCCAACCCTCCTGGAACACGCCCCACATGGCGTCATCCATCACTTCCTGCGGGGTACGGCCCGTGCGGGCGTTCTCGCGCACCGACTGCTGCGCCAAAATTGGATAAATATCACCATCACTGGTTACAGCCCGCAGCGCTTGAATATGCCCAGGCGTAGCCTGCCCCAGCCGGTCGCCGAAACCAAAGGACGGGATGACCATGCCGCCATCATCCATCTCCATGGGAACCGGAGTCAGCCAGGGAAACATCTGGCGTAATATCGCGGCATTTTCCGGCGTGAGTGCAAAAAACTGGTCGCCGAATAGACTGTACAGTCGCTGAGTAAACTGCAGGTCCTGGTTTGGGCTGCGCACCACCAAAACCCGTTCACCGGAGCGTTCATCCCGCGCCATCATGCAGGTGAGCGGCCCTTCGCTGCCTTCCAAATCACCGGTTTTCACAGAATGGGAGAGGATTTTATAGGGAGAGTTCATGGTTACGCCTCGTATTCCAGTCGGTATGCCTTCCTGGCCAACCCAACGGCCAGGTCATTCATCATTTCAAACGCGTCTTCCTCGCTGATGATCCCGTGAACCAGTTGTCCAGCCAGCCAGTTTGCGCTGACCCTGCGCCAGACGTCATGGCGCGCTGGAATCGATGGGAAGGCGCGCGTATCGTCATTGAAACCCACTGTATTGTACAGTCCGGCGGTTTCGATCACCTGATCAAAGTAGCGCCGCATGCCGTTAGGGCTGTCATAGAACCACCACGGAGGGCCTAACTTCACCGCCGGGTAGTGACCTGCCAACGGCGCCAATTCGCGAGAATAAGTGGTTTCGTCCAGGGTGAACAGGATCAGGTGCAGCCGCGGGTCCGCGCCAAAGCGCTGCAGCAGCGGCAGCAAATTGCGCGTGAATTCGGTTGCCAGCGGGATATCGGTGCCTTTATCTGGCCCAAAGCCCAGGGCAACCGCCGGGTTATGGTTGCGCAGTGAACCGGGGTGCAATTGCATCACCAGACCATCTTCAGTACTCATGCGCGCCATCTCCATCAGCATGTGAGCCGTGAAACGCGGCGCATCCTCAGGACGCAATTCGTTTTTCAATGCCCGCTGGAAAATTCCACCTGCTTCGCTTTCGTTGAGGGGCTGGGTTGCGGGCACCAGAGCGGCGTGATCGGTGGCAACTGCACCCAAGGTCTTAAAAAACGCGCGCTGGTATTCAAGCGCTTGAATAAAGGCTTTATAGCTGTCTATTTCCATCCCGCTGGCATGACTGAGTTTTTTAATATTCTCCTGCCAGCCGCCATTATCCAGGTTGACCACCCCATCCGGCCGGAAGGTTGGCCTAATCGTACCGTTCCAACCAGATGCGCGAATAGCCTGGTGGGCTTCCAGAGTATCCCAGGCCGGGTCGGTGGTACACATCACCTCAATATTAAATCGCTCGAACAGGCGGCGCGGAGTAAATTCGGGGCTGGCCAGGCAAGCTTCCAGTTGATCATAGACTTCCTGTGCATTGGCGCCGGTTAGTTTCTGTTGAATGCCAAATACATCCCGCAGTTCCAGGCTGAGCCAGACACCCGAAGGCGTTCCGCGGAACAGGTAAAAGTGATCAGCGAACAACTGCCAGATTTTCCGACCGTCTTGCTCGACCGGCCCGCCGTCCAAACGCGGCACACCCAGGGACTCCAGCGGCACGCCCTGTGAATAAAGCATGCGGGTCAGATAATGGTCGGGGATAATCAGCAATTCGGCTGGCGACCCAAAACTGCCATCCTCATTTACAAATAAATTCGGGTCAACATGACCGTGCGGGCATACCAGCGGCAAGTCCCTGGCAGCAGCATAGATGCGCCGTGCAGCTTCACGTTGGCTAAGCTCTGGGTCGAAGAAAAGGTCTGCAATTTGATTCTGCTCGCTGATCATTTGTTTCCCTCCCAATCTTTTGCAGCCTGGACCAGAGCGTCGATGTTTTCCGGCAAAGCCCCGGGACTGATTCCCCCGCCAAAGGATAAGATCATTCCACCGCCGGGTGCACCTTTGTCCAGACAATCCGTGGCGGCAAAATAGACCTGTTCAGGTGTACCGCGCACGCCCAGACCAAGCGGCGCCACATTGCCCATCAGCGCCACGCGGTGACCTATTTTCTGTTTGACCAGCGCAACATCGGTCTCATGGCTGAAATTGAATACGTCAAAACCCGCCTCTGACAGCGGCTCGAGCAGGTGCTGGCAGGGAGTGTCGTTGTGGTAAATTCGTAATAAGCCGGAAAAATGGTCAAAGATGCGTTTGAGGTGCGGTTCGACCATGGAAACATAGGTTCGTTTCGACACCATGCCTACCAGGTCGTCCAACAAAAGAATTCCCTGCGGAGCGCGCAGCATGCCCAACTGAGCTTCCAGCCAGCGGATTAACGAGGTAGTGACTGTCTCCAGCAGGTTGGTAACCATCTCCGGCGTGCTAATCATACCCTCCATCAATGCGGTGATGCCGGTCAGCCAGGAGGCTGTGGTCAATGGCCCGCGGGCGGCAACCATGCCGATGCCCAGTCCTTCGGCCTGCAGGCGTTGATCCATCTGCCCGTACAGACGCAGCGCCAGCGGCATCAGGCCGTCCTCTTGCGGGTTGACCGGCTCCATATCCTGCCAGAAAGCCAGATCCTTGACCAGCGGTTCAATGGATGGCGGTCGGTCCGCATAGAAGCGCATTCTGCAGCCAAAAGCTGACGGCTCCGATGCCATACCAAATTCCACCCAGAATCCGGGGATCCAGACCACATCCGGGAAGCGCTTGAGCAAATCCAAATTGATCTGCAGCCATTTGTCCGGATACAAGAAATAGTCGCGTGTGTCAATGCCCACATAACCCGGCAGCCATGGACTGTCCACAATTAATGCCACCGGTACCTGGTCAGGTGTGCCCAGGCGGGCAGCGGTTAGGAAGCGTTCCCAATATTGATTCATGCAGTTGGCCTTTTTTTTCCGAACAGTTTAAATCTTGCGACCCAGCAGGGTTTCATACATGGCGATCAGATTCTCGACCGGAACATCTGCCTGGATGTTGTGGACGGTATTGAACACATAGCCGCCGCCCGGCGCCAGCGCGTCGATATTGTGGCGAACATCATCCCGCACCTCTTGCGGCGTGCCATAGGGCAGCACACCCTGGGTATCCACCGCCCCGCCCCAGAAGCTTAACACATCGCCAAAATCGCGTTTGAGAGCCACCGGTTCCATACCCGCCGCGCGGATATGCACCGGGTTGAGGATTTCTACGCCTATTTCAACGAAGTCAGGGATCAATGGGCGCACGTTGCCGCACGAATGGAAGAATCGGCGGGCATTAGGAGCCAGACTGCGCACCCGGTCAAAGACAGCTTTCCAACCGGGTTTGATCTGCTGACGGAACATGCGCGGTGAAATGAGTTGCGAAATCTGGGTTCCGTAATCGTCAGCGTGGCTGATGACGTCCACCACGTCAGCCAGTTGCGGCAGCGCCATCTCCCAAAATGCCAGCTTGAGTCCGGTCAATTTTTCGAACAACACACCGGCCAATTCCGGCTCGCTGGCCATCATCATCAGCAAGTTCTCCATGCCGACAATGCGTTGTGCCATCTCGAATATCCCGGCAAATGGATCTTTGAGCACCACCGCATAACCCGCAGCCCGGTAGCCTTCAGCTTTTTCCCGCAATCCGGCTATACGCATTGGGTCTGCCAGATTCGGCCAGGGATGCCTGCGGATATCTTCCGCTGTCAATTCCGGTTTATCCAGTGGAGCCTGGTACAGACTGTAATACAAGCCTTCCGGGCGCGGTTTGCGGTGTGTAATGCCCCACTCATCGTGATAGCTCCAGTACTTTTCGCCGGATTTCTCATCCTGGACTTCCATCTCGAGGATCTGCCAGTTATGACTGTTGCGCGGATTCATGCCGCGCACATCCACCCCCAGGCGTTCCAGCAGGTCATCATCTGGAACGGCTAATCCTTGTATGGCATCAAATAAATGCGGATCAACCGATGGCAGCTCCAATGCATTGCGCAGCTTTTTATAGGCCTCGATATGAATACCGGTTACCTGGGTGCTGCCAAGATCGAGCGGGATGCGATCCGGTTCCCGGTGCGCCAGCGCGGTTAACAAGCGCTCCCGGCCTGTCACAGCTTTCGCCGAATTATCCTGAGAGGTGTCCAACTATGGCTTTACTCCGATCATTTTTTTTTGGTAATAATCCGCCAGCAGCTGCTGCATGACGCGAGTCGTACGCAGACCATTTTCACCCGTGCTGACACAAACCCCTCGCCCAAGTAATTCATCCACCACCTGCTGAATCAAGGGCTGCTGCACATGCGCTGGCTGCGGAATATCGAAGGTTTGCCGCCCTGAGACCGTTTCCAGCACAACGGGCTCATTTTCAAAGGTGGCAAAGGTCAATCGGCCCTTGGAACCGGTGATAACCACCCGGTCGCTGGTCTCGTAACTGGCAAAGCACCACAAGCCGCTGCCAATCACGCCGTTTTCGAATTCAAACGTCCCACTGACAATATCTTCCGCCGGATACCCGCCATCCTGATTGCGGGCGATCCCCTTAACCTGGGTGATGGGTCCGAAAACGTAATCCAAAAAATCCAGCGAATGCGCAGCCAGGTCCACGAAATGACCTCCGCCAGCAGTCTCAGGCTGTACCCGCCAGGGTAGTACCCCGGCGGCGTATTGACTGGCTGGTTGAGTGAGAGTGATTTGAACGTGGCGCAATTCTCCTAAGGCGCCGCTATTCAAGATTTCCTTGATTTTGACGAAACGCGGCAAAGCCCGCCGATAATAAGCCACGAAGAGCGGCACTCCTGCGCTGCGGCAGGCAGCGATCATTTGCTGGCATTCAGCCGCATTGAGCGCCATCGGCTTTTCAACATACACCGGTTTACCCGCACTGGCGACCGCCAGGGTATATTCCTTGTGCATGCGAGGCGGCGTGGCAATGTAAACCGCGTCCACCTCTGGGTCGTCGATTAATTGCTGAGCATCATCGTACCAGCGCGGAACACCGTGACGCCGGGCGTAATCCTGCGCCAGCGATCCATTACGGCGCATGACCGCCAACAGCTGCGAGCCCTGCGCTTTTTGCAGCGCCGGCCCGCTTTTGACTTCGGTGACGTCGCCGCAGCCGATAATGCCCCAACGAACCTGTTTCACGCCGATTTTCCAGGGGGATCAACAATACGTGCTTTCATCCAATCATTGGTATTGTGGAAATCAGCCACCGCATTGCCGGGATGCACCCATTCGTCAAACAAAGGGCGGTCTGAATCTGCCAGGGTCAGGTCCATCACCGGCAGAAAGTCTTCCAACTGCTCCATCGTGCGTGGTCCGATGATGGGCGCTGTAACTCCGGGCTGATCTTTGATCCACAACAAGGCCAATCGAGCGGCTGTCATTCCTCGCGCGGCAGCCAAAGCTGCCAGCTTACGGCTGACCTCAATTCCCGTCTGGGTGATGCGTGCGTCCACCGCGGCGCTCTTCCAATTGTCACGGCGTGAGCCGGCAGGAATCTCGGCCGGGTTGTTGTAACGCCCTGCCAAAACACCCATCGCCAGCGGTGACCAAGGCATGACCGCCAGACCGTACTTCTGGCACAACGGGATCAATTCGTTTTCAGCGCGCCGGTCGAGCAGGTTGTATGGCGGCTGCTCGCTGACATAGCGCGTCCAGCCGTAGCGCTCGCTGATTGCCAGCCCTTCCATCAGCATCCAGGCTGCGAAAGTGGACGACCCGGCATAGAGCACTTTACCAGCGCGCACCAGGTCATCCAAGGCGCGTATAACCTCATCCTGCGGCAGGTGTGCCGGTGGCGGGCGGTGTAGCTGGTACAGGTCGATGTGATCGGTCTGCAGGCGGCGCAGTGAATCCTCACACCCCTTGATGATGTGATAGCGGCTGGCACCGGTATCGTTAGGACCGTCGCCAGTCCGGTTGAAGACTTTGGTCGCCAAAAAGACCTGATCGCGCTGGCCTGAGTCTTTTAATGTTTGGCCAACAATACGTTCGCTTTCACCGCCGTTATAAACATCGGCGGTGTCGACAAAATTAATTCCAGCATCCAACGCCCGTAAGATAATGGCGGCTGAATCGGCCGCATTGGTCGGATTGCCAAAATTCATAGTGCCCAGACACAGCGGAGATACTAATACGCCCGTGCGGCCGAATAAACGGTGATTCATGTTTGAGACCCTCCAATCGTTGCTGGCTTAACAATGAACTGGCTGCGGTAACTTTCCACCACTTCAACCATAGCCATTATATTTTCATCCGGCGTGCCGTAGTCCATATTGATGCAGCATACGCCTACTTGTTCATGCGATCCCGCCGCCTGTAACAGCGATTCAGTGTCCGCAGCGATTTCAGCAGCGCTGCAATTGAGCATGCGCACCGGGCTGATGCGTAAATTTAGGAATGCATCCGGGAGCGCCTGCCGGCAGGCAGCGACATCCGAACCCCAGCCAACGTCCACGAAGCGTAGCGGAAGTTCAGCGTAAGCGCTGGCGTAACGCTGCAGGTTATCGCCGCAGTGGTGGATGCCGAAAGGCTGCAAGCGGGCTGCCATCCGCTGTTCGATGGGCAGCTGCAGGCTGCGGTAGCTTTTTGGCGAGATCATCGGTACCGAACAGTTGGCGTGCAGGAAAAGGTTGGGTTGAACCCGCTCGACCATGCGGTTGACGGATATAGAGCAGGTGCCGGTGCGTTGACGCACATACTCGCTCACATCTCCGATTAATTCCGCGATCAGGTTCAACAACCGCTCGATGCGCTGAGGTGCGGTGTAAAAATCAGTGAACAGGTCGACGCCGTACAGGTGGTAGGCAGCATTGAGCAGCCCATCGGTGTTCACGTCTCCCACCAGATAGCCCCACTCGGCTTCCAGCGCATCCATCTGCGCGATCAGCTCGTTCATCGGCCAGGTCTGGCGAAAGTCCGGCTTTTGTAAGCGATCAATCTGGCCTGGGGTGAGCTGCACTGGCCGCGGTTGCGGCGCAGCATCTTTCGAAAACAGAATTTCGGCTCCCAGCAGCGCCGGAATGACAAAACCGCCCGCCACGTACGTCGAGCCGATCACCGGTCGCGGCTGCGGATCGGCTTCACCCAGGCCAAGTGCGCCAAAACGCTGGTACAACACCTTACGCATGAGAACATCGTTGGTGATGCGCTGCTGCGGATCAAGGTAAAAGTCCTGATCGAAGGAAATTCCGGCGGTTTTATGCCACCAATTGGGGTTGAACACCAATTCGACCGGAATTCGTTCTTGATCAGACATCGCCAGACAACCCCAGATCAGCCTTGCAGCTCGTATGTAAGCGAAGCTGAATCGCGGTCAAGGTAAAGGTGAACATGTGCATGCTCCCTTAAGATGCTGGCTGGACAGTTGGCATCGATGGGTCCCGTCAGCGACTTTCGCACTGCATCAGCTTTGCGTTGCTCGGGCACGATCGCCAGCACTTTCCGGGCAGCCAGCAGCGCTGGAATGGTCAGGGTGATGGCGTGGGTCGGTACCGATTCAAGGTCAGGGAAATGCCCTTCACCCAACTGCTGTTTTCGCGACCTTTCGTCCAATTTTATGGTTTTGACCCACACCGGATCGTTGAAATCGGCAAACGGCGGGTCATTGAACGCCAGATGGCCATTTTCCCCGATTCCCAGCGCACATAGGTCGGCCGGGTATTCCCGCAGCAAATTTTCATACTCCATTAAACCCGCTGCCTGTTCCAGTGTTTCACCGGGTTTGGTGTGTAAGCCGGGTACCGGATAGAAGGCGCCGGCTTTCGGCTCCAGATGATCCAGAAAATGGCGCTGCAAGAAGAGCGGAAAGCTGGCCGGGTGACCGGATGGCAGATTGATATACTCATCCATGTGGAAAAAATTAATTTTGCTCCAGTCAATTTCCGTGGATTGTCGCAGCGTTTCCAGGAAGGTCAGTTGCGAATTGCCGGTGGCCAGAATCACATTGGCGTGACCGCGCTCTTTCAACACCTGTTTTAAATATTCAACTGCATCTGCCGCGGCAGCCTGGCCGACTTCCGTATTATTGTTGTAGACAGTGACCGGCATGGATTCGACTTTTGTGGAAAAAATGGGTGTGGTTGTCATGCTTTCTCCTTATTGGACCCATTGGCCGGCGATCATCACACGCCAGGCGCTGAAATCCGGGTTGAAAATTGCCAGATCGGCATCTTTATTAAGTTCAATACTGCCCTTGCGAGCGTCCATTCCGAGTAACCGGGCTGGATTCAGGCTTACCATGCGGATTGTCTCCCACAGTGGGATGCCGACAATGTCCGTCAGTACCGGGATCATTTGATTCAGCAGTGTGGTGCTGCCGGCGAAGGCGCTGCGATCGAACATCTGCCCGACGCCATCCGCTACCTCATATTCCAACGATCCCATGCGGAAATATGCCCCCTCCGGCAGACCTGCACCGCTTAATGCGTCCGATACAACCATCAACCGCTCAGGTCCGATAGCCTTGTAGGCTAATTTCATTAAGGTAGGCGGCAGATGACGGTTGTCTGCAATCATTTCGACAGTCAAGCCCGGGTTCACCAGCGCTGTTTCCAATAACCCCGGCTTGCGCCAGGGTCCTTCACGTACCGTGCTGGACATTGCGCTGAATAAATGTGTCACATGGCGCAGGCCGGCTTGCATAGCAGCTATAACGTCCTGCTCTTTTGCCATACTATGTCCCGCCGACACGATCACACCGCGTTCGGTCAAGCGCGCCGTCAAATCAGCCGCGCCAGGTAATTCCGGTGCCAGCACAAAGATGCGCAGCACATCTGAAAACTCCAGCAGCTGCTCGGCGCTGCCATCGGTTGGCATTCGCAGGCTGTTGCGGTCCAGTGCCCCCGCTTGAACAGGATTAATGTAAGGACTTTCCAGGTGCGCGCCCAGCAGCGGTGTTCCGCGATGGGATTCAGCCATCCATCGCCGCGCTAAGGTGAAGATTTCCTTCATCTCAGCGAAAGGTGCCGCCCCGACGGTGGCAACCAGGCCGGTAACGCCGCGTCGCAGGTTTTCTGCCAGGATGGTACCAAAGGCTGCTTCAGTTGGTTCATTGAAGGTATGTCCCAGCGCCCCGTGGGTATGCACGTCGATCAGTCCAGGACTAATCCAGCGGCCAGCCACATCCACCTGTGGGGTTTCGTTCGGCAGTTCCTGAAGCGAAATCAGCGACTTAATCTTGTCGTGGTCAATCACGACTGCCAGACCATCCGCGATTCGATCCGGCAGGATTAAGCGTCCATTGATCAGTGCAAAGGGTTTTCGCGGTTCGAGGTTCATGTCCACCAGCATAGCTCAGACAGGGTAAATGATGCCCATGTGTTCAGGCAACGGACGTGAGTGACCCATGGGTCACTCGCCTTTGGTTTCTTGAATGCCAGCCAGGTTCAATTCTTCTGCGCGGTGACAGCTGACAAAGTGGTCGGGAGTGATTTCCCGCAATTCGGGTGTTTTTGTACTGCAAATCTCAGTGGCGTATTGGCAGCGCGGGTGGAAATAGCAGCCTGAAGGCGGGTTAGCCGGGCTGGCAACCTCGCCGGGTAAATCCTGGATGATGTGACGGCTGGATGGATCAGGTACAGGCACCGCCATCATCAACGCCGCCGTGTACGGGTGACGTGGAACTGCGAATAATTCAGCCGTGGCTGCCATTTCGACAATTTTGCCGACGTACATCACACAGACCCGGTCGCTGATGTGCTTGACCACGCTCAGGTCATGCGCCACAAACAGGTAGGTCAGGTTTAGCTTCTGCTGTAAGTCCAGCATCAGGTTGAGCACCTGCGCCTGTACAGATACGTCCAGCGCGGAAACCGGCTCATCCGCCACGACCAGACGCGGGTTGAGCGCCAGTGCCCGGGCAATGCCAATGCGTTGACGCTGCCCGCCGCTGAAGGCATGCGGATACCGCGCCATATATTCCGCCCGCAACCCAACCAGGCGCAGCAGTTCAGATACATGATCTTCCCGTTCCGTCTTCGATTTCATGCCGTTGACATACAAGGGCTCGCTGATGATCTCGAAAATGGTCATACGCGGGTTCAATGACCCGAACGGGTCCTGAAAGATCATCTGCATTTGTGGACGGAAGCGGCGCAGACCGGCGCGGTCAAGCTTCGCCAGGTCGGTCACCTGGTCGTTGTCTTCGCGAAACAAGATTTCACCATTGGAAGGCTCAATGGCGCGCAGAATGCAGCGTGAAACCGTTGTTTTTCCACAGCCACTCTCTCCCACCAATCCCAGTGTTTCGCCCTCGCGCACGTTAAAGCTGACGTCGTCAACAGCACGGACCTGATTGACCAACTTGCGGAGCATACCCTTATAGATGGGGAAGTACTTTTTCAAATGCCGGACTTCCAGCAAAGGGGTTTTAGCTGCATTCTCTGCCTTCATTTCGGGGGTTTGAATTCCACGGCTCATCGCGTAATCTCCATGACAGGGACTGCCTTGCCCGCCTCGGCATACAGAAAACAGCTGACAAAATGGTCATCGTCTACCTGGGTTAAGGTGGGCTGGCTGACGTCGCATACCCCGCGCATAAAATGGGTGCAGCGCGGGTGGAAGGGGCAGCCTTTCGGGCGGTTGAAGGGGTGGGCGATGGAACCCGCGATGGTTGGCAGTTTGACCCGGGATTGCGACTGCACGCTCGGGATTGATCGCAGCAGCGCCTGGGTGTAAGGATGTTTGGCATCCTTGAAAATTTTCCGCACCGGTCCCTTTTCCATCACCATGCCAAGGTACATCACCACCACATCATCGGCCATTTGAGCAATGACACCCAGATCGTGGGTGATGAAGATGATCGAGGTCTGTCGCTCTTCCTGCAGCTTACGCAGCAGCTTGAGAATTTGTGCCTGGGTGGTGACGTCAATGGCAGTGGTGGGTTCATCCGCGATCAACAACCGCGGATTGCAGCTTAAAGCCATGGCGATGATAGCTCGTTGACGCAGCCCGCCGGAAAGTTGCCAGGAAAACGAGTCGATACGCTGCTCGGGCATGGAAATACCCACCGCTCGAAAGACATCAATCGCAATTTGACGGGCTTCTTTTTTGCTGACATCCTGATGCAGCAGAATAGTCTCCATTATTTGATTGCCGACCGTATGCACCGGGCTGAAGGCTGCCATGGGCTCCTGCGGTATGAGCGCAATTTCCGCGCCGCGAATCCGCCGCATAGCCCGGCTGTTGCGGCCCAGCTTGGTTAGTTCTACCAGCTCTTCCGGGCTGTTGGGGTCGCCGTGGCGAATTCGGCTGCGCAGGGTTACCTTGCCGTTGACAATTTTGGCACCGGGTTCCAGGATCTGCAGGATGGCTTTCATGGTGACGCTTTTGCCGCAGCCGCTTTCACCGACAATTCCGATGACTTTGCCGGGCTGCACTTCAAAGGAAACGCCATCCACAGCGCGTACAGTGCCCTCATCCATGAAGAAATAGGCCTTCAGATCTTCCACCTTGAGGAGGGGTTCATTTGCCAGGCTGCCAGCAGCGGTTTTGAAGTTTTGGGTTGTTGTGACCATTAATTCTCCTTTCCCGCTAGTGGCTGTAGGGGTCAGCCGCGTCGCGCAAGCCGTCGCCCACCAGGTTGAAGGCCAATACCGCCACAATCACAATGAGACCCGGGAACAGCAGCCAGGGTGCCAGCGCCAGGGTTTGAATATTTTGGGCTTCCTGCAGCATCACACCCCAGCTGATAGCTGGCGGGCGCATACCCAGCCCCAGGAAACTGAGCGAGGTCTCGGTGACAATCATGACCGGGATCGCCAGGGTACTGGTGGCGATGATATGGCTGGTAAACGTCGGGATCATATGCTTGATAATGATGCGCCCCTGACTGGCGCCTCCCAGTTCCGCTGCCAGTACGAAGTCCTCTTCGCGCAGCGAAAGGAATCGGCCGCGTACTTCACGCCCCAGAGTAGTCCAGCCGCGTAAGGCCAGAATGATGGTGATGGCAAAGAATACTTTTTCCGGCGACCAGGTGCGCGGCAGAGCAGCGGTCAAAGCCAACCAGATGGGGATGGTCGGCAGCGATTGCAGTAGTTCAATCAGCCGCTGGATGATATTGTCGATCCACCCGCCGAAGTAGCCGGAAATGCCGCCAAGCAATAACCCCAACACTACGCTGACGACCACGGAAATCATGCCAATCGTCATGGAGATCTGGGTCGCAAAAGCCAGGCGCGACCATTGGTCCCGCCCCAGTCGGTCGGTACCCAGCAGATAGATCTGGCCTTCTTTTTCCGGATCAACACTGCTTACCAGATGAATATTGCTCTCAATTAAACCCAGGACCGAATATGAAAATCCTTTTCCGAAGAATTTCACATAAGTTTTTTGGGTATCATCCGTGGTCCACAGCATTTTGAGCGTGACTGGATCGCGTTTGCCTTCCACACCGGGCACCCAGGGTTTGATTTTGCCCTCGTCCAACCAGTTCACGCTTTGAACCGGTATGAAAGCCAGCCGGGCATTGGTGGCTTCCGGGTCCATGGTAGCAAAAAAGTCCGGAACCAGCACGATCAGGATCAAAATAAACAAAACCACAGTGCTGATGACTGCCAGCACATTTTTTCTGAAGCGCCACCACACCAGTGTCCAGTTGGAGGCGATTGAAATGCGTTCCTCTTCCTGGGTGGTGATCAGCGGTTCTTCATTCAGCGGAAGGGGTGACGCCGGGGCCTCTGCGACGATTGAATTGATAGGCTGGAGCCCTTCAGAAGGCAAGGGTTTCGGATCTATTGTGCTCATTATTAGACCCTCTCCATCCGGATCCGTGGATCCAGCCAGGCCAGCAGGATATCGGAAATCAGGGTCCCGATGATGGCCAGGAAGCAGTAAATCATCAAAATGGCACCAGCCAGGTACATATCCTGGTTAACCAGGGATCGCAAGAGCAACGGACCGATATTCTGCAAGTTCATCACGGTTGCCACAATCAGGCTGCCGGAAAATAGTTCCGGCAGATACCAGCCAATGGTGCTGACTAAGGGATTGATCGCCATGCGCACCGGGTATTTCATCACCAACTGCCATTCAGAAAGACCGCGGGCGCGTCCGGAGACCATATAAGGCTTGTTGAGTTCATCCAATAGGTTGGCACGCATGACTCGCGTCAGACGGGCTGTACCAGCCAGTCCGATGACAATCATCGGCAGCCAGATATGTTTCAGCAGGTCAACTACTTTCAAAAAGCTCCAGGGCGCCTGTTCGAATTCGCGCGAGAACAGACCGGTGATGCTAACATCAAATTGTGAATAGGCCCACCACATTAAGATCAATGCCAGCATAAAGTTGGGTATGGCGACGCCGGTGTAATTGACCACCGTCACCAGGTAGTCGAGGATGGTATTGCGATGGGTGGCGGAGTAAATGCCAATGGGAATAGCCATCACCCAGGTAAAAACAAAAGCAAATAGTGCCAGAACAATGGTCAGACCAATGCGGTCTTTGATTAATTCCGCGTTCGGGAGCTGATATTCCAAAGAGAGCCCAAGATCGCCGTGAAACAAATTTTCCATCCAGCGCAGATATTGGATGTGCACTGGTTGGTCCAAACCGAACTGTCTTTCAAGCGCAATAATTTCTGCCTGATCCAACGATGAACCCGATGACGATAGCGTGGCAATATAACTTGTTAAAAAATCTCCGGGAGGAGCCTGGACCAGGGCGAAGACCATTATCGAGAAAATAATCAACAGGACTGGTATCAAAATGATTCGTTGCAGGATATAGCGCAACATATTTGCTTATCCTTTCTATCAACCCTGGCCACAAAATGGTCCGCGACGGTGATTCCTCCTGCGGGCGGTGCGGAGCCGCCCGCAGGAGAGTCTTGCAATAGACCGATTGGCGGGGATTACGGTTGGAAGTAGAACTGTTCCGGATTGGCGTTGCCAGGCGTGCGCAGCGGCCAGTCGTTCCCCAGGGTGTTCGGCACGTTCATCATGTTGTTGTTCATGACAACTACGCCCTGCACCAGCGGGGTCAGGCCGACGGTGCCCAGTTCATAAGCCTGGTCCACCCAAAGAGTGAAGAGTTCCTGTGCCAGGGCAATTTGCTGCTCGGTGCCGACGGTTTTGCCTTCGTCAATGATTTCGACGATGCGGGCCATCTCGGCAGTCGGTTCAACACCCTCGGTGCCGTTGGTCTGGAGCCATTGGCGCATCAGAGGCGCAATAGCCAAACCAGGCTGGCTGCGCGGATCAAACTTGGGTGCGCCAGTGAAGGGGAAGCCGGTGGTATCTTCATTCCACAGCTCGGTGACAATTTCATTGGCATCGCGCATTTCGAAGTGCACAGCGCGTTCGCGAACCTGGACGATCGTTCGAACGCCAACTTCCTGCCAGTCCGCAGCTACCATCTGGGCCACATCCGGCCAGTTGGCGAAGTTGGGGACCACAGAGATTTCAATGCTGAACTGCTCGCCATCTTTGTTAGTGCGGAAGCCATCCTTATCGCGGCCGGTCAAACCGATCGCATCCAGCATCTGGTTGGCCAGGTCCTGGTTGAACTCGGTGTACTTGAAGGCTACATCGTCGCCAGGGTAGTAGGGGTGCCAGGGAGCAGGGACTGGTTGGCGGGCTTCACCCAAACCAAGGAACACAGCCTCTTTGATCTCTTCGCGGTCAATAGCATAGGACAATGCTACGCGGAAGTCCTTGGTTTGCAGCAGTTCTGCAACTACTGGATCCTTGTCATAGGTCTGGTTGAAGGTAATGGCTGCATCCGAGCCGCCAAAGGTCGACCAGGTGATGACTTTGTACTTACCGGCGGCTTCATTTTCCTTAAAGACCGGATAGTTGCCCATAATGATGTGACGTTCTTGCAAGTCCAGCTCGCCAGCGATGGCGGCCAGGTTCAGTGCCTGGCTGTCCTGGAAGAACTTGAACTCAACAGCGTCGATGTAGGGCAGCTGGTTGCCATTAGAGTCAACGCCTACGTAGTAGGGATTGCGCTCCAGGCGCAGAACTTCGTCCGCAACGCGAGTCACGGGTTTCCAGGCAGCCATCACCGGGCGGTCAGGATTCTCGGCCGGATTCTTGCGGGTGGCGAACAATTCAGGCCAGGTCTTGAAGCTGTTATCGGTGACCATTTTGGCCAGTTCATCCGCATTGGCGTAGCTGGCGTGGAACTGTTCCAGATAGTGACGGGGCAGGAACACAGCGTAGGATTTGTCGCCGCCGTCCTGGTTGGCCAATTCCATCATCAAAGTGGTGTTGGGATTGGTATAAGTCCAGGTCACGGTGTATTCATCCACAGCAGCGACCACAGCCGTGGTGCCATCTGAGTTCTGCATCCACTTGGCAACCTTGGGGGTCAAGTCGGTGTTCAGCAGCACATCCTCATACCAGAACATGATGTCAGCCGACGTGAAGGGCTCGCCATCGGACCATTTTGCGCCCTTGCGCATGTGGATCGTCCAGGTGGTGAAGTCTTCCGATGATTCCCAGGATTCAATCAGCCGAGGCTCGATCTTGCTGCCATCGGGTGAGAAGCGCACCAGGGCATCATACACCACACGGGTGTAGTTGTTGTAATCCGATGGGCCGAGGAAACCGCGGTGCCAGGTTCCACCGTAGACGCCAACCGACTCGGTCACAGGCACAAGCAGCGGGTTCTCGGGCAGACGTTCTTCCACGGGAGGAAGCTCGCCCTTGGCAACCAGATCAGCCAGAATGGGGGCTTCTTGATAAGCAGGGCCAGTTACTTCCGGAGCGGTTGTGGCTTCGGAAGCAGTGGTCGGTGCAGC
>DATMXL010000166.1:0-4997 GCA_035561555.1 Bellilinea sp.
CCATTAGGGAGCGGGGGATTAAATGAATTTCGAGAGTTTTTGCGCCTAGTGGCGCAGAAACTCTCGATTAAGTAAACCCGCCCCAAGAATGGGGCGGGTAGGGTGGGGTTGATTTCACGCTTACGATGACCCAGGTTAAATCACGCTAAATCTACACAGATTGGGGTCCTCGGTGTATGAATCTCCTGCAGGGCACTTCATCGAGCAAAGTACATGTTCATACAAACTACTATTTCTCGATCGAAAGTCCAGTCCAAGAAGGTTGTGTTGGGTATCATCTTTCCAACCGCTTGCCCGCGGCTTGCATTCAGGCTATGATTGAGTCAACCCACGAGCGCGGAGGTTCCTCATGAAACAGATTGCCCTGGTAATGGTCGGATTTGGCAATGTTGGACAGGCTTTTGCCCGCCTGCTGCTGCGGAAAGAACAGACCCTGGCGGACCAGTTCGGCTTGCAAATTGTGGTCACCGGTATCATCACCGGGCGGCACGGTGGCGCCATTAACTCAGGCGGCATCAATTTGACGCGCGCTCTGGAAACCATCGAGCTGGGCCAATCGCTGGATATCCTCTCCGAGCAACCCGTTCCTGCCAACGTCACTGATTTCATTTTCTCCAGTTCAGCCGATGCCATGCTGGAAACTTCGCCGGTCAATCACCACACCGGGCAGCCTGCCATTGACCATATTAAAGCAGCGCTCAACAAGGGCATGCATGCCATCACCGCCAACAAAGGTCCGGTGGTGCATGCCTTCGCTGAGTTGAATAAAATGGCTGCCATGCGCGGCAAGCGCTTCATGTATGAATCGACTGTGATGGATGGCGCGCCGATTTTCTCTCTGTTCCGCGGTCCGCTGCCGGCTGCCGACCTGTTGGGGTTCAGCGGCATCTTGAACTCGTGTACCAACTTCATCCTGGGGCTGCTGGAAAAGGGTTTGACGCTGGATGAGGCTATCGTCGAGGGGCAGAAAATCGGCATCGCCGAAACGGATCCGTCAGCGGACATCGACGGCTGGGATGCCGCCATCAAAGTCGCAGCCTTGTGCACCGTTCTGATGGGGATTCCGCTCAAGCCGCAGCAAGTTGACCGCAGCGGCATCCGCGAGATCACGCCGGATATGATCAAGAAAGCCCAAAAAGCCGGCGAACGCTGGAAACTGGTGTGCACTGCCCGCCGCGACGGTCAACGGCTGCTGGAAGCCAGCGTCAAACCGGCGCGCGTACCAGCCGGCTCGCCGTTGTATTCGATCGAAGGCACCAGCTCGTACGTTGAATTCAAATTGGACGTGCTGCCCGGTCTGGGGATTGTGGAAGGTAACCCAGGGCCAGATACTACCGCTTATGGTATGCTGGCTGATTTGATCAATACGCAACGCGGTCAATAGATATGACGCAAGTTTTCCTGGGGCTGGGGACCAACCTGAGCGAGCGCATGGTCAACCTGGCGCAAGCCCTCAGCCTGCTGCCTCCGGCGGTGACGGTTTTGCGCTGTTCACCGGTGTACGAGACTCCGCCGTGGGGCTTCGCAGATCAACCAGCCTTTCTCAATTTGGTGTGTGAAGCTGAGACCGACTTGCAGCCGTTAGCTTTGCTGGAACGGCTGAAGGCATTGGAACAAAAGATGGGCCGGGAGAAAACCGTGCGCTACGGCCCGCGCCTCATTGATCTGGACATCCTTTTTTATGCGGACCAGGTTTACAAAGATGAGCGGCTGGAAATCCCACACCCGCGCCTGACTGAGCGCGCCTTCGTTTTGGCGCCGCTGGCTGACCTGGCACCTGATTTCAAGCATCCGTTGACGCAAAAGACTATCCGTGCGCTGTTAGCGCAGGTGGACGCCACTAGTGTCATCCCGGTTACCAACGGGGATGACCATCCGCCGGCCGAAGTCTCCCACTTTCTGCAAAGTAACGCGCCAGTGCGGCAGCTTTACCAGCGCTTGCCACCGTCACACCAGCGCGCGTGGTTAAAATACGTGCTGGAGGCGCGTAAACCTGCCACTCGCCAGCGCCGGCTGGAGAAAATGGCAGCGCAGCTTATTGGAGAAGGAAAACAACCATGAAACGACTGGAATTTGGCAGCCGCACTTTTATTATGGGTATCCTCAACCTGACGCCCGACAGCTTCTCCGGCGATGGG
Source organism: Bellilinea sp. (assembly GCA_035561555.1). Classification (GTDB taxonomy): domain Bacteria; phylum Chloroflexota; class Anaerolineae; order Anaerolineales; family Anaerolineaceae; genus Bellilinea. The sequence continues at coordinate 2,139 of DATMXL010000166.1, forward strand.
CTGCTGCGTGAGGGTGAGGTTCTAACCGCTGCTATGGAGCAGGCCAAACGCTTCGCGGAGGCTGGCGCGGACATTTTGGATATTGGCGGCGAGTCCACCCGCCCCGGCGCGGAAATGGTTACCGCGGACGAGGAAATTGCGCGGGTCGAGCCAGTCATTAAGGCAATTGTCAGAGAAGGCCTGGATATCCTGCTTTCCATAGATACCTACAAAGCTGCCACGGCGGAAACTGCGCTCAAAGCTGGTGCCCACTGGGTCAACGATGTATGGGGGCTGCGCGCAGATCCGAACCTGGCGGAAGTCGCTGCCCGGCATCGTGTCCCGATCGTTTTGATGCACAACCGCAGCAAACCGGGCAACGCTGAATTGCAGGAGCGGTTGGGTGGGCGTTATGTCGGCATGGAATATAATAATTTACTGGCGGATGTTACTCGGGAGCTGCTCGAATCGGTCGATCTGGCACTAAACGCCGGTATTGCCCGGGAAAATATCATCCTGGACCCTGGAATCGGATTTGGTAAAACGGTTGAACAGAACCTGATGCTGCTCAACCGATTGAATGAGATCAAAGCACTCGGCTATCCGGTGCTGCTGGGTCCGTCGCGTAAATCTTTCATCGGATACACCCTCAATTTACCACCGGATCAGCGCCTTGAGGGAACGTTGGCAGCCTGCGCGGTGGGGATTCAGCGCGGTGCGGATATCCTGCGTGTGCATGACGTCGAACCGGTGGTGCGCCTGGCGCGCATGACGGATGCCATCTTGAAATCCGCTGGTTAAATAAGAAAGGATTGCACGGAGGGGGGATCCGTGCAATCCATTTCCAGAAAGCAATTTAGTCAGCCGATTTTACGGCGCGTTGTTATTCCAGAACCAGTTGTACGAGTAGAATCCAGCCGGACTGTCCAGGCGGATGGCGATCAGAATCTTGCCCTTCATCGCCTCCGGAATGGTGTAGGTAGCCTCAAAGACGCCGCCCTTGCCTGAATCCGTGGTGCCGACAACGGTCCCGCCAATACCCTTGGTGCCAATGACGCCCATGCGCACCGTGAAGACCTGGTTGGGCGGGTAATTATTGGTCTTGATGGTGACCGTGCTGTCCTTCACCACCGCGATGATCGAGATGGTCGGAATTCCGCTGTAACCGGGGATTTTGGTGGCAGCCGGGGTGACGACTTTGGTGGGTGTTTTTGTGGGTGCCGGACCAGTAGGCGTCTTGGTGGGTGTCGGACCGGTGGCTGTCTTGGTAGGAGTAGCCGTCGCGCCACCGACGGTAGTCGGGACCGCGGTCGAAGATACCGAATTGATAAAGAAGTTATAGGCAAACCAGCCGCCCGGTGCGCTGTCCATGCGGATGGCGATCTGCGCCTGTCCCTTGAGCGATGCCGGGATGTTAAATGTCATTTTTTGCGCACCGCCGGCGCCAGAGTCGAATGTTTTGACGATTTCACCGCCGATGGCTTTGGTGCCCATCTTGCCCATGCGTACGGTAAAGGTCTGGGTTGGCGGCAGGTTGACGGTTTGGACGGTCACCGAGACGTCTTTTTCCACGCTGACGATATCAAAGGTTGGGAACCCGGTGTACGCCTTGGCAGTTCCGAGCGGTATGGCAATCGCCAGGGTCAATATGAGAAACAATATCAATGTTTGGTTCAGGCTGCGGCGTGAAATTGCCGCTTCAGTCGAGGTACTCATTTAATTACCCTCCACATGCTGCATGATCAGTACGACAATAACAGTATATCAAAAAGGTCAAGGTTTTTAACCATGAATATAGGACGATGCCAGCGAATGATTTGTTCCGGGGGGAGCTTAGGGTTGTTAGCGAATCTTAAAAATTAAGGAACGACCCTGCCCGAGAAGTTCTGCTCTTCGTACCCCCACCATACCTGGATATCGATCGATCAAGCCTCAGCGACGACCAGGTCAGTATTCTGAACCGGTGATAACCATCCGCGGCGCCAGATATAAATGATCCCCAGGTACAGCGCCATGACCACCGCTTGCTGAATCAGCGCCATTACCGGATCGTAGACCTGAACCGAGAATAAAGCCGGCGAAGGCAGCGCGGTATTAGGAAAAGTCACCACCAGCGTTGCATAAATATTGTTGGCCGCATGCAGTCCGAGCGCCATCTCCAGGCCGCCGCTCTTCAAGGTCAGCCAGGCCAACAGCAGCCCGGTACCAAGGTATAACGGCAGGGTCAGCGCCGCACCGTAGGCGGTCACCTCCGGGTTGAGTCCGTGCATCAACATGAAGGCCAGAGAAGGCAGGATGAGCGGCAGCCAGATTTTGCGGCTGTAACGCCCCACCCACTGGGTCAAGTAGCCGCGCACGATCAGCTCCTCGGTAGAGGTTTGGATGGGAACCAGGATCAATGCCAACAGCATGAACGGAAAAAATGCAGCCGGATTAAAGCTGAACGTGTAATTCGCGGGGTTGGTCAGCCAGATGATCAGGTCACTGGCGCCTGCCAATAGGAACCAGATTCCAGCCGAGGTCCAAAATTTTCCCCAGGAGAAGCTGCCCCCGGGACGCAGGAGCGACATTAAACCACGCCGGTGAAGCAGCCGCAACCCGCCCCAAAGCACCAGCAGCGCTACTGGGAACGGCAGCATGGTCAGCAGCAGCATGGTGAAATTGGAATACGTTGCCAGGTCAGCGCTGCCCTCCACCGCAATGGCGATTACCGCCAGAACCAGCCCGGCCCCAAAAGTGAACCACAGGATCGCGATAATTGTCAAAGCATAGCGCCAAAACTGGTTGTTCTCACCGCGTGCTGGTTCGAGGTAGGAAATTTTCATCGGGGAAGAGTCCTTGGAAATGGATATCGGCGTGTTGCAACAGTATACCCTTTTC
>DATMXL010000167.1:0-4248 GCA_035561555.1 Bellilinea sp.
GAGCACAGCCCGCAAGATGCCTGCGCATCTTGATAATATGTATACGTAGAAGGTCAGCAATAGGTTCCCGAAATTATGGTTTTAGCAGTCGAATTGTAGGGGCGGCTCGCGCGACTGGTGCGCCCCCTTGTGGGGCGAGCCGCCCGCGTCAATTAATTACCCCCAGAAATTTCCGTGGCCGCGAATACAACCCAATATAATTTGATCTATGGATTCAGGTAACTCGTTACCAATTCGGAAAAACATCCGCTTGAAAGACTATGACTATTCCATTCCAGGGGCATATTTTGTCACGATCACGGTGAATAATAGGGAGCAGCTCTTTGGAAACATTTCAAATGAATTATTTGTTCTCAATTGGAAAAGCCAAATCGTCATTGAATCCTGGAAGCAATTAGAAATCAATTACCCCTATGTTGTTTTAGACGAATATTGTCTGATGCCAGATCACTTCCATGGAATCATATTTATCTTGAACAAGGTTCAACCAAGCACCTTAACAACCGTAATTTCCGTCAAGGAGACCATTCCAAAAATAAAACCGTTGGGGCAATTAATTGGGGCATTTAAAACCATTTCTACAAAGCAAATCAATATTTCAAGAAACACACCTGGAGAAACTGTATGGCAGCGGAATTATTATGACCGCGTAATCCGCAACGAGACAGAATTGGGGCATATACGCACCTATATAATGGAAAATCCATCCAGGTGGTCAAAAGAATAATATATTTTGCGGGCGACAATCTATTGCAGCTCTGACATACGGGCGGCTCGCGAGCCGCCCCTACACAGACGCTCCCCTTTGGTGATAATTAACCTTTACCACCCGTTATGGTGCACCCGCTCCTGACGGAAGCGGTTGATGGCAGGCGGCGTTTCCTGCGCGTGACCGATCACGACCAGAGCTACCGGCAGGATATTCTCCGGTACGCCCAGCAAGCTGCGAAACGAATTCATGCGCAAAGCTTCCGGGTAAACCCCAACCCACACCGCTCCCAGCCCGCTGGCATGCGCAGCCAGCAGCATGTTTTCCGCCGCGGCGGCACAATCCAATGGCCAGCGGCTGGAATATTTCTCCAGGCCCTCATCGGCGCAAATCAAAACAGCCAGGGGCGCTTGGGCGGTCATTTTTGCGAAAGGATGGAAGTTTGGGATGGCATCCAGCGCGCTGCGCTCCATCACTACCACAAAGTGCCAGGGCTGAGCATTGCCGGCTGACGGCGCCTGCATGGCGGCGCGCAGCAGCAAGGTGATTTCTTCCTCAGAGACTGGCTGGGGCGTAAAACGGCGCACTGAACGCCGGGTCAGGATGGCTTCAATTGCTTCCATATTTTTAACTTCCTGTGCGAGGATAAGTCAGGCAGCCCGGTTTCCCCCTGGCAGCCTCTGATCTGTGAAAATTGTAACATACATATCGCATTCCTTCTTGGGGTTAACGAATAGAGCCGGCCTGAGCCGGCTCTATGGGTATTATTATTCGCCCCTACCGTCTGACCTCCAGATCAGGCGGGAAGTCGTAAACCATGTCGGCATTGTATTTGACATTAAAGTTGGAAGCGCCAGTCAGATCCACGCGATAGCCAATCAAGGCCATTTCAGCCACCGTTTCATGACCCATGGTGGCATTACCGGCGATGAAAATATTGCTGTTGGGCGCATACACCAGGCCGGAAAAGTATGAATCAGACGTACCGTTTATCTTAATGTCAGCCTTTACATCCGGTGAAACAAAAATCAAGGTATCTTCTTTAGCGCCAAGCACCTCTGGGATTAAATTAACCGGATCCCAGTTGGGTGCTTGTAGTTTGGTGCCTGCGCCGCCGTTGATAGTCATACTGGTACCGGTGTAGTAAATGGTAATCCCGGTGCCGGAGATTGAGGCGTTGGCGTTCATGGAAACTGTACCGCTGATGCAATACAGACCCGGGCTTAAGACCGTTGGGCCTTTGAAACTCAGGTCGCTGTAATTACCTGCAGTCAGCGTACCTTCGACATTATGCTTGGCGTCATAGGCATCCATATCGACCTTGGCACACCGGTCTGCCAGAGAGGGCAGGGTTTTTTCAGTCATAGGATGGTAAGCCCCGGTCGACACGGGAGCAGGGTCCAGAGTACCGGAGCCGGGTGGGGTGTACGTAAAGGTGTTGTGGTACAACACGCTGTTAGGCTTGATGGTATTCCCGTTTGCTTCGGTAACGGTGACATCTGGTCCGCCAGCTGCCTCGAGGCAGGAGTTCGACCATATTCCACCGGTGATCACTTTTACGTCTGTGGTACCACTTAACTTGGTGCCGCCGAAATCGGTTGGTTGATTCTTATTGTTGCCGCAGTACTTGCTGAGCGAGACAATGGCATAGTTTCCGCCGGCATTTAACCCAGGCTCAACCCGGGTGATGGACGTCACCGTGTTACGCATCGGTCCGCCGGTGAACATTTGCACGAATGACGTGGTGGTGTCGTTGGTTAGCATCACCATCACATCCGCGTATTTCCCGGTTTGGGAGCAGGTGATTTTCATACCCAGGTTATTCTCGGCTGTGCCAAGGTTGGCATTTTTATCGATCTCGTAATCATTCGTTGCAGCTTTATCTTTGGTTTCCTGGTAAGCCGCGGTAATGCTGGAATTCAAGGCAGTACAACTCCATTGCAGGTCGTCCATATCCAGCGCTTCAATGCCGTCACCGATACGTCCAGCCCCGGCCAGGGTGGCTGCATCAGCGGCGCTCTGCATATAACGTCGATCCGCATATATCATGCCGCCATCCACTGCCAGGGCTGTTAAACCAAGCATGCCGATCATGGCTAAAACCAACAGAACTAAAATCTGCCCCCGTTCGGATGTACGGATCTGCTTCATAACTTCCTCCACCTTACTGGCATTCTGGTCTAACAATGCGGTCTTCGATGACCACATGCATGGGTACACCGTCGCCTTCGGGATCAACGAAGGTGCCCAACATCGGCATGGTGACCTCAAAACTATGATCCAGGGTGATGGTTAATATCTTTCCGGAGCAGGCATGGCTCGGCAGATGGTAGGTGAGGGCAGCCGCGGCATCGGCTGAATAAGCCGCGGAGCAGCTTAAACCGTCCACCGTCACCGCAACGGTGTAATTGGCATCTGGCAGGTTGTCCTTCACCCGCGCGGCAATTTCGTTGCAATAGCCGGGGTAGATGGTGCCGTAACCGGCTCCTTCCTGGACTGCGTCACGCATGGTCAGGTATTCATACATCATGCGGCCAAGATCCACCACGCCGGCGAGAAGGATCAGCATGAACACCATCATCAAACCCAATTCCATCAGGCTTTGACCTTTTTCAGAAATGCGTACACGTTGATTTTTCATGGGACTAATCCTGTTTACGGGGGAGGAGGAAGTGTCCAGACCATGACCGCATCGTTGATGATGGTGCGCTTGGCAGTGGAGGACAATGTGACCGGAACGCCGCCAGGCAGCGGGATAAACCCGGTAATGAATTCAAAGGGACGGGAAGCGGTGACGATGATGCGGTCGCCTACCTCAGCCTGGGAGCAGTTGCTGAAGACCGCAGTGCCCACGCCGCTGTCGTAGTTGATGGTGACATTCAGGTCGCCAGCTACGCCGCCAGCCCGCTCGGACTGCGATTCAACGCCGCCTACGCACAGATTCTCGGCGGCAGCGCCGAAGCGCGCGCCTTCGCGCGCCGCGGCATACACCGAGGAAAAAGTGATGAACAGCCGGCCGAATTCAAAAACGCCTAATAGAAGCATCAGGAACACTGGAACAGCCAGCGCAAATTCGACCATGCCCTGTGCGCGCTGATCCTTCCGATAGTGTTTGAGCATGTCTGATTCCCTCCTTGCAGCCGTAAAAGAGCCTTTGAGAACACAAGAGGGGGCAAGCCAGGCGATTTTCCCGATTGGATCGCCCTGAGCTGCTCCCGTTGTTAGGCGTTGATTACTATTATTCTAACTTTAGTCAAACCGATTCGAGTTAATAGTTTTGCAAAGTGAGAGGTGTCGCTCACCTAACCGGGGCAAGGAAAATAAAAAGCCGGCCTCGAAGGGCCGGCAATTCTTCATACCAAAACAGTTCTTACTTCTGAACTTGCAAATATGAAGTCATCCCGTAATCTCGATCAGCATCATAGACTAGGTTCAAGTAAGAATCACCAGAGATCGTGATTCCATACCCGATAATCGAAACATACATATTCGTAATAGATGTTTCATCGGAAGTGCCATTAATCTTCACATAACTATCC
>DATMXL010000168.1:0-2371 GCA_035561555.1 Bellilinea sp.
AGATTATTCGCTGGTTTTGAAGCGGTAACCGATGCCCGGCTCAGTCAACAAGATTTGCGGTTCATCCGGGTTTTGCTCTAATTTTTTGCGCAACTGACCGATATAAACCCGCAGGTATTCGACGTGGTCGTAATCCTCAAATCCCCACACCGCTGTCAGAATGGCCTGGTGAGTCAGCACCCGGTCGGCATGAGCTGCCACATAAGCCAGCAGCTTAAATTCCGTGGCAGTCAGCCGGATCTCTTCGCCGCGCAGGGTGACCAGGTGGCGCGCCAGGTCAACTGTCACCGCGCCTGCCTTAATCAGGCTGCCTTTGTTGCCAATCCCCTGCTCGGAATGGCGCAGCGCCACCCGAATGCGTGCCAGTAACTCCTCGATGCCGAACGGTTTGGTTAAGTAATCATCGGCGCCGCGATCCAACGCCGCAACTTTATCCTTCTCATTGTCGCGCACCGAAAGCACGATGATCGGCACCCGCGACCACTCACGGATCGATTCGGCTACCGCAATCCCGTCCATGTCCGGCAAAGTCAAATCGAGGATGATCAAATCCGGCGGTTGCGCCACCGCCATGGCGATTCCCTGCTCGCCGGTCACCGCAGAACTTACCCGAAAGTGATTGGCAGCCAGTATGGTTTTGAGCGCCCGCAGGATTTGCGGCTCGTCATCGATCAGCAGGATGGCCGGGTCTTTATCCATTATCCACCTCGCGCGGGGAATCAGGCAGCGCACCGTCCAGCGTCAACGGCAGCGTGAAATGGAATACAAAGCGGCTGGGTTCGTTGGTGGCCCAAATCTTACCGCCATGAGCTTCCACGATGCCCTTACAAATGGAAAGTCCCAGACCCGTCCCCATGACTTTGTCGGCTGCGGTGACACGGTGAAATTTATCGAAAATCGCCTCCAAATGTTCCTCGGGTACTTGCGGACTTTGATTGGCTACCCGGGTGTGGAGCCCGCCGGCATCCGTCGCAGCAGTGATTTCGATGCGTGTTCCCAGCCCGGCATATTTGATGCTATTGCTGATCAGATTGGTAAACACCTGTTCCATCATCACATAATCCGTCGGGACCAATGGCAAGTCAGCCGGCAGGTCGATCTCCAGCTGGTGTTCCTGCAGCTGAGCGCGCATTTTACGAGCCACGCCCCACACGATCTCGCTTATGGCATTCCAGGTGCGATGTGGTTTGAGTGCGCCTGACTCAATGCGTGACATATCCAGCAGGTTGCCCACCAGCAGGTTGAGATGGTCAGTTTCCTCTTCAATGGTCGCCAGCAGTTCGTTACGGTCCGGCGCATCCCAATCAACGGTTCGGCTGCGCAGGCTGGAAACTGAAGCTTTGATTGCAGAAAGCGGGGTGCGCAGTTCATGCGAAACCGAATTGAGCAAGGAGGATTTGAGTTTATCGCTCTCCTCAAGCAAACGGGAGCGTTTTTCACCGCGCGCCAGACGAATGCGCTCGATAGCCAGCGCTCCCTGGCTGGTGAATGCGCCCAACAACCGCTGCTCCTGTCGGGAGAGCTGCCCACCAGTCCGCCACAGCCGTAATTCGCCTTCGTTCTCGCGAGCTGTTTCCAGACGGATGCGCGAGGTTGGTTCGCCGGATACCGCCTCTGATTCGAGCGATTGTGCCGTGATCGCAGGCTCGTCTTTTTTCTCCAGCGTGGTGACGTCTACCTGGGTGCAATCGAAAGTCTCGCGGGTCTGATCTGCCAGCACCTGAGCCACCGCTGGGACCTCCTGCAAGCGTGCCAGCGCTGAGATTAATTCGTACATGCGGGTAGCTTCCCACTCCCGGCTGCGAGCCAGGCGCTCTCCCTGCCGCGCTTGCCCGATCAATTGAGCCAGCACTACCGCTACGATCAGGAATATGGTCAGCAGGATCAGATCCTGGTTGGCGTGCACCTGTAAAGTATGCAGCGGCTCGAGATAAAAGTAATTGAAGGTCAGGAAAGCCAGAAAGGCTGCCAGGATACCGGGTCCCAAGCCCCACAACACCGTGCTGAGCATCACTGGCAGCAGGTAAATGAGTACGATGACTTGATTGGCCAGCTCGGGATTTAAGGATTGCAGCAGCAATGTGAGCACGGCGACGGTCAAAATGACTGCCAATAAGCGCAGCAGCAGGTTGAGAATTTTATTCTGGAAAAAAGTCGGCGCGGTTGGCATGGGTGGTTGGATTTATTCTAACCCCACCCGGTGTTAATGAGGATGCCTGCGAGGAACTTTCCCCCGTCAAGTCAAAAGATAATGTTACCGAGGGGTAATCATTGGCTCAAATGAAAATGTTACCGAAGGATCCGTCTCCTTTCTGAGGGTATGGTAGATATTTACGGGTTTAGTAGCCTGGGTTGGAGAAGGGAGCCATAA
>DATMXL010000169.1:0-8479 GCA_035561555.1 Bellilinea sp.
ATTTTATACATTTTCCTCCCACTTCGGTGGGGTTGAACTATCGGAACAAGATTTAGAGGGTCCAATGGAATTTCAACTCAATGCACCCTATCACCCAACCGGTGATCAGCCGGAAGCTATAAAACAATTGGTCGATGGCGTTCAGCGGGGGATGCGTCACCAGGTGCTGCTGGGTGCCACCGGCACCGGTAAAACCTTCACCATGGCCAACATCATCCAACAGATGCAAATGCCTGCACTAGTGATGGCGCATAACAAAACCCTGGCAGCCCAACTGTACGCTGAGTTTAAGGAATTTTTCCCCAATAACGCGGTCGAATATTTCGTCAGCTATTACGACTACTATCAGCCCGAGGCGTATGTGCCCCGGCACGACTTGTACATTGAAAAAGAGACTCAGATCAATGAGGAGATCGACCGGCTGCGTTTGGCTGCCACTGCGGCACTCATGTCGCGGCAGGACGTGATCATCGTCGCCTCAGTTTCGTGTATTTATGGCTTAGGCAATCCAGAAGCTTATGGCAAGGGTGTGATTAATCTGCAAAAGGGGACGGTGTTTCGCCGCAACGCACTGCTGCGTCAGTTGATTGAGACGCAATATCAGCGCAACGACATGGAATTGCGCCCCGGCACCTTCCGCGTCCGCGGCGAGACCATGGAAATCTTCCCGGCTTATATGGATAAAAACGCCTACCGTTTGTCTTTTTTCGGCGATGAATTGGAGCGCATCCAGCTGCTTAATTCACTCACCGGTGAATTGCTGGAGGAACCGGAAACTGTCCAGATTTTCCCTGCCAAGCATTACATCACCATGGAAGATCGGCTAAAGCAGGCGATTTCAGATATTGAAAACGAGCTGGAGACTCAGCTGACAACCTTCCGCAATGACGGGAAAATCCTGGAAGCCCAGCGTTTGGATCAGCGCGCCCGTTACGATCTGGAGATGCTTAAAGAGGTCGGCTATTGCTCCGGCATTGAAAACTATTCCCGCCACCTGGACCAGCGGCCTATTGGTTCACCGCCCTGGACGTTGATGGACTATCTGCCGAGCAACTATTTATTATTCCTGGACGAATCGCACATGACTGTCCCCCAGGTACGCGGCATGTTCAACGGCGATCGTTCCCGTAAAAGCACCCTGGTGGAATACGGTTTTCGGCTGCCCTCGGCTTTGGATAACCGCCCATTGACCTTCGCTGAGTTCGAGGAGCATATGGGTTATACCATTTACACATCCGCCACTCCGGCTGCTTACGAATTGGCAAAAGCTGAACAGGTAGTAGAGCAGATCATCCGTCCGACAGGCTTGGTCGATCCAGGGATTGATATCCGCCCGACGCGCGGTCAGGTGGATGATCTGGTGAAAGAGATTCGCTCCCGCACCGAAAATGGCGAACGGGTACTGGTCACCACGCTTACCAAGCGCATGGCTGAAGACCTAGCAGACTATTTAATGGAGTTAGGCGTAAAAGTCCACTATCTGCATTCCGAAGTGGAAACCCTGGAACGTATCGGTATTCTGCGCGATTTACGCATGGGTGTTTTCGATGTGGTTGTGGGTATTAACTTGCTGAGGGAGGGTCTGGATCTACCGGAAGTGTCGCTGGTCGCCATCCTCGATGCGGATAAAGAAGGTTTCCTGCGTTCCGGCACAGCCCTGATCCAGACCATTGGGCGGGCTGCGCGTCACATACACGGGCAGGTGATTATGTATGCTGACCGCATCACGGACTCGATGAAATTTGCGATTGACGAGACCAACCGCCGCCGTACCAAGCAGGAAAATTACAATACAGAGCACGGCATCGAGCCGGTCAGCATTTTCAAGGCTATTCATGATCTGACAGATCGCTTGACCATCCCGGCTTCGGGCGTGGCTGAATCCCGGTCTGGTTACTCCGCGGACGGCAAGAAGGAATTTGCCCCCATCCCGCCAAATGAATTGAAGCGCATCATCCACGAGATGGAAAAAGAAATGAAACAGGCTGCGAAGGATCTGGAATTTGAAAAAGCAGCTCTACTGCGCGACCAGATTTACGATATGCGTATGCTATTAGCGGAACAGAGTGATATGCCTGGCTGGCAAAAAGCCAAGCTGCTGTCGGGTGAAATGAATTAAGTTGCGGTCAGGCTGTGCGTTCGATGGCAAAACGGTCGAACTCGCCGGAAGCATCGCTCCATTCGCGGATTACTTGTAAAACGTGAGCACTTCGCGGACCTGCTTCCAACAGCATGAGCAGCTTCTCCAATGCCGGCCGTGCACCTTCAGCCAATATTTCGACATCGCCAAGGTAGGTGTTTCGCACCCAGCCGGTTAAATTAAGGTTGGCTGCGTATTGCTGCACGAAGACCCGAAATCCTACACCCTGAACGTGTCCCTGAATGGTGGCATGTAGGCGCTGCAAAGGGGCGGTGCTCATCACTTCACCTCGATTTTTATTTCATTTTTCGACGGGCGGGGACCAGCGTCAGGCTGATGGGGAGGATGACCAACCCGGCCAACAACATGTACGGCCAGATTTGTTTCCAGGCAGCCGATACCGGGCTGCGGCCGAGCATTTCCTGCTGCCATTGGGACTCGAGCTGCGCGAGGTTGGAGCCAAAAGCAGCCTGCAAACCGACCTCACATGAAAGGCCATCTGCATACAGGTTGAGCAAAGTCAGCGTATCCCGGCTGCCAAAATTTTTGTTGAGGAAGCGCACAAACGAACTTGACTGCGCATAGGCAAGCAAGGCACCAGATAGATCCCGGGGAAAATCCTGGCATAAAACGCTCATCGGCAGTAGCGCATCTTCGTCCACAGCTTTATCCAACACACGCTGATATTCCGGGTTTGGGTAAAGTTCTGCTGAGGAAGCTAACCCTTCCAGCAGCCAGGCTGGAATTTGGTTGTAAGATGTGCCTGTTACCTGGTATTCCAGCATATGCATGATCTCATGCGGAATCTGGCGTTCCATTTCGGCGCGAGCATCCGGACCAGGAGTAACTGAAATCAAAATGAGACTTAGGTCCGGGTTGGTGTGACCAGCGGCCCATGGCGATGTAGTCAGTTGGGCTGCGGACTGCATGTCCTGTGAACTCGGATATACAATGATGCGTAACTTTGCCGGGATTATTACCGGTAAGATCCCCTGAGCTGCTACCAGGCTCTGCGCGGCGGCATTCTGCAGCTCCGTGCCAAAATCCACCCCGCCTTCCGACCATGACAGCGAGAACGAATCTGTATCTAGCTGCTGCCATTCGAACCGGGTGTCTTCATAAAGGAATGCGTAGACCGGGCTGGTGATTGGTTCTCGATCCGCTAGCTTGACCTGGAACCAATATTCCACTGGCGAGAAGGCACGCAACGGTTTTTCCTTGAGGTCATGGGTCAGTTTTACGTCGCCGGTTCTATCTGGCAGGAATTCGATGGATTGCGTGGCTTCGCCGAAGGGTTTCAGGTATAGGACCGCTTCCGTAACCGGCGATGGACTATTAATTGTTCCGGTAATCGTCAACTTTTCGCTGAATACATAGTCCTGGCTAAAATTTTCAAACTCCACCGCTTTCTGTTGCCGCGGTTGAAATCCCAGTGTGATCAGGCTGGCAATAAGCAGGGTGATGGCAGCTAGGCGGTACAAGATAGCATCATCCTTTAGCCTGATTAAGAGTCGGAGCGGTCATCGTCCTCATCATCTTCATCGGGCTCTTCGTCCGACTCCTCGTCATCCTCATCGTCTGTGTTTTCATCCCAGCTATCGGCTTCCGGGTTGGCGAGTAAGGCTTCTTCGCTCTCAGGGTCATAATCGATCATACCGAATTTGTTAAATCCCTCGGTAAATTCCAGGTTTTCCAGGGCTTCGTCCAGGATGTCGAGTTCCGCTTCATCTTCCGACTCTTCCAGAAGTTTTTCGAAAGTATCCCGCACTTTTTCGCCGCCAATTTTAGACAGAGACCAGATCGCTGCCATGCGGATTTCCGACCCCTCTGGCTGCGATTTTATTATTTTGAGAAGCGGACGCCGCGCACCCGCCGCTTCAAGTTCACCGGCAGCGCGCACTGCTTCAAGCAGCACGTCTTCATCATCAGAATCCATCACTTCCATAACCGAGGGGGTCCAGTGGGAATTGGCGGACCGTCCCATGGCAAATAAGGCGCTTACCAACCAATCGCGGTCATTGTTATTGTAGGCAGCCATAATCAGCTGTTTTAGTTCCGTTCGGCTGGAGAACCCCAATGCTTCTAGCGCGCGCCGGCGCACCAGTTTCGGTTCCGTGGTTGAGGTGGTTAGTGATAACAGCTTTTCTTCGATACGGTGCAGGGAGGCTTCCGGAATTTCTTCCAACTCTCCCAGGTAAACGAACTGACCCAGGGCTGTGGCAGCGGCAGCTCGCACCTTCTCTGCGCTATCGTGGTCTACCATCTCCAGCATCTTATGGATGACCGAGGAATCTTCACTTTCCCACAAAAGGCGCAGCGCGACTTCGCGCACCCGCGGATCGGGATCGTTCAACGCAAATTTACTCAGGTCGTCGAAAGAAACCAGGGTATCCGATTCAGCCAGGGTTTCCAGGTCCTCAAGCAATGCAACCCGACGATCTGGTTGGATCTCCTGCCAGATTTTTCCCAGATGTTGCATATCTTCGACGGAAATATCGGAAAATCGATGCCAATGCACCGCTGGAAAGGGGTGTTCATTGTCCAGCAGCGCAGCAATGATCCTCTCGAAGGCAACCGATTTTTGTAGGCTGTTTTCCATTAATCCTCAGATTACGGGATTTGAATCGGATTAAAAATATCCTGGGCTGTAATGTAGAACATCAGCAAGATCAGTACCACAAAACCAACCATGTGGACCAGGTTTTCATATTTTTCCGGAATTCGCTTGCGGAAGATCAACTCTGGCAAGATGAAAAGGATGCGGCCGCCATCGACAGCCGGGATGGGGAACAGATTCGTCAACCCAAGCGCGACCGTGATAACCGCCATCAATCGCAGGGTGAAGGATGTACTAAACGGGTCGTTCGAACCGGCATTCTGTTGATCCATATCCCGTGCCTGATTGAACATGGTGTAAATCCCAACCGGACCAACCACACGGGACTGTTCTTTTGGAATTTCGTTGCGGATCAACCGGCCGGGCATCTCAAAAATCTCGCGTGCCTGCATGTAAGTCGTCTGGAAGGAAAGCGGAATGGTATTTACCCAGCTGGTTTTTACCAGCGGATTGGTCATGGCAATACCCAGTGAGCCTTCATCGGGCGGCGGATTTACCCGCGGGATCGCTCGCGTGACCACCGATTCACCGTCTCTTTCCAAGGCTATTTCAATTTCGATCCCCTTATTCGCCTGAATAAGGGCTGAGAGTTTATCGGTGCTGTCCACTGGGGTATCGTTGATGCTGACAACGATGTCGCCAACCTGCATTCCGGCAGATTCGGCTGGTGAACCTTCGGAAACTGCAGAAATCAGCACTTTATTGGCATCTGGAACCCCTACTTGGTTAAAGATCAATGAAAACAACAATACACCTGTAGCCAAGTTCATTAGCGGACCGCCTAACAATACAGCGATGCGCTGCAGTGGCTTGGCATTGCCAAACCCTCCCTCGACGTTGGGGTCATTTTCGCCGGACAGCCTTACAAAAGCTCCGAAAGGAATCCAGTTCAGGGTAAAGTCGGTCTCGCGAAATTTAAATAGCTTGACCAGCCGCGGCGGGAAGCCGAAACCGAATTCTTCCACCTTGATTTTAAATAATCTGGCTACCAGGTAATGGCCGAGTTCGTGCAGGAACAACATGGCGCCAAAAAACAGGATGAATAACAATAAGTTGGCAAAATTCACAAAAACCTCGCGCCTTTTTGCACCGATCGTTTCGATTCAGTGCCGGGTAAGGACAACCCTGAGTAGATGATTTTTAAAAATACCGATCCAGTAAATCTGAACCGACGCTTCGATTATATCGCCTTTGACAGGCTTTTGCGAACCGCCTGGGCGATCCTAAGCTGGAATTAATCTTCCGTGGTCAGGTGAGCGCCACCGCCTACCGATGACACGAGCACTGTGGAGACCTGCTGAAAAGTCGCGAGCCTTTGTTGCACTTCGGCAGCGCTGAAGGGTGCACAAATCACATGCACGTTCGGTCCTGCATCGAGCGTATAGCAGGCAGCCACCCCAGCCTTGCGCCATTCCGGAACTGCCTTCATGATCGTCAGCGAGGCAGGTTCCCAATAAAACAGCGGGGGAGTGGAAGTCATCATCACTGCGTGCATCAGGTTGGAATCCAATTCGACCACGCTGGCCAGTGCGTCAAAGTCGCGGGTAAGGATGGCACGCCGGCAGCGGTCCAGGCGGGTTTCCGCATCTGCGACGCGCGCCGCTTGAAGCAGGCTGGTTTTGGCAAGGCTGTGTCCCTCGCTCGATCCAGTAAGCTTATGGGAATCCTTAACCACTGCTATGCAATCTACCAAAGCCCAATGGTCACCGCTGGCCAATGAGACAGCGTAAGAATCAGCATCGGAGGTTCCTGATTTCCATTCGACAAACCCCGGGGGAATCGAGCGGCAGGCTGAACCGGATCCGCGGCGGGCCAGTGCGGAAAGTTGGGATTCATTTAATTCAATACCGATTGCATTTGTTGCAGCTACCGCCAGCGCGGCAAAAGCCGCCGCTGAAGAAGCAATTCCGGCTCCGGTAGGGAAGTTGTTGGCTGATTCAACCTCTGCATACCAATTTACCCCGGCCTTAGACCGCACCAGGTCTAGAAAATCACTTACCCTGGTTAAACTGGTGCCGCTTTGGACGGAATTATTGAGCGTGAATCGGTCGTTTTGAAGCTCGGGGTTAAAGCTAACCCGGGTGTGGGTTTGCAACCCCGCCAGGTTCATGGAAATCGAACCGTTCTGCGGCAGCCGCAGCGAATCATCACGGTTTCCCCAGTATTTGATGAAGGCTATGTTAGGGTGTGCCAGGGCAGTGGCAGTAAAAGGGGGCATAAATCAGTTCACCTTGGAAACCCAAGTGTACCATTTAGTGGTTCTCTCGACGCAAATTTTTACAACTTACGTACAACAAAAAGATCATGATATGATCCTTAGATCTATCACCAGTATCACCGGTTTATCAACTTTTCAGCCAAAAATAAATGAGGTGCTATGAGAACCATAAATTTAGGCGGAAGCAATTTGCAGGTTCCAGTTGTGGCAGTCGGATGTATGCGCTTAAATGCGTTGAATCAGTTGCAGGCTGAGAAGTTTGTCCAAACCGCATTGGACCTCGGCGCGAATTTCTTCGATCACGCCGATATTTATGGGGGCGGCGCCTGCGAGGAGATTTTCTCCAGCGCGATCCATATGAATCCCGCCATCCGGGAAAAATTGATTCTGCAGTCAAAAGTCGGCATCCGCCAGGGAATGTTCGACTTCTCAAAAGAGCATATCCTGAATGCCGTCGATGGCAGTCTCAAGCGGCTGCAGACTGACTACCTGGATGTGCTCCTGCTGCACCGTCCTGATGCGCTCGTCGAACCCGAAGCGGTGGCGGAAGCATTTAACACACTGGAAGCAGCTGGCAAGGTCAGGCACTTCGGTGTCTCCAATCAAAAACCGATGCAGATCGAATTGTTGAAAAAGTTTGTCAAGCAGCCAATCCTCGCCAACCAGCTGCAGTTAAGTATTACAAATGCTGCCATGATCACCAACGGTTTCAACGTTAATATGGAGAATGCGCCATCGATTGACCACGATGGCAGCATCCTGGACTATTGCCGGCTGCATGATATAACCATTCAACCCTGGTCACCGTTTCAATACGGCTTTTTTGAAGGCGTTTTCCTGCGCAGCGATAAATTTCCCCAATTAAATGCCAAAATTGATGAAATCGCCTTGAAGTATGGTGTTTCAAATACCACAATTGCTTTAGCCTGGATTCTACGTCACCCGGCTAATATGCAGCCGGTCACCGGCACCATGAACCTGGAGCGGTTGAAAGATTGTTGTAAAGCCTCTGAAATTATTCTATCCCGCGAGGAGTGGTATGGGATTCTGCTGGCGGCAGGAAATGCGTTGCCGTAAAAACCATTTTTGATGGAAAGGTAACAGAGATTGGGATAAAAACCACCAATCCCTGGAGATGCTCGATCAGGGGGATCAAAACCATTGGAAAATGAAGTTACCCCAACCTGAATTTCACGAAGGGGATAGAGCATTTCTGCATTATTCATACGCTATTCGCTGTTACCAGACGGCAATAAATCTGTTGTAAAATCGGATTACAGACACGGCATTAATTCCGGATGAGTTCAGCTATTATTTGATCCAGAGAGATCCGGTACTATTCAGGAGCATTCCATTGAGACCAAACGGAATAATAAAGACGTTGGCGTACGTAGTGTTCATTGTGCTGCTCGTTGGATGTTCAAAAACACCACCTGTGACCAGCCAACCTTCTCCTGTCGAGTCTACCCTCCCAGCCGTCCCTGCTGCCACAACACCAGCGCCA
>DATMXL010000170.1:0-2477 GCA_035561555.1 Bellilinea sp.
AGAAGCAATATCAAACAGGCAGCGAGAAAAATGCGGTTAGATGATTTCATTTTAGGCTCAGGGGAAAAATTTTACCATGAAGGTATCAATTTAACCTGGCATGCAACTTGCACCTATGTGGCTTATCCTGTATACTGCTACAAGAAAATAGGGCACATCCCATGTTTCAAACCCAGCATCTCCACATCCGACCGGTAACTACAGCTCACCTGGCGCAGACGATGACCCTGCTCAACCAGACAGTGGACGAATTGTACGAGCAAATTCAAAAAGAATTGGCTAATCCGGCACTGGAACTGGTGGAGGAACGCCGCTGTCCAACCTGTCATCGGGTATTACCCCATGCAGGCATGTGCCCGGTCTGCAGCCGGCCGACCTCGCAAACCAGCGACGAGCCGGTGGTTTTCGTTTCACCGCGCGAAGATTTTTATCCGTCCGGGGCCGGCAGTTCAGAAAATATCCCCGATGAACCGCTGTCGCCAGTGATCGATGATTTGCCGACTTTTGTCTTGCGGCAAATTGTGATGGATCTTGAAGCCAATGACCGCAAGGTCGTTGCTTATCTGCTGACGCACCTGGATGAAGATGGCTTCTTAACCGTCCCCCTGGTTGAAGTGGCCCGCTATTTTCACGTATTACCTTCTCATGTTGAGCACTTGCAGAAAATTATTCAACGGGCTGATCCCCTGGGCGTTGGTTCATATGGCCCACAGGAAGCACTGCTGGTGCAATTGGAAGTATTGAGCGAATCTCGCGTGGTTCCGGCTTTGGCCGAAGCCATCATTCGCGAGGGGTTGGAACATCTCAGCCGGCATCAGTATCCTGAACTGGCACGAAAATTAAAGGCCAGCGCCGGGCAAATTCAGGAAGCTGTCAAGTTCATCAGTGAAAACCTGAATCCGTTCCCAGGGAGAGCGCATTGGGGAGATGTTCACCAGCCAGCTTCAGGTGGCAGTCAAACTTACGTTTATCCCGATATCATCATTTCCTACTTAAATGACATTCCAGATAATCCCCTTGTGGTAGAAATTATTATGCCGATTCACGGCACCCTGCAAATCAATCAGATGTTTCGGCAGGCGACCAAACAGGCTAGCGAAGATGCCCGCGACGGGATGAAATCCGATCTTGATCGGGCGGCACTGTTTGTAAAATGCTTGCAGCAGCGCAACCACACCATGCAGCGCTTGATGCATAACGTGGTTGTTTTCCAACGGGACTATATCATGCATGGCGACCGCTACATTAACCCTTTGACGAGGGCACAGATTTCCGTTGAATTGGAAGTACACGAGAGCACGATTTCGCGCGCAGTTTCAAATAAAACAGTACAATTACCTAACAAACGCATTATTCCATTGGCTTCCTTCTTCGACCGGAGCCTGAATGTGCGGACTGCGCTGCGCGAATTGATTGAGGTCGAGCACAACCCCTTGAGTGATTCTCAATTGGCAGTTCTTTTATCGAAACAAGGGTATGAAGTAGCGCGCCGCACAGTCGCCAAGTACCGGGCGATGGAAGGAATCCTGCCGGCGCATTTGCGCCGAGTCTCGCTTCCTGCCTAAAAAACATTCATGAAAGAACCCAAAACATCTCCATTCCAGGCCTTATGGGGCAAACCAGCACAAAAAACTGACCCAGGGCGCCTGGCTCAGTTGCTATTGGATTTGATGTCTGACCCTGCGCTGCTATTCGATGCATCGCAAGGGCGATTTTTGCATGCCAATAGTCCGTTTCTGCTGATGACGGCTTATTCAGCAGGCGAAATCGTTAGTGCTTCCCCCGAGGACATCTTTGAGACCGTGGATACAGCAGAGTTAAGTAAGCCTATAGACCTTCAGCTGATGCTGAAACTGCGCAACCGTCCAACCCTGCCCGTTGTTGTGCGCAGTACCCAGGTCGAAGCGGCCAGTCAATGGTTCGTCCTGCGTGTGACACCGTTTGTCGAGCATCAGCGGAATTCTGTGCAATGGCAGGAAATGATTCTGAGCACGCTGAAAAACTTACCCGGCCTGGTGCAAGATCATGATTTGCCGACCGCACTGGCTAACATTGCCAAAATTCCCTCCGAGCTATTCGATACCAACCTGGTTTGCATCTACAATGCACAAAATGACGCCCCGGAACTGCGAAAAGTGCATACCCAGGAAAGGATCGCGTTTTTTTCTGAAATCTTGCCAGCCAGCGATTTAATCCGTCTGGCAAATACTACAATCTGGGTCCCCGGAAAGCGGGTGACCACGGAATTACACCGCTCCGCACGCATCAGCGGACTTTCCTATGTCGCTTCTGTGCCATTGGGTGAATCAAAAGCATCCACCGGTTTGCTGGTGGTGGGTGGAATAGATACTCAGCCTCCACCCATGCTGATTGCCATGATGGAATTGCTTGGCTCATATATCAGTATGGCATACGACCGTTCCATCCGCGACGAATATATCACGCGAAGTCTCAACGAGGGTGCCAGTAAAAATACT
>DATMXL010000171.1:0-6972 GCA_035561555.1 Bellilinea sp.
GGGTGCAAGCCAACCGCCAGCGGCGGCTCTGTCAGACGGGTAAACTCTGCCACTCCCGCGGTATGATCGAAATGTGCATGAGTTAACCATACCTGGGTAATTTTCCAACCAGCCTCAGATACAGCTTTGATAATATGGTGGCTATCGAAGGTCGGGTCAACGATGACCGCCAGGCCACTGGTTGGTTCGACAACCACATAAGAATTGTTGGCCAATGGACCCAGGGTGAACTTATGAATTTCAAGTGTCATAAGCGTTTTCGGGGTGGTCTACCTATAAAATGGTGAGTTCACGCGAGAAGTCAGTCAGACTGCTTGACCCTTCCGTTGTTACAACCATGTCATCCTCAATCCGTACGCCGCCCTTACCTGGCAGGTAGATCCCAGGCTCAACTGTATAAACCATGCCCTCCAGCAAAAGCAGGTCATTTTCAGCAAATATGTAGGGTGCTTCATGAGCTTCCATGCCCAAACCGTGCCCCGTGCGGTGGGTAAAGTACGGTCCGTAATCCCCACGTTGGATGACACCGCGAGCAGCATGGTCCACATCGCCGGCGCGCAGCCCGGGTTTTCCAACCTGGCAGCCGGCAGCATTAGCCTGCTTTACCAGTTCATAAATCCGTGAAAATTCTTCAGAAACTTTTCCCACCGCGAAGGTGCGGGTAATATCGGATGCGTACCCCTGGTAGGAAGCACCCCAGTCAAAAAGAAGCAAATCATCCTGTTCAACCTTGCGTTCCGATGGCACAGCATGCGGATTGGCGCTGTTGGGACCACTGGCAACTATCGGCGCAAAGGGTAATTCGGGGTCCGAACCGCTGCGGAAAAGATTGATCAACAGCTCGGCAGCTAACTCTCGTTCGGTTACGCCTGGTTTGACCAATGGCAGGGTGGCGGAAAGCGCATTCTGAGCGATTATTGCAGCTTGGCGCATGGCAGAGATCTCTTCTGTATCTTTTTGCATGCGCAATGGACCCAGTGCCGCTTCCCCGGAGACAAAGACTGCGTTGGGAGCCGCTGATTGTAAATAGGAAAGCTCGAGAAAGCGCAGCCGGGTAGGTTCGACTCCAATCCGTTTGCCGTCCAGTTTAAGTAGAGATGCGGCCTTATTGAAAACGCCATCCCATTCCCGCATGTTATCGCCAAAGGTGATTGGAGTAATGGGAATGCGGGCTGAGGAAACTTTTGGCTTTTCCAACTCAGGCATGACCAGGACCGGGTCAGCATCGGGGGCCAGCACTATTACCGTGGGTCGTTCCATCAGGTGGAAGGTGATGCCGGTAAGGTAGAAAAGGGTTGGGCCTGGATTCAGCGCCAGAGCATCGAGTCCGGCGAAAACCATCAAATGGTAAAGGCGGTTGAGGCGCGAAGCAGTCATCGGCAAATCTCCTGGACGAATTATACGCCTGATCGAATTTTGGAAAGCACCTAACCAACCGGGTGGAGCTAAAGCGCAGTCCTTGACAGTCGCCCGGCTTCGAAGTAAAATACCGTTACGCTCGAAAAAGGGCCTGTAGCGCAGCTGGGAGCGCGCTTCAATCGCACTGAAGAGGTCAGGGGTTCGAATCCCCTCAGGTCCACTGGGGGCTGAGGCCCCAAACCCAGGCCGCAAATCGCGGACTTTACCAATCGAGAGTTCAGCATGGGCCCATAGCGCAGCTGGGAGCGCGCCTCAATGGCATTGAGGAGGCCGAGGGTTCGAATCCCTCTGGGTCCACTCAAAAACGAGTTAAGATACTCGTTTTTTGAAAAAGCCATAACGGGAGTAGTAGATCATCCGTCAGCGAGCCGGGAGAGCCAGGTGTGAGCCCGACAACGCGCAAGCGGAGCGCAAAGGTCGAACTCGCTCGTTTGCCTGAAATCCTGGCAGGCTGTTCTGGTGAATAATTAGCCGGAATCGGGTGCGCCCGTTATCGCGATTTGAGGTGGTCCGGGTGTTACCCGGGCAACCAGGGTGGTACCGCGGAGTTCATCCTTCGTCCCTGATCGGACGAAGGATTTTTTGTTTAAGCAAGTCAAGCGATGGAGGACAAGATCATGTCAACCCCAAACACCCCAATTTACAATCCGGCAGAAATCGAACCCAAATGGCAAAAAAAATGGGACGAGGATGGGTTAAACCATTCCGACATCGATCCTGCGAAACCGAAGCATTACGCCCTCACCATGCTTCCCTATCCATCCGGCGATTTGCACATCGGGCACTGGTTTGCCATGACCCCGCCGGATGCCCGCGCCCGATTCAAACGCATGCAGGGGTATAACGTCCTCTTTCCGATGGGATTTGACGCCTTTGGTCTGCCAGCTGAAAATGCTGCGATTAAGAATAAAGTGCATCCTAAAGAGTGGACCTACCGCAACATTGAAAAGATGCGCAAACAGTTCCGAAGCCTGGGAGCCATGTTTGATTGGCGCCGCGAGGCCATCAGTGCAGACCCGGAATACTACCGCTGGACGCAGTGGTTTTTCACCCAGCTGTACAATCACGGCCTGGCTTATCGGAAATCAGCACAGGTGGATTGGTGCCCGCATGACAATACTACCCTAGCTCGCGAGCAGGTCTGGGGTGAAGACCGCCATTGCGAACGCTGCGGTACGCCGGTGATCAAGAAAAACCTGGAGCAGTGGTTTTTCAAAACTACTGCCTATGCTGAACAACTGCTCGATTTCAGCCAGATCGATTGGCCTGAACGCGTGCGCACGCTGGAAACCAACTGGATTGGCCGTTCCGAGGGTGCCGCCGTTATTTTCACCACCGAGAAGGATGATCAACTGGAAGTCTTCACCACTCGTCCGGATACTCTCTGGGGTGCCACCTTCATGGTTCTGGCTCCGGAGCATCCGCTGGTCGCCAAGCTGACCAGTGTTGAGCAAAAAGCCGAGGTGGACGCATACATCCAGGATGTTCAGCGCATGTCAGATATTCAGCGCGAGTCCACCGACAAAGAAAAAACCGGTGTCTTTACCGGCGGTTATGCCATAAATCCGGTTAACGGACGTCAGATTCCGGTATGGATTGCCGACTACGTGCTGATGTCCTATGGCACGGGTGCCATTATGGCTGTGCCAGCCCACGACGAACGTGATTTTGCCTTCGCCATCAAGTTTGGCCTGCCCATCCTGCCGGTTATCGATAGAAACGATGGGATTGCAAAAAGCCTGGTATTCCCTGGTTCTGTGGCGGATGGATTTGCCGCGCAATTGAGCGATGCTGGCATTGAATACTACGCCGCTCCAGTCGGGGATGAAGGCGAAGGTTTGTTTGTCACTTTATATGGCACCGACCAAATTGAGAAGTACATTGCCATGATGCGATCAGCCATCCAGCCAAAAAACTGGAATGAAGTCGTTGGCGCTCAATGGGTTTTCATTTTTTCCGACGGGGTACGCGAGCTGGATTCTGTCACCGCCGACCAGGAGATTCTGGCAAAGTGCAAGGCGCTTTACCCGGCGGTTGGTAAAAATCGAACCACGATGGAAATGCTCAACGGTCTCGATTTTTATAAGGATGTCCTGTTCCATTCTGAATACGGCACGATGATTCACTCAGGGACTTTTAGTGGTACGCCTGGCGATATTGCCAAACAAAAAGTGTCAAAGTGGCTGGAAGAAAATAACAAAGGCAAGGCAAAGGTCAATTACCGGCTGCGCGACTGGCTCATCTCCCGCCAGCGCTACTGGGGTGCGCCCATTCCCATTGTCTACTGTCCGACCCATGGCGCGGTGGCAGTTCCGGATGACCAATTGCCGGTCCTGCTGCCTGACGACGTTGAGTGGATGCCGACGGGCCAATCCCCGCTCAAGCTGCATCCTACCTGGAAGATCACAACCTGCCCCACTTGCGGCGGTCCAGCCGAGCGCGAGACGGATACCCTGGACACCTTCATGTGCTCATCCTGGTATCACCTGCGCTATCTGAGTCCGCACTACACACAGGGTCCGTTCGATCCCAAGGAGTATGACTATTGGATGCCTGTGGATACCTACACTGGCGGCATTGAGCATGCCACCATGCACCTGATCTACACGCGTTTCTTCCACAAAGCCAGCCGCGACATGGGAATCACCAAAGGTGACGAACCCATGCTGCAGCTGCGCAACCAGGGCATGATTCTGGGTGAAGATTCTGAAAAAATGTCGAAAAGCAAGGGTAATGTACGCTCGCCGGTCGATCTGGTGAATTCGTATGGTGCTGATGTCGTCCGCGCCTACTTGATTTTCTTCTCCCGCTGGGACCAGGGTGCACCCTGGAGTTCGGGCGGCATCGAAGGCGTTAATCGCTGGATCCGCCGAGTTTGGGTAACCATTGTCGAACCCGGGCCGGAAGGCTCAAAGGACGAGAACGCGGTGCGCAACCTGCGCCGCAAGCTGCATCAAACGCTGCGTTCAGTTACCCGCGACTTTGAGACTTTTGAATTCAATACCATTGTCTCCGGTCTGATGGAGCTGCTTAACGACATGATGAAAGCCAAGCAGCAAGGACTCTACAACTCCCCTGCCTGGAAAGAAGCGGTCGAGTTGTTCCTGTTGATGCTGGCACCGGTTTCACCGCACATTAGTGAGGAATTGTGGGCCTGGCTGGGAAAACCTTACTCGATCCATAAACAGAATTGGCCTAAAGTGGATGAGGAAGCTGCCAGAGAGGATGAAATTACCCTGGTCGTCCAGATCAACGGCAAAGTCCGGGACCGGATTCAGCTGCCAGCAGGAATCACCGAGGAAGATGCCAAAGCCCATACTCTGGCTTCAGCAGCGGTGCAGAGGTATCTGGAGGGGAAAACTCTTCGCCAGATTATTTACGTACCCGGCAAATTGATCAATATCGTCATCTGATGTTTTAATTTATGGGGTGGCAAAAACCATGGTGTAATAACCGCCAAAGCTGCTGCTCGGGACGTTCACGAAACCGATGCCGACCTCAGTTGGGCGGGGATTCAGGATGTTTTTTCGATGTACTGGGCTGTTCATCCACCAGTTGTAAGCACCTTGAGCATCCGCCCCATATTCCGTCGCGCCGGCATAGATATTTTCTGCGGCGTAGGACGGATTGTATCCCTGTCCGATGATCCGGGTCCGGGCTTTCGATCCATCCGAGCCGGTGTGATCCAGGAAGTTGTTGCATCCCATATCGATGCTGTGCACTTTGGCTGCTGCCATCAGCGCGGAGTTGGCTGTTAGCGGAGCCACACCTTCCGCGGAGCGAGCTGCGTTGACCAGATTTAATATCGTGTCCAGGTAGCCCGGATTTTCTGTGAAGGAACAATTACCCGAAACAGGAACAGCGGCGATGGTCGTTGATTCTGTTGTGTTCGCCTGACTGTTTCCCCAGTCCACGACGATCTCAACCCATATATAGTCGATGCCGTTACTGTTAACCCCGAATCGGTTGCCTGTTGGGTCACGGAATTCATAATTGGCACCATATTTGCCGCCCTGTTTGGGTGCCGCCAGGTTGATTGAAATGTCGGCAGTTTCGCCGGGAGCAATATCCGGCATGGGTGAAGTTAATGGTCCGTCGAGGGGATCTCCAGCAGCAAAAACGAGCGAGTACTCCGAAGTAATGGTGCATGTACCCTCATTACGAATTTGCCAGATTTTTGTGAAGGCTTCCCCCTGGTTAAAAACCGTCCCATCTGGGATCGTGACATCCGCATAAAATGCCACCTTATTGACACAATCGTTAGCCACACCCCCTGGCCTGGGAACATTGGGTACCAGGGTGGGGGTTGCGGCGGAGGCGACGGCTGAGGGAACTGATGACTCGGTTAGTTGCGGCATCGGAGTTGGGTCGGCACTGGTTGGCTCTGCGGCTGCAATATTGTCTGAAACCGTGAAGGAGTTTGATAGACTGCCTGCCTCGACTAAGTAATCACCCGGGCTGAGTTGGGATATGTCCAATTCAACCACTTTACCAAATTTCTGGGGAGTATTACTGCAATTTGAAGCGGTTGATTGGGTGTAATTTGCTGAAATGATAAAAACCTGCTCGCTGTGTTCAGTGGTAACCTCACCCAATGCTGCACATGAGGACGGCATTGTTCCCTGGATGAGAATCCGCTGCACTTTTTCCGCAGAGTCAATCGGGAGAACCTCGATCCGAGTAATCTCAGCGATCCCGGTTTGCGGTCCGATTGTTTCAGTGGAGCCAGGTGGTGCATTGGTCGATCGGTTAGAACAGGCTGATAAAAATAAAGTTAACCCTATTCCGATAAAAAAAGCCAATCTTTTCATGGCTTGTGGACCCCTCTGCGTATAGATACAAGTATGAGCTATTGTATATCTAATTTGTGAACAATACAACCAGCAATTTCTAATTTCACGAGGTATTAAAAACGATCGTGTCCTTTTCAATGTACAATAAGGAATATCTGTTTGCAAATGAGGTTTTTATGCGGCTGGAAGAATTAAATTGGATGGACGTGGAAACTTATTTAGCCCAGGATGATCGAATCATTCTGGTTCTGGGAGCCACGGAACAGCACGGCTATCTGAGTCTGTTGACGGATGTGAAAATACCTCAAGCATTAGCCGACGCTGCCAGTGCCAGCACCGGCGTCCTGGTAGCACCGCCGCTAAACTTTGGAGTGTCGCCTTATTTCGCAACTTATCCTGGTACCATCAGCCTGCGCACCACTACCTTTTTATCCGTGGTGGAGGACATCGTCAGGTCGCTCTACCGGGTTGGATTCCGGCGTGTGTTTATAATGAACGGCCATAGCGGGAATAGCGGGGTTCGTACTACTCTGACGGAATTGGCGAATGAACTAACTGGCTTGAAATTAATTTGGTATTCATGGTGGGAATCGCACAGTATTGAAGCTGTAGCCATGAAATATGACCTTAAAACTAACCATGCCTCCTGGATGGAAGCATTTCCATTTACCCGGGTCAGCGAGCTGCCTCTGGAAGGTAAAATTCCCCCAAAAGTCACTGGTTTACCCAACGCCGAGGAAACCCGTTCGCTGTATGGGGA
>DATMXL010000172.1:0-6528 GCA_035561555.1 Bellilinea sp.
GTATCCTTATTAACAAATGCTGTCTAATTAAGGACCAGTTAAGCAGCATCCCATACACAGGGTTGAACACGCCAGTGGGTTGATTTCTCAGTGGCAGAATGGCGGGATCTTGGGGAGCTTGGAGAGCGGCAAGGTGGGAAGTAGGGCAGGTAGGGGTCGAACCTGCAGGCTGTTCCCTCTCCATTTTCGATCTTCAAAATGGGGATTTGTGGTTTTCCCTGGCACCGTCCGCCAGCACAGGTGTGCACCCCGCCCACAGGGCGGTCTGTGACCAAGCGAAGCGAGAGGGTGGTTAGGGTGGGGTGGCTTTCCCCTTCCTCAGGAGTTCGCTCAATTTCTGAACCATAAAATCGAGCTGCTTATGGCTAGTGCGTTGATCGATGACCAGGGTCAGAATCCGGCTGGCCATGTCCACCGCGACAGGATTTCCATTGAGACGGGGATCGGAGATGATTTCCTCCCAGTGGACCGTCAACCCGATGCCTGCCTGGCCCAGTTCATCGAACAATCCATCCCGCGGCATCCCGGAAACATACACCGGCAGCCCCAGGGGCATATTATCGGGCTGCAGGCTGGGAAAAATCGGGGTGAGTTCGGGAATTCCGGTTATCAGGCTTAGCAGGTAGGTATAGTTTTCCCGCCGCACCTGCTTGATTCCCTGCCAATCCAGCCGTTCGATGTGCTCCTGTTCCTGCGCATCGCCCGCGACGACCGCATCCGCTTCATAACAATCCTCGGCCAGCCGGTACAGCCGGGTCAATTCGGCATGACTGCCTTTACCCTGGAAATGGTATTCCGCCAATTGGCAGCGATAGCTGCGGATCAGCGGCAGGCGCCGGTTCACCTGCCCCTGATACCGCTGGACGTAAGGCCGGACATCGAAGGGAGCCATCAGATAAGCGCCGTCAGCCGCGGTCAGCTTGCGCAGGCTGTTGAAAACAAAATCGCCAATGGGCTGGTCGGTGAATCCAGCCTGGGCGTTATCTTCGACGATCAATATGCCTTTTTGCCGCAGACCGGTCAGGAAGCCGCGGTCTGATTCAGATATCAAAAATCCGAAATAATTGATGAAATAGACTGCCTGGTGGTTCAGCGCTTTTTCAGCCAGGTCATCCAGGTTGATCGAAAAATCCGGGTTGATTTGATAATACTCACAGGTCAGCCCGCATTGCTGCAACGGATTGACAATGCTGGGGCATAAATAGGAAGGCAGCAGGATCTTTTTTATGCCGTGGTCCAGCAAGGCTGACCCGATCACAAGCAGGCAGGCTTTGCCGCCGTTGAGAAAAGTCAGCTTCTCGGTGGAAATGGTCGGCTGATCCCTCAGCCAGAAGCTGTCCGCATAAAATTCGCCGCCAACCAGCATGGGTTGTTTTCCTTCCTGCCCTCTGGCTTCCAATTGTAGCGGTTCCAATCGAAATTAGGCAAGAATGGACACGCAGATCGGGCGAGGCGGCGGGCACTTACACACGTTTGGGTAGACAACCATCCATTGCCCTTGCCTAGCCCCTACGAAAAAACAATCGCAACCCGAATGGTTGCGATTGTTTTGGATCGACCTGCCCTTATTCCATCAGGGTCTGTAGTCCGACATGGGCGGGGTGTGGAAGGTGTGGTCCACCGGGCGGTAATCTGACATCGGGGGGGTGCGGTACCCGAGGCTCAGGGAGCGATAGGACGACATCAGCGGGGTGCGGAAGCCCAGGTCCAGCGGGCGCAAGCCGGTTTTCCGCGCCAGTTGCTTGATCGTTCCGGCAAATCCAATTTTCCACCGGACAACACGATCGACATTGCCTACCGGTCGGATAAAAGGTAACAAGGTTCGAATTTAAGGCTAATAATGATAGCGGGCTTGCAAGAAATCAATCTGTTCATCGCGAACCAGATAAACGATCCGATGTTCCTGAGTTAATCTTCTCGACCAGGCATCCGGCGTGAGATATTTCAGCGGCTCTGGCTTTCCAATCCCATCAAACGGATCACTCTGAATTGCTTCGATCAAGCCGAACGCTCGGATAGCCAACTTACGATCGGTTTGCACCCAGGGGCGCAAGTCTTCAATAAACTCCGGTTGAAATACCGCCAATCGCGGTTTATCAGTCAAGGTCGACTTCGCGTCTCAAGGCAGCGAGGCTTAGAGGTTCAGTTTTATTCTTTAAAGCGTTCCCCAGGGCAGAAAACAGGCGTTCGGCATTCGCAGGCGACCGCAGCAGGTAAGCGGTCTCCATCAGGCTCGCCAGCTCTGACGCGGCGATCATCGCAACCTCTTCTTCACCACGGCGCTGAATGATAACCACTTCCCGATTATGCGTTACCTGGTCGAGTAATTTTGCCAGCCCGTCACGGGCCTGGGTATATGTTGTTTGAATAGTCATTTCTCTCTCCAATTTGTACAGAACTACTGTACAGGGTTATACCTGATTGGTCAAGTTTTCTAGAATACCTTAGCATAGTGGATATTTTTATCTGCAATAAAGAAAACTTCCTGGCTGTAAAGAACGTTCATTTGCATACCTTGAAAGCAAAAATGGTGTTACATCCTATAGTTTAAAGGTATGGAGCCAGGGTTTATGACATTTCTGCACAACATAAAATTGATCCAGGGGGGTATGGGGGTGTACGTGTCAAACTGGCGGCTGGCGCGAGCGGTCGCTATGGAGCGTCCGGGCGTCACCGCGGGGACTGTCTCCGGCACGGCGCTGGATGTGGTGCACGTGCGCCTGCTGCAGCTTGGCGATCCGGGCGGTCATTTGCGGCGGGCTTATAGCGCTTTCGATGCGCAGTACGGCGTGGAAATCGGCAAAAAGATCATTGAACGCTACTTTATCAAGGGTGGCAAAGCGCCAGGTATCCGTTATAAATATGGGCCGGTGCAAACCCTGGTGGAGCAGCAGGGCCGGCATACCTTTCCCGCACCAAATGAAACAACCGAAGCGGTGTTCTTCACCCTGGAGGAGGAACTGATCGAATTGATAATCGCCAGCGCCTTCGCCGAGGTGTGGCTGGCTAAAGAAGGTCACCCAGGCAAAATCTTCATTAATTTCTTAAAAAAAGTGGAACTGCCGCTGATTTACGGCATGTACGGCGCCATGCTGGCGGGGGTCGATGCCATTGTGGTGGGTGCTGGCAATCCCGAAGGCCTCCCCAGGGTGTGCGCGCAGCTGGCGCAGCATCAGGCTGTTACCCATGATCTGCCGGTCTTATACCGCGAGTCAGGGGAATCCTTCAACCTGATGTTTGATCCGCGTAACGTGGCGGGAGGCAAACTGGCAGCAGCTGCGCTGCCGCAACCGGCCTTTTTAGCCATTGTGTCGCTGGAAATGCTGGTGCAGGCTCTGGCACGGAGTTCCAGCCAGCCGCCGGACGGTTTTATCATCGAGCACCACACGGCGGGCGGTCACAACGCCGCTCCGCAGGGGCCCCTGACCAAAGATCAGCTGGGACAACCCGAGTACGGTGAATTGGACGAACCGGATCTGGCAGCGATTCGTGCCGTCGGTCTGCCGTTCTGGCTGGCAGGCGGGTATGCCAGTCAGGCAGGGCTAGAAAAGGCGCTGGCAGCTGGAGCGCTGGGGGTGCAGGTAGGTTCCAATTTTGCGCTGGCGGAAGAATCGGGGTTGAGTCCGGTTTACCGCAGTGCAATTTTCAAGGAATTGAAGCAAGGCAGCACGGATGCCGCGCTGGTGCAAACCTCGTTGTATTCACCGACTGGCTTTCCTTTTAAAGTGGTTCAACTGGACAACACACTGGCCGACGAAGGGGTGTACAACGAGCGGCGCAGGTTGTGCGACCTCGGGTTTTTGAAACAGCGCGTGCTGAGCAAACCCGAAGCCGACGGTTCGCGGCGCTTACTGCAACGCTGTCCGGCGGCACCCATCGAGGACTTCGTCTCCAGACGCGGGTTGCCGTTCAATGCTGAGGGCAAGCGCTGCCTGTGCAACGGGCTGTTGGCCGGGGTGGGACTGGGCCAGGTCGGGACTCAGCCGGGGGATATGCTCGAGGAACCCGCCATTGTCACCCTGGGAAATGACCTGGCCGGGGTGCGCCGCTTAAGCCGGCATGGGCAGACGCAATACTGGGCCAGGAATGTGGTGGAAGATATTCTGGGCGTCCAGGCAGCGCCGGGGTAATCCCCTCTTCTAGCTGAATCTGACTCGCCGCCGTGGTTGGACCGGGCGGTTGTGTTTTTGTGGCATAATTTACCCGGGAATGCAGATGGTTGAAGTGGTCAACGCGGATTAACCCCGTCTGCCGGAGGTGAATTGATGATCGCGAAACAGGCATTTGGCCGCAGCGGGCATATGAGTTCACGCGTCCTGCTCGGGGCAGCGGCTTTTTGGTCCGTCCCCCAGGCAGTGGCAGATGCATCCATCGAGCAGGCGCTTTCAGCGGGGGTCAACCATGTAGATGTGGCTGCCAGTTACGGCGAGGCGGAACTGCGCGTCGGTGATTGGATTGGGCGGCACGGCAAATCCTTCTTCCTGGCGACGAAAACCGAAGAACGCACCGCAGTCAAAGCACGCGAGGGGATTCAGCAATCCCTGGACCGGCTGCAGGTGGACCAGGTGGATCTGATTCAACTGCACAACCTGGTCGATCCGCAGGAGTGGGCGACCGCCATGGGTCCAGGGGGAGCACTGGAAGCTGCCATCGAGGCGCGCGAGAAGGGACTGGTGCGCTTCATCGGTGTCACCGGGCATGGAGTCAGTGTGCCCCTCATGCACCTGAAGGCTCTGGCGCGCTTCGATTTTGACACCGTGCTGCTGCCGTTCAACTTTATCATGGCGCAGAATCCACAATATCTCAGTGATTTTATGCACCTTTGGGAGCTGTGCCGCTCGCGCAATGTAGCCGTGCAAACCATCAAATCCCTGGTACGCTCGCCGTGGGGAGCTCACCCGCAAGACCGCGAGACCTGGTACCGTCCATTGGAAGACCAGGCCGATATCGACCTGGCGGTGCATTGGGTGCTGGGACACGAGGGCTTATTTTTGAATTCTGCCGGGGATGTCGACCTGCTGCCGCGGGTATTGGACGCCGCTGAGCGCTTTGAGCACATCCCGCCAGAGAATGAGATGGTCCGCTTGAGGGATCAGCTGGGGATGCAGCCGCTCTTTCGCTGAAAGCTGCTGGCTTTAATTGGATTTAATAAAAAGGCGGTTAATCTTCAGATGGAAGATTAACCGCTTTGATTTGTGCCGGAATGAATCGGCAGCTTAATCACCGGGCTGCATTTCAAATTCGCTTTTCGCACGGACCGGGTGGCGGCTGAAGTAAATCCAAATGCCGGGGATCGCCATCAACGCGCTGCAGACGACCAGGATGATCTGAATGCTGGTGGCATCTGCGATGGGGCCAAAGACCAGCATTCCCAACGGCATGACTGCGCTGCCGATCAAGCCTTGGACGCCAAACACACGGCCGTGCATCTTCGGAGATACCATTTCCTGCAGCAAGGTGACGGCTGAAGCATTGAAGAACGGCATGGGGATGCCTGCCAGTACCATGAAGACCAGATACACGGTGAAATTATTGGTCAACCCCAGCCAGACGAAAGTCACAGCCCACACCACACTGCCCAACCCGAGGGTGCGGAAGCGGTTGGGGAAGCCGCCCCAAAAGGTCATGAACACACCGCCGAGGATCGAACCGGCAAAAAAGGTCACCTCGTTGGCAGTCAAACGCCAGACCTCCTCGCCAAATGTGCGAGCCACCAGCAGCGGGGTAAGGAAGGCTGCCGGAGTCAACAGGAAGAAGGTGAAGGCGAAATAGGTGAACAGCGTCTTGATCGTGCGATTGCTGCGGATGTACGCCAAACCGGCACGCAGGTCATCCAGAAATCCTTTGGGTTCAAGGTCAGCCCGAGGCTGCGGCGCGATTCGCAGGAGCGACAGCAAGGCAATCGCCAGGGCTGCTGTCAGCACATCGATGAAGAAGATGAGCTCCAGGCGCGCCAGGGAGAGCAGCGCACCCGCCAGCACCGGCGTGACGATCATGATGAATGGTTGAACGGTGCTGTTGAGGCTGTTGACCTTCATCAGTTTTTCGCCTGGCACGATTTGCGGCACGAGCGCGTTCACCGCTGGCGCCTGAATGCCTGCGCCGATCGAACGGATGCCGGAAACCACAAATATCAACCACAGCTCCTGGAAGCCAAAGAGGAAGAACAACGCCAGGATGAGCGTGCTGACCGCCGTCAACGCATCGGCGCCGATGATCAAGAGTTTGCGGTTGTGACGGTCTGCCCAAACGCCGGCAAAAAGCGTGATGACCAGCTGCGGTAAAAACCCGACCAGCGTGGCGATGGTCAGCATGGAGCCGGATGAAGTGGATAAGGTGACATGCCAGATGATGGCGTACTGCACCAGCATGGAGCCGAACATCGACAGGCCTTGGCTGGTAAGGAATAACGCCGTTTTCTTTTTCCAGCTCGAATCTTCGCTGGCTGTCACAGGTAAATTCTTCCTATTTTCTTGCATTAAAACCTCCAACCGCTAAACTAAACTGTCAATCCAGACACATAATTAT
>DATMXL010000173.1:0-11416 GCA_035561555.1 Bellilinea sp.
GTATGGCAATGTTGATGTTGATATGCGTTATTTAGTAATTCAGAATGGCGCCATGGATAGTGTTAACGGTCAAACTTCCGGAGCGGGAATTCTCAATGAATCTTCATTGGACCTGTTAGGCGTGGTCATTCGCAATAACCAGGTAACTTGCTCCAATGGTATAGACTGTATTAATCAGGTTGGTGGTGGAATCAAGAATTTTGGCATCCTTGACCTCAACAATGTCACAATTCAAAATAACAATGCCATCCGTGGGGGCGGCCTCTTCAATACAGGTACAAACGGAGTCGCATCAATTTATAACACGACAATTTCTGGTAATCTTGCTCAGCAGAGTGGTGGCGGGGTAGTCAATTATGCCACGATTGGGATGGTCAACTCGACGATAAGTGGAAATATTGGGTTGGATGGTGTTGGAGGGATTCACAACGATGGTATTTTCTATCTTGGAAATGTGACCATTGCGGATAATGGGACTGAGGGGACGATCAATTTTGTTAACGTGGAAACTGCATTATTTCGGAACACATTAATTACCAGCACCCTAGGAAAAACGAACTGCAATTTAACCCATCCTATAACATCAGATGGATACAACCTTTCCAGCGATAATACCTGCGGCTTTGGTGCTGGTACTGGTGATAAGATCAACACAAATCCGCGGATATCTCTGCTCGGGAACTGGGGTGGGTTATATCCGGCTCAGGTTAGCCTTACCCATGGTTTGATAGCCGGGAGTCCGGTTATTGATGCTGGGAATATAAATGGGTGCAAGGGTTTTAATAATGACAATTTATTGACCTATGATCAACGAGGACAACCGCGTTTTCCCGGCCGCTGCGATATCGGCGCGTTCGAGGGGTCTTTGACCCAAGTGTTTCTGCCTTTGGTCAGGCGTTAGCCTTCAGTCGAACAAAAAAACACGGGTTGCCAATCAGGCAACCCGTGTTTGGAAAATATAGCGTTTACTTTAAATGGATGCCCTGCGGGTCGAGTTCTTCATGCAGGATGCGCAATTCATCGGTGGTAGGCGGCTCGGTGATGCGGATAGTGCCTATGGTGCGCAGCGCCCAGCCAGTGTTCTCGCGCGCCTGATCGACGGTGATTCCCGGATGCAGCGCTGTCAGCACCAATTCGCCGCTTTGGTCCGGCTCAAGGATGCCAAGATTGGTCACCACCGCTTGCGGACCGCCGCCGCGTACGCCGGAAGCCTCGCGTTCGGCGCGCCCGGAGAGGAATCCGGCCGAAGTGCGGAAATCCACTTTTTCCGGGAAGCGGCGTTTCTGGTGGGGTGTGATGATATAACAGCGGTTCGCCCAGGCAGCAATTTCCATGGAGCCACCGGAGCCGGGTAGTCGGGTTTTTGGGTGACCGTACTCGCCGATCACAGTGGCGTTGATATTGCCAAATTTATCAATCTGTGCGCCGCCCAGAAAGCCAACATCCACATTGCCGCGCTGCAGGTACAGGCTGAAAATATCATACATGCTGCAGACGGCATTGGCGCCGGAAACCAGTGTCGGGTCGCCGATGGACAGGGGCAGTCGCGCCGGGCGGGCACCGATGACGCCGGCTTCATAGATCATCACCAGTCCGGGGGCATGGGTACGCCGTGCCAGGTTGCAGGCCAGGTTCGGCAGGCCAACGCCGACGAAAACTTTGTCACCGTCGCGCAGCAGCCGGGCCGCATTGACCGTCATCAATTCAGAGGCAGTGAAGGTCATCTTAGTAGGCTCCATAGTTCACCGGTGTACTCATCAACGGCGCGACTTTCAGCCGTTCGCGGGTTTCCATTCCAAGTTTTTCCACGTATTCTGCGCGGTCTTTGACGCCAAAAACCCATTCATCCAGCCAGGCTTTGACAGCCTCGCGCGATTCAGTGACCCTGTCCCAATCCAGATAAAAGGCATTGTCACGGTCGTAGTAACCCTGGGTATAGGAGGGGTGGGCGCAATAGGGTACGTGGCAGACGGCATCCACGATAAATTCGGGGATGACGGTGCGGTTGGGATCGGAACGGATGATTTCTTCATCCACAATCTCTTCTGCCGTCAAAATGACGTGTTTGGCGGCAAAGGCAGCCTCTTTTTGCTCGCCGATGATACCCCAAATATGTGAGTTGCCGGCTGCGTCGGCGCGCTGAACGTGAACAATGGCTACATCCGGATTGAGGGCCGGTACGGTGACCACTTCCTGCCCGGTGTACGGGTCGTTCACGCGCCGGTAGAGCGAGTTACTGCGTTCCAGGTCGCCGGCAGCAGTGGGCTTCATAGGGAAGAAGGGCAGCCCACTGGCGCCTGCCTGCAGGCGGGAGATCATGCCGTAGTGTGAGTATTCCTCCCACTCCAGCCGCCCGGCTTCCAGTTCCTCACGGATGATGCGCAGAGAGCCTACCCCAGGATTGCCGATATAGGAGAAGATCAGCTTTTTAGCGCAGCCAGCAGCCACCATTTGATCGTAGATCAGGTCGGGTGTGGCGCGCGCCAGGGTCAGGTTCCTGCGTCCCTGACGGATAATTTCTTGCCCGGCAGCGAAAGGGATCAGGTGGGTAAACCCGGCGGCATAGACAACGTCGCCATCCTGGACAAATTTACTGACTGCTTCAGAGAGGGAGCAAAGTTTGGCCATAGTGATTAATATTTTCTAGAATAAACTCGAGGTAGATTTGGATTGGGGAACCATTGATGGTCAGCGCTTCTGATCTTCTTCTTCTTCCTCTTCCCAGCGCGGGCGCTGAGGTTTGCCTCTGCCTTTTTTCAGTATGCGGAAACGTCCGCTGGATTCAGGTGGGGGTTTAGGAAAACGAAACCAGAGGAAAGCGCCCAGCGCGAAGGTAATTAATCCGCCGAACAGCAAGCCTGCGCTTTGATCCACACCGGCTTTGGCGGCAAAGAAAAACAACAGCAGGATCACGCTCCCTACCATCATGAAGAATGTACCGACTTTGAAGAGTTGCATGAGATCCTGATCCAAAGGGGTCGACGTGCAAATTCAGGTTTGCGGAACGGGACGGAGCCCGTTCCCTACAGGAGCGTTGAACTTACGAACGCTTAACCAGGGTTTGAATCTGCTCGTGCATGTACAGTTGAACGTAATGCGGGCCGCCTGAATTCTTGCCGCTCGAACCGGAGCCTTTCCAGCCGCCGAAGGGTTGGAAACCAGGCCAGGCGCCAGTGGTAGCACCCTGGGGTCGGTTGGCGTAGGTGACGCCAGCCTGGATGTTCTCATAGAACCAGCTGGTCTCTTCCGGAGCGCCGTAGAAGCCGGCTGTCAGGCCATACTCGACGTCATTGGCGCGCCGCATGGCTTCGTCCAGCGATTTGACGCGGGCGATGGTGGTGATGGGCACGAACATTTCCTGCTGCCAGAACTTGTGACTTTCCGGCAGGTCCACGGCGATAGTCGGCGTGCAGAAGTAGCCCTGGCTGTAATTGCCCTCCAATAGCACTTTACCGCCGGTCAGGATGGTGCTGTTCTGGTGCAGGTCTTCGGAGAATGATTGATAGTCGCGGTAGGAGCCCTTATTGACCACCGGGCCGAGGTACACCTGGCGCTCTGTCGGGTCGCCGATAACCAATTTGTTGGTCATCGCTACGATCCTTTCCACCAGCTCGTCATAGACCGGTTCTTCAATAAAAACGCGCGAACAGGCTGAACATTTTTGACCCTGCAAGCCGAAAGCCGAGCGCACAATGCCGGTAGCGGCGTCCTCCAGGTTGGCGTGGCGGCTGACGATTGCCGGGTTCTTGCCGCCGAGCTCGAGAATGGTAGGCCGCACCCAGCGCCCCCCGCCGAAGTCGCGGTGGATCTTCATGCCGACGTCAAATGAACCAGTGAAGGTGATGCCGTCCACCTGAGGACTTTCAATAATGGCCTGGCCGAGAGAACTGCCAGGGCCGGTAACGAAGTTATACACGCCATCGGGGATGCCGGCGTCCCGCAGGCATTCAGCGATCAGACGCGAGGTCCAGGGGGTGTCGGTGGCGGGCTTGAAAACCACCGTGTTGCCTGCCACCAGTGCGGCGCCTAAAGGTCCTCCAGTCAGCGCAGCCGGAAAGTTGAAGGGACTGATGACTACCCACACCCCATAGGGTTTGAGAATAGAAACATTGCGGGAATCAAAGCCAGTGAGTGGGTCGCGGTCAAGTTCAATGGCGAAGCCGTCATTGGCTTCCATGCGCGAGCAGGAATATCGCAGCAGATCCGCGGTCTCGGCTACATCGCCCAGGGCTTCCATGCGGTTCTTGCCGACTTCCAGCGACACAGCCACACCCATCTCATAGATGCGTTTGTCCATCAGGTCGGCGGCTTTGCGCACCAGTGCCACGCGCTCCTGCCACTTTAACTTGCTCCACATAGGGAAGGCCATGCGGGCGGCATTCAGCGCTTCTTCAGCGTGCTTGACACCGCCTTTTTGGAAAACACCCAGTAGTTGATCGGTATTGGCCGGATTGCGGTCCTCGAATTTATCATCCGCGAATACATCTTTACCATTGATGATCATGGCGTGTTCTTGACCCAGGCTGCCGCGCAACTTTTCCAGGGCGGCCTCGAAGTTGGTGTGCAGCTCCTCGGGCGGATTGAACATGGTGGCATAAGTAAGCTTAAAGGTGCTGTCGGCTGTCATACTTTATGAACCCTCCTGTATTCGTTTGGGAAGCATCACTGGGATGGCCTGAGCTCTCAGGCAGAGGTAAGTATAGTCCAGGAGGGGTTTGGCGTCAAAGCAGGGGGGAAACCGGGGAGCTCGGTCACAGGCGATCCCGGTGTTTTACGTGAGGTCGGACAGGGGGCGAGCACAAGAATAATGATCAGATCGCCACGCTCCCCGTTGTCGCTCGGTCACCCCATTTGCTACGCTCGATCACAGATCGCCCTGTGGGCGAGGCCCAAAATTCGGGCAGACCGCCCTGCGGGCGCGATGGCATTGTCTATGCTGTCATTGCGAGACCTCGCAGAGGTCTAAGCAATCTGCAATGCTCTGGCGCGTAATCCCCTACATCCAACACTCCAACCGCAAACGCAGATCGCCACGCTCACTCTGTTCGCTCGGTCACACCATTCGCTATGCTCAGTAGCCCAAAATTTGGGCAGACCGCCCTGTGGGCGCGATGACAGATTAAAATTTTGAGGGGTCTGCGCATTCTACGCAAACCCCAGAATTGAACCAGATCCCAGGAAGGGCTGCCTTACGGCACAACTGCCTCGATACTGACGTTCAGCGTGCAAAGGGTGGTGCCTTCCATCATCAGCTTCCAGACAGCGCTGTACTTTCCAGCGGTGGCAGGCACCACCATATCGATGGTCAGGGTCAAGTCTTTGGTGGGTTCGACCAGGGTATTGATGTCAAATACATCGGCAAATTTATGCAATTTATTACCACTGTCATATTTCATATCCAGGGTGCCGACTTCCCAATTCTTAATGCCCGTGTTCCTGACTACCCACACGGCGTCAAATTCATCGTTGATATTGAATTTTTGCCCGGCTGCCGGTGAGGAACTGACCAGGCTGCAGGTGTAATTGGCGGGGGTAGCGGTGAAGGTCGGCGCCAGGGTGACGGGAACGCGGGTGTTGGTTGCGGTTGCCAGCGGGGTGTTCGTAGCCAATTGGGTAGGCGAATTGGCCTGAGTTGGTACCAGTGTGTTGGTGGGGGTGTTGGTGGGTTGAGCCAGGGCGGTGCCGGTCAACTGGGCAGCAATCGTTAGCACAACCTGGGTTGAGGCAGCGTCGACGGTCGCTTGAACGACAGCTGGATCGATGGTTGGTGGAACCTGCGGCCCGAGGGCGTTACAGGCTGTAAGGATTACGATCAGAATTAGAAAAGTAGCAATCGTGAAAATTCGGGAAATTCGCATATCAGGCTTTCTCCTTTTGTTAGGTGGCTGCTTAAATTCATAGAGCAGTACTCTTATAACGTTTCATTCGCCGTTCAGGTTCCCATACGAACACACTTGGCAGGTTGGACCATTAACCAATAAGCTGTAATGAAAAGACAGATTCTATTATCCCGGCAGGTTTTTGGTATTAAAAGAACGACGGGCATCCGCGTTGAGGCTGCCCGCCAGGTGATCTGCCAGCGCGATGAAGTCCGCCAGCCGCCAAATTGACCCGCTGTGCAACGGCCATTCGCCGCGCAACTTTTTTTTCCAGGCATCCGGAATGGCTTCCAGACCGTAAGCCGCGCCTGCCAGCGCCCCAACCACCGCTCCGGCGGTATCGGCGTCAGCGCCCAGGTTGATCACCTGAACCAGCGCTTCCTCGAACGAACTGGTGTTGAGCAAGCCCCACAACGCGCTCTCGATGGTGTGACGCACCCAGCCTGTATTGCGCAATTCGTCGCGTTTACGGCGCGGCGCTAATTTGATCGCCTGGCGCAGTCCCTCAGGCATTTGCACTGAAGCCAGAGAATACTGATAGGCTGCCAGCGGATCGGCACCGTTGATCATTTGCGCGATCATGGAGTTTACAAAAGCGCAGCCGGAGATGCAATCCTCGTGGGCATGCGTAACCTGGCTGCTCAAGCGAGACCAGGTGTCCAACAGCTCTTCATCATGCCAGCACATCAAGGCCACTGGCCAGCTGCGCATCACTGAACCGTTGCCGGCACTGTCGGGGTAACGGTGCTGAACCCTGGACGCTGCATTTTCCCAGGTTTCACCTTTTTCGATCACCTCCAGCACATTGGTGGTGTGAATGCCAACGTCCGGCGGACGGCGTTTATACCAATCAAGAAACCGTTGGCTGACATCCTGCGGATCAATCTGTCGCAGTGCCAGCAGGCTTTCAGCCAGCGCCAGGGCCATTTCGGTATCATCGGTAAAACTGCCCGCCGGTAAGCGTCCGGTGTGCATCTCGCGAATTAAATTTTCAGGCGGCGAAGCCAGTTCAAATTCGAGCGGCATCCCAAGCGCATCGCCCACGGCTGCGCCGACGGCGACGCCGCGTAAACGAGGGGTGGATTGCAGGGTCATTAGGCATATCCTCCTGAGGTCAATCGCAATTTTACCTCATTCCGTATGACTCCTACGAGCAGCCTCGTTTAATACCTGCTGATAGAAGTCCGCGATTTTTGGGCGCACGTACGAGATCTCTGCGCGTTCGCGGATCATGTCAAGATTTATCTGGTTGGCTTTTGCCCGCAAATGGGTATCATCCAGTGCCTGGAGAATGGCAGCTGCGAGCTGGGATGGCGAGCCGGGATCGACCAGCAATCCATTGATGCCAGGCTCGATCCACTCGCGCAGGCTTTCGATATCACCGGCAACTGGGAAACTGCCGCAGGACATGGCTTCCAAAAGTGTGTTCGGTGTGCCATCATGGTTGGTGACCGAGATGGAAACCGGGCAGCGGGCGAAAAGGTCCCATAGTTGACCTTGTGACAGATTAGGCAGCAATACCACCCGCTGGTCTGCCTGGATGGCAGCAGCCCAGCGCTCGGCTACCGCTTCACCAGCCATAGCCGGGCAGAGAAACGTGGTTTTGGGACGCTGCGCCAGGACCAGGGGAATGGCCTGGAAGAAGGTATCGCTGCGTGTATAGGCACGGACCCCGCGTGGATTAAGTACCAGGTTGTGATCTTTTGGAATGCAGACTTCCAGTTCCGGCGGCAATGCAGCACGCACTCGTTGGATGCGTTCCAAATCGATGCCCCCGTTGCTGGGCACCACCAGTCCGGGGCGATCAGTTGAGAATCCCCACACGTATGCCAGACGCAAATCGCGTTGGGCATCAGCGTGCAGGCCGTCAGCGCGCCGCAGAGTCTGACGGGTCATCTGCCCCATAGCATGGGAGCGCGGGGCATGCAACGTCAGGTCGTTACCCCAGATGGAAATTGCCAGCGGCGTGCCCTCCGGAGTATGACTGGCGAGCATACCCTCGAAAGGGATGCGCATGGCGTGAACCAGATCCGGCTTGACCTGCCTGACGATTTCGCGGTATTGCGCAGCATAAAGGTTCACACTCATGGGTCCCAGGGCATAGCGGGCAGAGAGGAAAACGCCGCGGAACGTTTTGACCAGTGTGCGCCGCAGGCTGGGGCGGGACGCGGATTTTTGAGCCGTGCTGCTGCCAGCCGTCAGTCGGCTGAAGGCAATGGGCACCACGTACATCGCCAGGACGCCTTCCGGCGTTTCGCAGGGGTGGGACGATACCAGCGTCAACTGGTAGTTGAGCGCCAGGAGACTGTCGAGCCAGCGGCGGGTAATTGGGCTGCGTCCATCGGCAACCAGCAGAATATGCATACAGAAGAATTCCTTAATAAATGGAAGAAATAATTAACCCGCGGGTGTTTCGTAAAGCCTTAACGCGGCTGTGACTGCCTGTGAAAATGCATTCACCATGCCTTCCAGATTGATTACATCCACAATCTGGAACGAGGCTGCACCCATCTCGTGCAGCCGGGCGGGATCCGTCAGCGCTTTGTATAAAACCCCGGTCAGGGCTTGGGGATCATCGGATGGCGGGAGCATCCAACCGTTTTCCGGGCGCACCAGGTCCACCTGTGTGCCGTCGGCTTCAGCCACGATCACCGGCAGCGCAAAGGACATGGCCTGCTGCACCGCCAACCCGCCGGTGCCGGGAAGCACGAATAAATCCGCCTGGCGGAACAGGTCATCCAATTCATGACCGTAGCGGGCTCCCCAAAATCGGGTGGAGGGGTAGGCTGAATCAGCCAGAGTTTCCAGCTCCTGTCGGGCCGGGCCGTCGCCGACAATCCAAACCTGCGGCTGGAGGGACAACGGCAAGGCAGCACAGGCGCGCAGCAGCAGATCGACCCGCTTGCGCGGTTGCAGCCGACCAACGTATAAAACTGTCACCTGACGCGCGTCAGACACTGCCGGGCGCACAGGCGGCGGCTGTGTCGGTTTGGCGGTGACCGCGTTAGGCGCCACGAAAATCCGTTCCTCCGGGAACCCGCTGGCGGCATATTCCTCGGCACCGAGCCAGGAATATGCGATCAAGGCGTCAAAACGGTTCAGGAAGCGCTGCCAGGGGCGTCCGCGCCAGCCGGTCGATTTTGGCGCACCCAATCCCCAGCCAATTACCGGCTGCTGACGCTCGTGCATCCAGCGGATGGCTGCCGGGGTGTTCAGGTAGCGCGGGTTGGCTTCCATCACCAGTGCCTGCGGCTGCCAGTCTTCCAGCCACTCCAGTAAGCCGCGCTGCCACAAAAAATAAGCGGCTCCGTCCAGAATATGCAGGTTTTTGGCGGTCACCAGCCGACCGTGCTGGAGAATGAACTGAGATTCCACCGCCTCGCTGGCGCGCGGCAAGCCGGCGAAGAGACCCATCCCCTGCGGGCAGGCTTCACCCAGCGTCTCAAAAAACGGCGCGCGATAGATGGGGAAAATACGCTGTTGAACACCCAGGCGCACGGGAATCGGGCTCATAACAGTTGAACGCGCACGGTTGATCCGCTGCTGCCTTTCTCGACTTCGATGCGCGCCGGGAAGGCGTCCTTTAGCTCCTCGAGGTGCGTGATCACCAGGATTTTTTTGAAATCGCTGCGCACCAGATTGATGGCCTCGATCAGTCTCTGGCGTCCATCGGCGT
This sequence comes from Bellilinea sp., assembly GCA_035561555.1. Lineage (GTDB taxonomy): Bacteria > Chloroflexota > Anaerolineae > Anaerolineales > Anaerolineaceae > Bellilinea. The sequence continues at coordinate 9,556 of DATMXL010000173.1, forward strand.
CCTGGCTGCCAAAACCCTCGTCAATGACCAGGGTCTGCAGGCGCGCGCCAGCACGATGGGCCAATACTTTGGAAAGCGCCAGCCGGATGGCAAAGTTAACCCGGAAAGCTTCACCGCCGGAGTACATTTCGTATTCCCGGTAATTGCCGCTGGAGTCGCTGATTCTGATTTCCAGCGTTTCCTTTTTATCCGTGCGCTTGGCATCCTTGTAATCCGCCTGGGTCTCGAATTTGAGCGCCATCGAACCGTTACTCAGCCGTTCGAGCAGGGTGTTAGCCTGTTCCTCGATCTCGGGCAGCGCCTGTTCAATTAATAAGGCCGGCACGCCGTCCTTGCTGAAGGCATGTTCCAGTTTTTTGAGCAGACTGATCTGGCGCAAAATCTCGTCACGCTGGGCTGCCAGAGCCTTTTGACGCTCGCGGATGTTGACCAGGTTTTTCAAGCGACCCTGGGCACCGCCAACCTCACTTGTTTTTCGGTTGACCTGTTCCTTGAGTGCCACAACCTCGCGTTCCAGCGCGTTCTTATCGGGTAATTTTGCCTTCAACTCCTGGTATTCCGCCTCAGCCTGGGCGGTCTCCGTTTGCAGGCGCTCGAGCGATTGCTGCTCGACGGTGATCGAAGCGGTCAGCGTGCCAATCTCGCGTTCCAGCGGCAAGAGGGTGGCGCGAGCATCGTCGACGGTACGTTTTTTTGCTTCGCTTTCCCGTCCCAACCGCTCGGATTGGCGTACGGCTTCATGTGCATCCGGGTCATAGCCGATCTGGCTGGCTTGTTGATCCAGGCGAACCAATTCGGCGCGCGCTTCTGCTTCGAAATCCTCATTTTGCAGCGCTGCATCGACCGCTGTAAGCTGCGGCAAAAAATCAGCCTGGAATTTTTGGATCACATCGCGAATCTGGGTCAGGCGGGCTTCTTCGCGGGAAATACTCTGGTGATTTTGCTGCATGCGGTTGTCAATGGTCGTCAGGGTGTTTAATTGATCCACCACCGACTTCAATTGCGAGCGCTGAATCTGCAGGCGGCTGGTGAAATCGCGCACCCTGGTTTCCAGGGTGGATTTATCACCTTGCAGCTCTGCGACCATCACCTGGCGCTCGTGGTCGGTCAGCGGCTTTTTGCAAACCGGGCAAACTTCCTCATCGGATTCTCCCAGGCGGGCGATGCGCTCTGTCAACAAGTCCAACTCGCGCGACAGGGCTTGAGTCTGCAATTCTCCATCTGCCACCTGATCGCGAACCGTGGCGCGCTGATCGTTCAGTTCAGTCATGCGCTGCTTCTGTACCGCCAGAGCATCCGCTTCGGCATGCAGCTTCGACAGTGCCGATTCCACAATTGGAATTTCAGCCTGGCGGGCGTCCGCCTCGGTCTGGCGCTGGATGAGCGCATTGTATTGCGCTGTCAGTTCGGCGCGCTTCTTCTCTATCAGCGATTGCTGCGAACTGCGTTTCTCGTTGACCGTCCGCAGGCGGGCAGCCAGCGTTTCCCAGTGCTCCAGCGCCCTCCGGTCCGCCTGCCAGGCCAGATATTCTTTTTCAATCTCGGGTGCCGCATCCAGGGCTTGTTGGTAAACCTCGCGCTCTTTTAAGCGCTCCTCCAGCAGGCGCCGGGCTTCAACCAGACGCTGCTGCTCGCTGTTGAAGCGGGTGGTTTTTTCCTGCAGTGATTTTTGCAGACTTTTGAGCGTGGTTTCCTGCAGCACGGCGGCGGAGAAGGCATCATTCTTGCTCTTCAGCAGCTCGGTCAAATGCTCCAATTCTGTCTCAAGCTGCTTGAGTTCGTACTGGTAGTGCGGCTCGCGCGCCAGTTCATCTTCGTTTTGCTGCAGCTGACCCGCCAGCACATTGCGCTCCAGTTCCTG
>DATMXL010000174.1:0-4821 GCA_035561555.1 Bellilinea sp.
GTCAATTTACCGGACCTATTCCTCCAGAGTTGGGTAACCTAACCAACCTGATTGACCTTTGGCTTGACAATAATCAATTATCCGGTCCCATCCCATCCGAATTGGGTAACTTGAGTCCATTGATAGTGCTTTCATTAGACAATAACCAATTAGTCGGGACCATTCCAACCGATTTAGGTGACCTCGGAAGTTTATATGATCTTAAATTACAAAACAATCCATTAACTGGCTCAATCCCGATGAGTTTTATGAAACTTAAGCTTCACAACTTCCATTTTGAAAACACATCCATTTGTGAACCGGCAGACCCAGATTTCGGAATCTGGAAAGCAACAGTCGTGGACTGGATTGGGACTAACTTAACTTGTATCAATTGCTACTTACCGTTGATCGCCAGGTAGCAGAATACACAACCAGCCTTCCGCAGCTCTATCGCTGTCGTTCCGCTCCGCAGATTGGACACGGACACAGCGCCCGCAGAAAATGCCAGTTGTAGATGCCCGTGTGGTGCCCGTCTTCCCATTCGAACATCACAGCGTAGCTGCCAACACCTTCAAGTCCTTTCATGCGTGTTTCCGGGATGTCCGGAAATTCTTTGATCGCAAACACTTCCGGATCTGGATCGGAGCGCATATTCTCATGTCCACCGCGGCAGCTGGCACACGGACAGGCATGGCGCAGCAGCCCGAATGGGTAGTTGCTGACGTGTTCATCCGCCCAGAGTATGGTCAACTCGTGGCTTGAACGGTTTGCAGATACACTGACAGGATTTTCTGATTTAAGCATATCTCACCTCTAAACCTACGGTGTCAATTCAATCACAGTTAAGAAATTGGATGCTGCCCATCCGCTGCGCGATTCATCATAGGGTGCAGTCAGGTACCACCAAACATACCCGTCTTTATCTCTCGGACCGTCCATCACTTTGAATACCTCAGCCTCGTAGCCCATGAACATGACCGCGCTGCCTGTTCCAGGTTCCTGGCGCAGCCGCAAACCGTCTCCGCCGGTGCCTGAGATCTGCACGTAGGTACCGGCACCGATCCCGCCAATGATCACACCTGGCGTCTCTACACCCGACGTCGGTGTGTTAATGAATGTTGCGACCGGTTGCGGGGTCGAAGTCGGTGCGGAAATAATGGTCATCACCGCAGTGGCATTGCTTAACGCAGCGGGGGTGGATTTTGGACGCATGAAAATGGTAGCGCCAGCCAGGACGGCAAACAGCGCTAACCCAATCACCAATGCAGCTGGAACTACCCACATGGAAAAAACTTGGCGTGTTCGCGGCATATTTATCCAAAACTCGGCAGCAGGAAGAAGGAAATTGCCAGGATGATATACACTGACAACAGCGCCGCACCTTCCAGCCAGTTGGACTCACCATCCATAGACACCAAAGCCGTGATCAATATGGCAGCGGTGAGAGCGATCAATTCAAAGGTGTTGAATACCAGCGTCAGTGGATTACCCAGTGCCAGGCTGACAAAAACCAGCAGCGGTGCCACAAATAAGGCGATCTGCAAGCTTGATGAAACCGCGATTTCAACGCTTAATTCCATCTGGTTGCGGTAGGCTACCGTGACCGCCACCAGGTGTTCTGCCACATTCCCGACGATGGGGATCAGAATAATGCCCAGGAAGAATTCGGAAATGCCAAATTGGACCACCACTGTCTCTACAGCTCCCACCAACAACTCGCTGGCGATCACCACTCCCAATGTGGCTGCTGCCAAAACAATAATGGCTTTTGTTTTTGACCAGTGCGGTGCATTGTGGCTCATCTGTTCTGCAGAAGGTACGATCGGAGAACGAGCCGCCTTGAGGCTGAAGATGAGCCCCAGCACATACAGCACGATCATGACAATCGCAACACCAATGCTCATGACTTCCACTTTGATGCTCTCGGGATTGCCAATAGCAGGGTAAAACAATGAGGGAATAATTAACGCCACGACAGAGAGCAGCAGCAGGATGGAGTGGTTGGAAATTTGCCGCCGGTCAAAGACTTGGATGCCGTTCTTGAGCCCGCCAGCCATCATGGCAACGCCCATCACCAGCAGCAGGTTGCCCAGAATTGATCCCGTGATGGAGGCTTTTACCAGCTCCAACAACCCGGCATTGATGGCGATTAAGGTGATGATCAGTTCTGCCGCATTTCCCAACGTGGCATTCAGCAGCCCGCCTATTTTCGGTCCGGTGTACACTGCCAATACTTCGGTGGAGTCACCAATAAATCCAGCCATTGGGATCACACCCAATGCAGAAAATATAAAAACGTAAATCATGCCCCAATGCTGCCATTCAGCCACTATTGCCAGCAAAAAAGCCAGGAGTAAGATTGTCAGTGGTTTCTTTTTGATGTAGGCAAGGGTATTCTGCATGGTCGACTCCGTTGATTTATTATATCCGAATGCGTCTGGAATAGCCTGATACGCCTATGATATAATCGCAGCAGTATCCTCATGGACGAATCCAAAACCGTTACCCCCATCCTCGGCAATCGCTATCAGCTCATCCAAAACATCGGCAATGGTGGCATGGCTGTTGTTTACCATGCGCGCGACTTGATGTTGGAACGTCCGGTTGCAATTAAAGTATTGCGTCAGGATTATTCGCGGGACGAGGCTTTCCGCGAGCGTTTCCGAACGGAAGCCAAAGCTGCTGCCAACCTCACGCACCCGAACATTGTCACCGTCCATGACTTTGGCTTTGACTCTGACCGGCTTTACCTGGTGATGGAATATGTTCCCGGCACTGACCTTAAAACCATTCTAAAAGAGCGGGTGCGCTTGCCGGTCGAGGAAGCTGTCAATCTCATCATTCAGGCTTCGGCTGGTATTGGCTATGCGCATCGAGCAGGACTGATACACTGCGACGTCAAGCCGCATAACATCCTGGTCTCTCCGGATCAGCGCGTTAAAGTGACTGACTTTGGCATTGCCCGTGCCATGGCATCCATTCAACCGGATGAAAAACATGAAGTTGTTTGGGGTTCTCCGCTATATTTCTCGCCGGAACAGGCTTCCGGTGCCGCGCCATCGCCAGCCTCGGACGTGTATTCGCTCGGGGTTGTATTGTATGAACTGATCACCGGACGTCTGCCCTTCAACAGCGGCGACCCGGCTGAACTTGCCAGATTACACCGCGAAGCTGCGCCGGTGCCGCCCCGCCGTCTCAACCCCGATGTTCCAGTGGCGTTGGAGCAAATTATCATGAAGGTGCTGGCCAAGGAACCCTCCGCCCGCTACCGCACCGCCGACCAATTGGGACGGGTACTCTCTGGTTTTATTCAATCCATCGAGACGCTGCGTGTGTCGCCTCCGGGTTCCTCTCCCGCCGGCATATCCCACTCGCAACCGGTTCGCCTTCCATCTTCCTACCCGGCCGGACCAGCTGCCGAAGCCGCTGAAGCCGAAGACGAAGGCTTCAACATTGACTGGGGGACTACCGGTCTGGCTTTGGCAACCATCGTCGCCGTCGGCGGTTTGATACCCTTCTGGTTATGGATCTGGTTCACCTTTAATCCGCCCACCCCCTAAGCCTCCACCTTATGATAATCTCCGCATCCATTCTCTCTGCTGACTTCACCGATCTGCGCGGGCAGATTCTTCAAGCTGAAGAAGGAGGTACAGATTGGATTCATATTGATGTGATGGACGGTCATTTTGTCCCCAACATCACTATGGGACCCATCATCGTGGAAGCCTGCCGGCGGATAACCCAACTACCGCTGGACGTCCATCTAATGATTGAAAAACCTGAACGCCATGTTGAGGCTTTCATCAAAGCTGGCGCAAGCTATCTCAGCGTCCACGTGGAAGGCAACCCCAATATCCACCGCACCCTGCAGGAAATCCGTTCGTTGGGTGCTCATCCTGGCATCGTTATCAATCCCGGTACCCCCGTCAGTCTGATCGCTGCCGTGATACCAGTGGTGGATTTTGTGTTGGTCATGTCGGTCAATCCAGGTTTTTCTGGTCAGAGCTTTATTCCTGGCGTTGCCGAGAAAATCCGTGAGGTTCGTCAATTAATGGATCAGTTGAATCCTCGTGGATTGATCGAGGTTGACGGCGGGATCACCGCCGCAACCCTTCCTATCGTTCAGGCTGCTGGCGTGGAGGTGTGCGTCGCCGCGACAGCCATTTTCAAGTATCCCGGCGGTATCGCAGCCGGTATCCGCGCCTTACGCAGCGCGGAAATTAAATAAAAATGCGGCTTGCGCCGCATGTTGATGGTGAACTTTTGAAACTATGCAGTTTTGACGAGAGTACGAATGCACCGCGCACACAACAGCTTGCGCACAGAACGGCTACCCTGGAAGACGGTCACCCGCTGCAAATTGGGGCGAAAGGTCCTTCTGGTTGCGCGCTGCGAAAAGCTGCGATTGTGTCCGAAGGTGGTGGTTTTCCCACAATTTTCACATTTTGCCATGATAAGATTCCCTTTCAAGCGATAATGCTATTGATTAATGCCATATTTCAACACACGAATGCGAATTTTACCACAGTGCGTATCTTTTTTCAACCAGCAATGTTACAAATCTGAAGAGGACAGCAATCATGAATGATTCAAATCAAATGGGCAACATCTTCATATCGCATCGTGCGATAGCGTCGATCGCTCACCAGGCTGCCCTGGAATCCTATGGAGTAGTCGGTTTAACAGCAAAAAACCTGGTAGAAGGCTTTGCTCAGGTTTTAGTCAAAGATCCAACTCTGGGAGTCGAGGTTGATTTTACCAAAGACGGGATTACAATTGACCTTTTTATTATCATAGAATATGGGACTCGAATTAAGAGCGTCGCGACTACTGTAGCTG
>DATMXL010000175.1:0-26433 GCA_035561555.1 Bellilinea sp.
CCAAATATTCTAATGACTAAATTCAATGTCCCGGCTCCGCTTGCTGTAATGACATAATAAATGTCACCGTTTGCATCGCAAGGGACGGTTGGGGTGAGGGAATCATAAATACCATTTTCGGTCGCAATTCGTTTGGACTGCACGTTGGTCGTGTCTGGGGCGAACCCAACCGAACATTCAACCGTTGCGCTTGCACTATCTTTTGCCAATACATATAAATAAACTGCTTTGACTCCTGGAGGAAGCCCAAAGACGGCCGATAAATCTATTTTGGTTGCGCCAGTTGTTGAAAATGCGTCTCCATCAAAACTCGTCGAGGTCAATGGAGCAGTAAGGATGGTCCATCCATCTGGCCACGGGAACCCGCTCGGGGTTTTCATATAGCTGACTTTCGGATTCCCTATGGCCGCATTTGCCAGAGTGTATACCGAACGCCCATCGATTGTGACCGTCGTGTCCGGAGCTGCATAGGTTGCCGCGATAACATAGAAATATTTCAATCCGCTCTGATCGCAGCTGAATTTCGACCCGACCGGAAAACGCGCCGTCACATCCCCTGGAATCTTGAAACTCGTGGCACTAAAGTAGGTCAAAATCTGCGAGAGCTTGTACCACCCCAGCGGCGGACCGCCTAACAATACCTGAATCGCCGCAATAGCATCCTGCACGTTATTGATGTCCGCAGCCATCACGTCATCGATGCCGTCTGTTTTTAAGGTAAACGCGTCCAGTGAATTCGGGTAATTGGTTGTCATGTTTTCACCTATCCAACCTTGATGACGTTAAGACTTGCGTAGAACACATTAAGATCGCCCCCGGATCCTTGGTGTACCATCAATTCAAAATAATCGTTGGCAATACATTGATATAAACCAATAGAATTCAGTGCAACCCCATTGGATGGATAAATTTCGGTTCTGTCTTCGGTGGACCCCCCGTTTTTCTTAATTTTTACGTGTTTTGTACCGGCATAACTGGCAAAATTAGCTTGTCCAAACACTAAGTAAATCCCCGACGCAGGGACGGTAATTCGGGTATTGTAGGTACCCAAATCAACCATTCCATTGGTATCAATCACTTCGGTTGTGAAAGTTACTACTGTGTCGGTTCCGTTGGGAATATTTTGATTGGTGGTTCTTTTTATTTGGGCGGTTTTCAGGGAAATTTCTTCCCATGCGGGCAAATTACCGGAAGACACCCTTAGGGCTTTTCCAACCGCCCCAATTGGGAGCCGGGAAGCCGCGCCCGGGGCTGAAGCATAGGCCTGATCGCCTGCTGTCGTAAAAATTCCAGGCACCCCGGCCAGGAAATTATCCCGAATGTACGTATTGTGATTGGCCGCGGTCCACAGATCACCGGTGGCCACAGTCGGTACAACAGAATAAGCCATTATTTCAGCCCTGCCTTTCGGTTTTGTGCTTTAAGGTCATCGATCGTTTCACCAGGCTCCCAACTGCGCGCCAACCGCGCGATGATCGGCCGGGACAGGATAGCTTTCTGGATCGCATCGTTACCGCGGGTGTCATCTACTGGCCGTTTGTTCAACGCCTTTTCAATTGCCTCCCGCGCCGTAGCATCCGGAATAATGATCGGCCGCAGATGCCCGTTGCATCCGCTGTTTCCGCACGAGTTACAGAAATACAGCGGGTATTCAGGATCGATATATTCAGCACCCCCGCATTCACAATCCGCAATCCAGCGGCCAAAATCGACTCGTGCGTACACGGGTTTGACTTCAGCCCCTTTGCCGATTTTTTGCGCTGCCAGCGGGTGGGTGTGGATGAATTTAGCGCGAATCTGCTCGATCCGTTCCTTTGTGCTCGACAGACCTTCGCGCATGGCCATATTTTTGGCGGTGATAAATGATGAACTCATGATTACCTCAGAAAGCAAACTTGGATGAAATCCCGATTCTGGTCGGGAATTGCCAGGCAGACTCATTGATATTTTCAAAGGTCTCCAGGTTCCAGGTAGTACGCACGCTCTGGCCATTGTTATCCAGCCATTGATGTTGAATTCTCCCGAGCCGATAATCATCATTTATCCCCAAACTTTGAACCTGCATGGTGATCGCGTCAAACAAGTCCGGAGTAAATTGGATATCAGGCCTGCCCTCCAACGAAATTTTTGGGAATGCTCTCGGAAGCGCCATACTGGCCTGCAGCATGGTTGCGAAGGCGGTGGCGTTGTTAATGTTTTGCATCCATGGATTGTCCAGGGTAAATGCCCGTTTCCCGAATGCTTTCTGGCTGATCTCGTTCTGTTTTTCCACGCCCGCTGGGTCCGATTCAGTGATCGGATTCCCGCGAATTTTGAGCAGGGTTATATACGCCAGGGTGGCCGAGTTATTGGTAATCACCAATTTTGCGGATTTGGAAAAGACTGTGGTGGTGATCGATATCGAGCCCGTCAAATTGGTGCCTGATCCATCGAAGGCGCTATTGGCTAGATAATCAGTTGTCGCTGCCGGCGAGATTACATTAATCGCCGAGCAGGAATTGCTTTGGTAAGAAAAATTGGCGAAAAGTTCCAGACTTTCCCCAGGCGCGATTCCAGGTTTATCCCCCAGCTGCCACAAATTGCTTTCAGTCTGGGTCACTAGCGTATGAACGACCACCCTAACGGTATTGCGAACCACCTCCCAGGGTTGAGGAATAGGCACTTCTGGATCGAGCTCTTCACCTGTAATGGTCAAGACGGATGTGCTGATATGGTTGCGACTGTAGAATTTTGCTTTTCCGTCTGCAGCTACGAAGAAAAGGCCGAGATTAGAATCCGCTAGTTTCAATATGGCAGTTTGACCTGATTCGTCGTCAGCCCACCAGTAAGGCAGCTCGGCAAGGCCGCTATCCAGACTGCGTCCCCAGATCGCCGGCCAGCTGATGGCATCCAATACCGTCCCGATTCCATCCGAGATGCTGATGTTTTCCCTGATCAGCACGCTGACCGGGTTTTCCATCAGGTATTGAATTCCATCCAAAATGGTGACCCGCACCTGCCGGTTATCACCCGAGACCGGCTGGATATCGCTGACATATCCTGCAAAGACCCGCCGTGTCACTCCCTGATAGCTTAACCAGATCCGCGCCTTTCGCCCTGGGCTGATATTCCCAAATAACGGACTGTGTATGAACCAGGGATCAAACCGCCGGCTGTGATTGTCCAGCGTCAGATCCACCCGGCCGGTGGGTAAAGGCACGAATCCATCACCAGCTTGCTTAATCGTGTGCTGCCTGCCGCGCACGACCGACATACCAATTGCATAATTGGCTTCATTCGTGCCATCGTAAACGCCATCAGCATCCCAGTCGATCTGGATCGCCCATCGTATGAGATTGTTCTCGGCGGCGCCATATTTTTGCGCACCGTATCTGAACATTCCATATCGATCACCCATCTCTACTTACTCCCAGGGTGTGATTGATTCGTTCGATGATGGGTGTAAACGCGCGTTCAACTTCAGCTTCATTCGCCAGTGAGAGGAGCGGAGCATAGACCAGTTGGACCACTGTACTGCCGCTTGCCTGTTGCATAGCACCTCTGGACGGAATCACCATCCCGTCAGTCGGCGCCACGAAATATTCCGGACCGGTCCAGGGTTTGTTTTCATTGATCCCGTACAGATGACCTGCTTTCACCGGCCCGCCAGCCTCCCGGTTGCCAGTTCGTGCATGCCCGCTCGGGTTGTATCCAGGATCGCCTGGGTTATGGACATTTGGATTATCGTTGATGTTTCCCCGGGTCGTATTGATGTAACCTTCGACTGCTGCCGTAGCTCCAGACCATGAAGTCGCAAGATTATCGACCTCGCCGGACTGAGCACTTACTGTGCCGGTCGTCTCTTCAATATATTGCTTGGTTGTTAGGAAGCCTCTTTGTGCCTGGCCTAGTAATGGAATAAACTGCATCCATTTTGCTCCGCCCTCTTCGACAGCTTCATTGCTCTTTATGATTTGTTCCAATGCGGCCGTTGCTGGTGGAATGAATGCCTGGCCAATCTGATAGCCTACTGCCTGGTATTGATCTTTCAGGTTGTCCTGCGATGCTAAAAATGCCTCTGCTTCTTCTTTGCTCTTCCCGGTGATTATCATGTACTCGGAGACATCAGCGGTCATGTTTTTTAGCGCATCACCGCCCAGCTCCATAATGCGGGCCATTTCGACACCGGATTTGCTAAAATTGTCCTGCAGGAATTGCGCCTGCAGCAGTGGATCTCCGATGGCAATGAATCGGTCAGATAATTCGGCCAGTCCCGCGATGGAGGGGGTGGTTCCGTTATCTGCCATCGCTTTGAGTGCCATTTCGATGGTTTTGACCTCGATCCGCAGGTCATCACCCACCTGGATCAGCCGACTGGTTTCCTCGCTGGCCATGCCGCTGTACGTTGCGATTCGGTCGACTTCTTCAACGTAGGCCGTGTAATCACTGATTGAATCGCTGACAAACGTGCCCGTCTGTTTAAGAATTGAACCAAACGCCATCATCGGGGACAGTGGAATGGACACGCCCATCCCGCTTAACAGATCCGCCGATGTCCCGACGTTCTTCCCAAAAACGGTAATATCCGAATTCAACCCGCCGATTGTGGACCGGGTGCCGGCCACCGCTTTTTCAAGGTTGGTTAATCCTGATTTCGCAGTCTCGTTCGCCGCGGCCATTTTGTAAGCCGACAACGCCGCTTCTTTTTCTTCATCCGACATGCCGCTGATGGCTTCTTTAGCCGCGGCATACTCCTGTTTTTTAGCAGCACGTTCAAGCAGCTTACCCATCGCGTCGGTAAGCTTGTTGGTTTCCTCAGTGGCAGACTGAATGCCCCGTGGATCATCCTTCGTCTTGATGTTGATCTCGAAACTAGGCATTAGACTCTCTCAGTTTCCTCACGCTCAGGATCGATGCATACAAATCAGGATTCGCGTCTGCCCATTCTTTATGCTTTTTCTTGCCGCGCTGTTTGTAACTCTTGAAAGCAAACCAGACGTTGTACAGCTGGATCATGCGGCTCATCAACCCGGCTGGTTGGTCCAGCAGCCCGCCAGCTTCCGGCAGTGCATGGTATCCCACTGCCTGCCAGGCCAGGCGCAGCTCGGGCGGTGGTTCAGCCTTCGGATTCTCTCCGCAAGCTGCAGCCGCCAGGATCATTCCGGGGGGATGATGGTCACCTCGCCATAGACCTGGTCGATCCAATCCCCAAGGAGTTTTATGACTACCGGTTCCTGGTCGGCCACCTGGTCCACCGTCATGGCCGGCTGGATCTCGCTGAACCATTCAGCGGTAATGGCCGCCCGCACGTTGGCGCCGCGGCGCTGGCTGGTAGATGCAGACGGCAGCTGCGCCAGGACCGCTCCGAATGACTCTAGGTCGCGCTGCTTCAGGGGTTTGATGGTGGCCTTTACGCCCAGTTTTTTATGCTCGATCGTTTTTGGATCCATGGATTTTCCTTTTATGGCAAAGCTGCCAGTTCGTTGACGACGGTGATCGACGGCCCGATTCCAGCGACCGGGTCATAAGCTGGGCGGAATTCGCCCGCCAGCACTTCAGCGCCCTCGACATCCTCCGGACTGGGGAAGCTGGTCCAGGTTCCCGGCATATCCAGCATGAGGGTCTTTTTGCTGTACGTTGTACCGGGCGTGGCCAGCGCCGGTCCTTCAATCAGTATCCGGATCAGCCGCGGGGTGTGATTGCGCCAGGCTTCATACTCGACCAGTGCAGCTGCATTCTGGAACATGGAGATTGAGCATGCCAACTGGATGCGGCCCTTGCGTTCCACCTTGCTGAAGAACAGGTTGCCGGTTCCGGCGAATTGATGCTTCAATCCGGTCGTGGCCTTATAGGCGAAGGCTTCCAGGGTATCGGTTTTTTCGGTCGTGCCGATGGTGCCACCGATCGCATCGATGAACAGTTTGGAATGACCAAAAAGCACCTCACTGACCGTCGGCAGGGCGATTCCTGCCGTGAACCCCGCGGCCAGCTTCGCCCACTGACGGGTGAACCAGGAGGAACTCAGCATGATCGCGTCTTGATCAGCTCCACCGTTGCCGGAAAGTTCGAATGAGGTTGGATAACTGTAGGTGGACCGTTCCACCAGGGCATTATTGCCGCCTTCAGCGGTGTACACCTGGGTCAGCACCTCTATGGTCACACTTGCCCCGGCTGCTTCAGTGCTGATCGCCTCGACGGTCGTGATGGCACCGATCGCTGCGGTTGCCACTGTGAAAATGCCATTGTTCGCCGGTGTGACTGCCCCGCTGACACGGATGATATCGCCGGGCTTGATGAACCCGAGGCCGCTGGCGCTGTCGGTAATGGTTTTTGTGGCGGTGGTGAACCCGATGGTAGCCGCGGTCAACTCGATGTTGGCGGCTGTCATCGGCCAGGGGTAATGGTAGATTTTCCCGGACCCTGCCCCATCTGCCTGGCCTTTTTCAATCCCGCGGATCGCAGCTGCCAGGATGTAGGGAAATTGCTCGAAAGTCAGGGGATCTGGTCCCTGGCTGATCGACCCCAGCACGTAAGGGATGTACCCGCGTGTGGTTTCGACAATCATGCCGATATTCTCGGCCGGGTGATTGATGGGTGTGTCATCTTGCCCAACCCACTGCCCGCGCATGATCGCTGTCGCTGCTACCGGTGTCCCGGCTCCGCCGCCGTTCTTTACCTCACGGCCGAGTTGAAACTTACGAAAATCACGAATTCCGTCCATTTTTGCTCCTTAGCTTGTTCGCTCGCGCACGGTCCAGTGGACAATCAGCCCCTGGTTGCCAACTTCAGTGGATGGTTCGAAAACAACCGGTCCTTCGATTGAAGGACCTTCAATGGATAACTTGCAGTACTGCACCTTTCCGCCAAGATCCCGATCGGTGGCGAACACCGCCCGAATCCTGCTGAAAAACCGCAGTATGTAGGGAAAATCAGATTTCTTAGTACCTGGCACCAGGTGAAATTCAGTGATTCCGCGCCAGGTGTCAACGTTCGGCCCGGAGTCAGGCGTATGCATGACCACGTCCTCCGGATAGGTGATGGCGCAGGGGAAGATGGAAAAGGTTTCTGGAAACTCGTCTTTTTCGAACAATAGATAAGACCGGACGTGCTGCCCCTTGCCGTCGCTCACCTGTGCCGCTTTTTTGGCAATATCATCGATCCATTGTTCAAGCATTGTCGTCCAGCTCCCTGGTCATAGCCTCTACAGCCTGGTGATGGAAGGTTTCGATCATCCGCTTAGTGCGTTCGAGACCGTTATAGAAGATCCCCAATCCGGCTGTCCCTTTTCGCTGAACTGCCCGGGCAATCAAAAATGCGATTTGCCTTACCCTAGTTGGGCTGGATGCCAGCCCTTTAGATTGCACCCAGGGTTCCAGTTTGGTCGAGTTGGCCATCCGCTTGCCCGCTGGCCTGCCGGCATTCAACACAAAGATATAAATATTCGGCCGGCGCATCGTCGATTGAACCTTACCGACGATCTGGTACGGCCCAGGCAGCACCTGGCTGGAGATGGACCGCCTGGCTTCACCGGTTGCCCCGAGTGGGACCAGCCGGGTCACAGCGCCATGTGCAGCTGAGACCGATTTCCTCATGGCTGGCTCAAGATGCTTCGACCTGGCGCGCACATAGTTGGCCGCCAGATTGAGCTTGCGCAGTTTTTCAGGAATATCGATCTCGTATTCAATCATGCCAGTCTCACAGGTAAGGGATTGAATAATTGGAGCGCACGTCGGCGATCTGCCGGGGGAATTCGTTAACATAGAATGTCTCGCCCAGGTCAGAATTCCCGGCCCGCCCGCCGAAAGCCGTCAATGCTTTCTGGCGCATCAGCGCAGCGATCTGCAGCGCCAGCCAGTGAACATCGGCCGGCGGCAGGTAGCGTTGCAGTGCCTGATTCGTGTGGGCGACTGCCGTGGTACCGTTGACCGCCCGCAGCACGGTGTAGGTTCGGTACACCGCGATCGGCGCATCGTTGACGTGAGCGCCTTTGGTGGTGGAATTCCACCCGCGTGAACATACCAGCTGATTCCCGCCGACCTTCCGGACATACAGATCCTCAGTGCCGATCTGCAGTACCTCGCCGGCAAAGAACTCGGCGCCGTTGTCCACCGTGATCTCTTCGCTGGCATTATCGATGGCGCCATTCAGCAATGAGACCGCCGCGGTCGGAGCCGGACTGCGCTCCCCGCCGTTGCCAGCGATGATCAGCTCCTGCTCGCTGCCGACCAAGAGCACCATGCCGGGTGAAAGCAGGCTGCCGTCGCTCACTACCAAAGCGGTTGATTCGATCAGCTGAGAGATCGTGATTCCCATGTCCTGGCGGTCATCGTACAGGCCCCATTGCCCGTCGATCTCTACTGCTTGACCCCAGCCGGCTGAGCGCGTCAGCCAGGTGTATGGTCCGTTTTCCCAGCAGCGGCTGGCTGGCCAGGGGGTGTAATCGACCACTGCAACCCCATCCACCCGCACCGCGCTGATCGAAAGCAGTGGCGCTCCAAGATCGAGCGTTTCCGTGGGAACGCCTTGCAGTGCACGAGTCTCGGTTACCGGAATAAACCGCCCCAGGTTGCGCACCATGAACTGGCTCGCTTCTTTAATGCGCTGCATTAGCCGCGGCTCATCGCCGTTCAGGCGCAAGTCGGTCATCAGTTCAGCTACCGAGCAGTAAATTTGAGCGTTCGACATTGGCTATCCTTACGGGATTCCCTCTCCCTGGCGGTTTCCCATCAGGGAGAGGGTTCAATTCACAGGGGTTTCACTGCCCGGGTGTTTATTTACCCTTGGTTTCCTCTGGCGGTTTATCGCTGGAATCCTTGGGCGGCTCGGGCGCCTTATCCTTGCCAGGTGCCTTTGGCGTAGGTACGCCCTCGGCCACGACCTTCCAACCGTGGCGCTTGTGCGCCTCGACGGTTGTGGAATGCACTACCAGGCGCACCCCGTTTTTCTCAACTTCCACAAAAGTGTCAGCCATTACTCACCTTCCTAGCCCATCAGGATAGCGATATGCTCGCTCTTGGCATGTGCGGCACCCCAGGCGCAGCCAACTTCATAAGCCGCCCGGTGGTACTGCAGGTAAACGCGCACTTCGAACAGCAGACCGCTGACTGGATCGATCAGGGTCATCACGTCCGCGGCAGCATCACCCATTGCGGGGGCTGCCGGCAGGCGCACAGCCAGCGCGATGGCGTCCTCGGAGAACAGCACATTTGGCGTGTAGCTGTTGCCGATGGTCAGTGCGTTGCCAGTCGGGATGACAATCCGCGCGCCGGGTTCGCCCAGCTTGATCGTGCCTGGAGCAGCCACACCGCTGCCGATGACGTACTTGTTGACCGTGTCGGCCGCGAAGGTGACCACATCGCCGGGCAAAACCGTACCGGTGCCGGTTACCAGGGCAATGTCCTCCACGTCGATCGCGGTCGAACCGCTAGTGACGTAGAGAGTGCCGGTGCCTTTGGTGTGCAGCTGCAGGCCAGCCGATCCATGGAACTTGACGCCTTCGATGTTCCCCAGCGCGCCGGTGCGCAGCAGCTCGTCGCTGCCGGCAGCACCCAATGCGGTGGCATGTTTGGCGCGCAGGTTCAGGATCGCGGCCGAGTTGAGGGCAAGATGACGCAGCGGCGGTGCGCCGTTGTCATCCAGGATCTTCATCACCGCGGCCAGATCAGTCAGATCGTTCGCGGTGGCGAAAGGCGCAGTGCCGGGGTTGCCGACGGCGCGTGAGGCACCGGCTTTTGCGGCGACTGCCAGGTCAATCTCGATCTCGTTGCAAAGCGTGCGCATCGCCTGGGCGAAGGCATTTTTCACAATCACCTGGTCGGATTCGCCTGACTTGAGGCCTTTGAGTTCCTCCCCAGTCAGATAGAAAACAACCGAGCGTGACTTTGAGATGGACAGCGACGGGGCACCGATCGCAGTGTCGGACCCGGTCGGACCAGTTGCAGCCGGCGCGATATCATTGGCAGCGCCTGGCGGGACCACCGGCCAGACGATGGACTGGCCGACGGTCGCGCGTTCGGCTTTGGAGCTGCGGGTGACCGCCGGAATGAATCCGACCTGCTCGCGGCTCACAACATCGAGCGCTTCGTAAATGGTTGGGTATAACCCGGTTAAAGTGTTGGGCATGGCTCAGGTTCCTTCCTTAGTCGGATTCGGTCACATTGCCGCCGGCGCGCATGAACTTCAGCTGCTCGGTGGCGTTCAGCGCGTCAAAGTCCTGGCGCGTCATCTCTTTAGCCGGGTCGCCGGTCGAGAGGTTGGTTCCGGTGGCGGGCACGAATGCCCGGGCTGAGTTGCCGCTTAGCGCAGCAGCATCTCGCATTGTTTCGTACAGCGATTTGGCATCCGCAGCCTTGGCCTTCGCCTCGTCCAGCGCCGGGCGCAGGTCTAGAGCTGCCTGGGTGCCCTCGTCTGTACCGGCGGTCAAATGAGTGTTCATCTCGTCCAGTAGACGATTCACCTTCTCATCTGCCACGCGCACAGCATCGATAGCGGGCTTCAGGTCGATCATTTTGCTCCTTTTCTAAAAACGTTCACATAGTTGCGCAGGCTCTTTACCTCGCGCTCGTCAAACCCCTTGCGGGACGGTTCGACCACCTCACCCGCATCCGACGGATCAGGCGTTTTCTCTTCCTCTGCAATCGCTGGTTCCATCTCGCTGGCGAGTAGTTCCGGCGGTACATTCGCGTAATCGCGCAGGCAGTTCATCACCCCTGCGGCTGTTCCCTGCATGAAATCCTTGGCGCCAACAGTGATGACCTCATCCACGAATCCCATTTCATGTGCCTGTTTGGCAGTCATCCAGGTTGTGTCCTTCATCATCTGAGCCAATTTTTCGGGCTCCATCTTGGTCTTGTTGACATAGGCGTCGACCAGACCTTCCTTGATCTTGGCCAGGAAATCAATCGCTTCCTGCAGCTCTTCCTCATTTCCCCAGGTAAGCACCGAGGGATCGTGGATCATGAAATATCCGCTGTCCTGCATCTTGACCACGTCACCGGCCATCGCCACCAGGGTAGCCGCTGACGCACACAGCCCGTCAATGCGGGCTGTCACCTTGCCCGGGTAATCCATCAGCATGGCGCGGATCACGCTGGCCGCGTATACTTCCCCGCCGCCCGAGTTGATTCGCACGGTCACCGGACCGCCTTTGCCAATATTGATCAGGTCCGCCTTGAATTTCGCCGGGGTGACGTCGTCATCCCACCAGGAATATTCGGAAATGTAGCCGTAAAACTCAATTTCCGCTTCGCCGGATTCCGACTCGGTCGCATCGGTCAGCCGCCAGAAGGCCTCATAAGGTTGTGCGCTCCCCTCAAAAACGCGCATCGGTTTACGCTTGTTCATGATTCCTCCATTGTTTTGACTTCCTGGATCGATTTCAGCCCGGTCTGCAGGCTGCCGTCTTCCAGGATCATTCCCATGTTTGCCGGCATGTAGCGCTTGTCGCCGCCCGGATAAGGACTGATGTCTTCGATGGCCCGCGCTTCGTTGGGGGACATTTGACCGGACAGGATTTTTTCCTTCAGGTAGGCAGCCCGTGTTTTGGCGTCCGTCTGTAGCAGGCTTTCCCGGTTGAATTTGAGATAGGTGAACGATTGCTCTTCCCGCCGCAGCCAGCTCAGCCGCCCGGCCTGTTCCATCTGCACCAGGTAGGGGTTCAGCGTGGTTTGCAGGTAATCCAGCTTCTGCTGCTCGTTGGATTCATAGCTCTGCTTCCCCATGTTCAGCTTGTACAGCGGCATCCCGAAGAAATTGGCGATTTCCGCGTCAGTGGCTTCGATGCTCTCTAGAAACTGGGCATCGGATGCTTTCATCGTCACCGACTCAAACTTGGTGATTTTGGGATCGAAGATGGCCACCCCGCCCGCCCGATCGCTGCCGCTGATCGTATCCAGGTACGTTTGGCGCATTTTCTCGCGCGCCTCTTCGTTGGCTTCTTTCGAAATCCACAGGATTGCGGCCGGGTTCAATCCATTGCCGTGTATCCGGTTCTGGGTCTCGTGCGCTCCCAGTTGGCGTCCCATAGTCTCAGCCGCGTAGGTAATCACGCTTCGACCAACGATTCCATCGGTCGAATTGATCATAAGGTGGCAGATTTCCACACCCGGCAGGGTCAATTCAGCGCCGCTCGGGGTGCGGGTTTTAAACCATAAGCTGCCTTCCTCGTCGAAAACCGGGTAGGTCACATCTGCTCGCAGAATGAAAAGCTCGCGGTAGGAGTCCAGCGGCTGCCAGATATAGGCGTTTCCCCAGTTGATCAGCCACTGGATCAGGGTCTTTTTGAAAATAAACGGTGTCATCCAGCGGTTGGGCTGGAGCTCCAGCAAGTAGGGCAGGTTGCGCGTGATCGCGTCTGGTTTCACCTGCTCGATCACTTCGCCGTATCGCTGGAAAACCTGCAGCGGCATACTGGCGATATCATCGCTCAGAATGTTCACGCAACGGTAAGCCGTCGCCAGGCTCTTTGCCGTTTCCACGGAAACGCGCTTGCCTGAAACAGTCGGCCTGCCGAAGTAACCATATCCATAGTCCATGGAGGTTTCCGGAACTGCAGCCGGTGGGGGTGGGGGAGTCCCCTGGATCGCGTTTAATACGTTCTGGATGATTCCGAGAATTGACATCACATACCCCATTCCTCATCCAAGATATCGTCGCTCATGTCTTTGCCGCTCGAATTTTGCAGCTCCTGCACCCGCACCATCGCATTGATTCCCGCAGATAACAGGTCGATTCGCTTCGTATCTGAGGCGTTTTTCTTGCTTAATTTGATGTTTTCATTGTTGTCCTGCTCGACAACCGCATTGGCCAGACACCAGGTCAGCACCGGCGAACCGTCATGTACCAGCTTCCCCTGAGCGATTTTTTCCCGGAATAGTTTGGTAGGCTCGCTCAGAGTCCGCACACCCTGCCGCACTTCGACGCAGGTATAGCCCTGGTCTGCCAACTCGTTGGCGAAATGGGTGGCATTATATGGGTCGTAACAGAACTCATGCACCACCCAGCTGTAATTCAGTTCGCAGTCATGGATGTGGGTTTCAACTGCCCGATAATCTGTCACCGCGCCGTCGGTAATGATCACCCAGCCGTCCGCGGCCCAATCGCGGTAATGAATGTCATCAGCCTTTTCGTGCTTTTCCAGCCCGACCCTGGGCATGAACCCGGTGGCGGTCACCGCGATTCGATCATCATCCAGGCAGAAAAGGAAGAAATCCGCTGTTAGGTCGATCTTTTTTGATAGGTCCGCCCCGACGATCGTTTCCCGCCCGCGAGTCAACTCGATAAACTCAGCCCGGGACACAGCCAGGTCATTCCAGACAGGGAGCAGATCGCCGATGTAATTGTCCTCAGCGCCGTACACCCACACGTTCAGGTTCTTTACCCGGAAATTCCGGATCTTGACCGGGTCCTGGCTACCGAAAGCTTCATCGTGCTGCTCTTTGATCTTCTTCAGGCTGGCCTGGGTGGCTGCCCGCAGCGGGTTGGCCTTGATCCACACAGCCGGATCATGTTCATCGTCGCCTTCATCCAGCTCGCGGATGATCACAAAATAGCGTTCGTTGGTAAGTAGACCGCTCACGATCTGCTTGCAATACTGGTATTCCTTGTAGCACGGGTTCTGCTCAATATCGAACCCGGCTGTCGAGATCATGAACAGCAGAGCCTGCGCCCGTTGACCCCAGGCTGACCACAACAAGTCGTAGATCTCGCTCGTCGGGTGCGCATGGTATTCGTCAATGATTGCGCAGCTGGGATTCAACCCGTCTTTATTCTTGGTGTCCTTCGAAAGCGCGCGCATCTGACCGCCGCGGGTCATGTGGCCAATTTCATAATCGCGGATTTTCAGTCGCTTCCGGATATCCGGACTTTTCTGCGCCATTGCTTTCGCTGATCGATAGATGATTCGTGCCTGCTCTTTGTCCACCGCCGCGCAGAAGACTGCCGGGGATTCCTCCCCGTCACCGGCCATCATATACAGCCCGACGCCTGCCAGCATGGTGGATTTTCCGTTCTTACGCGCCATTTGGTCGTAAGCTTTCTCAAAGCGCCGGTATCCTGTCTCCATGTGGACCCAGCCAAACACGCTTCCAAGATCAAATTTTTGAAATGGCTCGAGCTCGATCGGTTTTCCGGCAAGCGGTCCTTCGACGTGTTTGCAGTAGCGGAACCAGGCGTAAATTCGGTTCGCCTTGACCTCATCGAAGATCCATGGAAAGTCCTGCGTGCCCGCACGCTGCAGATCATTGAGGTGACGCTGACAGGCCAGGCGCTCGAAGCGCCCGGCTACCCGCCGTCCCTCGACGACGTCAACAGCATACTGGGTGCAGGGGTGCAACTCGCTCATCCGCCAAACTCCGACTCGAAGTCATCCAGTGGTTCGTCAGCTCGTTTCTTGGCCAGCCGCGCCCGCGCTGCTGGACTAAGCCCCAGCTTGTCAGAATACGCAGCCACAACCCGCGCCCAGGATTGAGCTAACTTGATCACTTCTTCCCTGCCGAGTAGATCGCCGTTTTCGTCCTTGATCACCATGTGCTTCGAGGTCAGACGGTAATTGACCACCGCGTCGCAGTAGATCGCCAGCAGCTCACAGTCCAGGTTGTCCAGAATGTCCAGTCCGGCGCTCTGCTTCCGAACCCGGGCCCAAACTTTCCGGGCATCGTCACTTAACCAGTCCGGCGCCCGCAGCGAAACTTTTGTTTTACGCTTCATTCCCTCCGCTGCCTTCTGGCGTGATTCAACCTCGGCCTGGGTCCAGTGTTTGCCACCGGATTTTTTGCCGACGTTCATTTGATCTGCAGAGACAGGGTTGGTTGGCATGGCGGTTAACAGGTTTCGATCGGGGACATTTTCTTACATGCGATTACGGACGGCTTTAACTCGGAAATATGAAAACTTTTTTAGCTCCCCTGGGGTTGACTCGTACCGTTCCCGGTTGGTCTTGATCGTGTGACACGAATGACAGAGGGTTTGCAGCTCACCACTAAAGAACTTGACCGGGTCTCCCCGGTGTGGCTCGATATGATCGACGTGACTCCCTAACACATGACGGCCAGCCTTCCTGCATTCCCTGCACAGCGGCTCATCGATGAGGTGTTCCTTCCGCACCTTGCGCCAGCGTGCTGAGTTGTACAGCTTTGTGCTGACCGGGTCGTGCGGGAAGATACGATCAGGCTGCCGACCATGCAGCGTGCAGCGTGACCCACCGCGCACCAGGTTGGTGCAGCCAGGGTACGTACAGATCCGGTATGCTCCCAGTGGCATTAGACTTTCTCCAGGTAAGGCTTGCCAGCTGATAGGATGGTAGCATACCGACGCTCACCAAGCTTGGCCCAACTGTCTGTTGTGACCACTTCCTGTACGTCAACAACCTGGCCTTGACCCAGGTAATCCACCACAGCAGCATCCAGACTGGGCGCTTCGCGCACCCGCAACCCGGAACCAATGACCCTCATCCGCAGCCCGCTGACCGGCTCAGGCGCCACCACTGGCGCATCCAGCTCGGGTAGGTTGAAGCGCGCCTTCATCTGTTCCAGCGTGCCGTTGTAATAATTCCCATCCAGGTCCAGGCTCTCAGCGCCCCACTCCAACCCCGGCAGCTTGAAGGTGTACTGGTGAAATGTCCAGGCGGTCCAGGGCTTTGGTATTTCTACCAGCCCCACAATGTCACATAGCCAGAGGTGGTACTGCTTCCAGTAATCAGACTTGGACCCGTTCGGGTCCCAGAAGGTTTTCGCCGTGTAGATCTGCATCGGCAGCGGGCTGGCCAGTGTCTTCAGCCGCTCCATGAATCCGTACAGCAGATCCATTGCCCGGGTTGGCACGGTTCTCCACCACTCAAAGTCGCAGGTGAGAGGCAGCAGACCAAACGTATCCCGCTCGAGCAGGCTCCAGAATAACTCTGCCTGGCGCCGCACGCTGATATCCCAGGTCAGGAAGTGATACGGCATGCGATATAGAACCGGTCGACAGCGCGCCCAGTTCTGTGCATAATCCGGATCAGCCCAGCTGCCCTGGGATGTTTTGATCCCCACAAATGAAGCGCCTTTCGCGCGCGCTTTCCATGGATCGAACATCTGCGGTGTGCTGTTCTTATCCTGCCATAAGGAGATATCGGGGCCCTGAGCGTTCATTTGTCCTCGTCGCTTTCCAGGTTCCAATCATCCGGTCGCCAGACCGGTTTGATCAGGTTGGACTCCAGCTGCTCGATCAGGCGGGTGATACCCTGCATGAGATACTCAATTCGCTTCAGTGCCCTGCCTATGTAGATTTTGAAACGAGCGTTTGTACATTCCAGGTCGACATATTTCTTGTTCTGCTCTTCCAATTGGTTTTTCATGCGGTCGAGTAGTTTAAATGCGTTATCGAGCGTGTGCTCTTCCGCTTCAGCTTCCTGGTGTTTGGCTGATGCCTCCAGGTTCCGGGCTTCAGCGTTGATCTTGCGCCGGGTAGGTTTGAGGAAAACAAAGACGCTGATCAAGCTGCCGATTCCTGCCAACCCACCCAGAGCGGAAATGATGGTATGCCAGTCCATAAATTACCCGTTGTAGAAGTCGGCCGGGTCGGGTGGCATCTTAAACGGGAGCAGGCTTCCGTACAAATCTTTTGCAGTATCGACTATTCGCGCTCCCAGCGAGCTGACCACAACCAGCCAGGAAACCCATGTCACCCCGTCACCTACCAATCCGCTGTATGCCGGGCCGAGCAGATCAGTAGAAATCAGCCTCACCACGAATACAAAGGCCAGCCAGCCGATCACGTAGGGGATTACTTTGGTTTGGTAGAAATCGCCTAATTTTTGCCACTCAAATTTTTTATTGCGGATCGCCAGCGCCACCCCCAGGATGACCTGCAGCAGGATTAGCCCCAGTAGCGTCAGCAGCTGACCCACCGGCAGCGCGTCCAGCACCGTTGCGATGACACCCTCCGCAGGGGATTCAGGCGGTCCAGCTTGGGCGAAAACCGGAAAAGCGATCACTGTAAGCATGATGATCGCCAGGATGAGCGAGAAAACAGTCTTTTCGACTTTCATGGTGCATCCCTCCGCAGGAAGTTAACAAAAAAACCGGAGCTCCATCCACACCTGAAAAATCAGGTCCAGACGGAGCCCCGGCTGTTCAAGACAGCGCCCGACGGGCTCTTACCCCTAAATTATATAACAAATTTTCTACATTACATTAATTTTGACCTTCGGGACAGCCCTTTTTACTGCGCACGTCCTCGCTTAGCCGAACATCCACGAATGCCAGCTCGCCGTTCTTGACGATCAGGATCACCTCGCCATGCCTCCGCTCCATGACGCCCTTCAACTTCCGGGCGATGTTCAACAGCTTGTCCGGGTCGAGGATTTCGAAGACTTCATCCATTTTGACTTTCTGATCGGTCTGATTGGCGTCACGTTTCATAAAATAGGTTCCTGGGATATTCTAGTGCCTTTTTACCTGGTTGCGCGCCTTGCGGTTCTTCCTGGCCTTTGACGCAGCCCGCCTGCGGTCTGCCCTGTTTGGGACGTAATAGAATTTAACCTCAAGCGGCGCTGCCGGCTGCTCTTCCACCGGTTGATCAACTCCAGGCTGTTCATCTGATGTCGGATCGATTGGTGGGGTTGAATCGTTCATCCCTCATCGCCTTTCTCTTCTCTTGCCTGCTCCCAGGCGTTTTGAATGCGAATAAAATCATTTTGGTTGCCGCCGGCGTCCGGATGTGCAATCTTGACCTTTTGGCGGTACGCTGCCTGGATTTCCTCAGCGCTCGCGGTTCTCTCAACACCCAGGGTTTCCCACCAGGTGGATGCTGCGGCGGGCAGCGCTTCATAGCCCATGAAAGCTTGCTCCATCGTGCCCACGCCCCACCGATCTTGACCGCGCAGGGCTTCGATGTGTTTTCCGATCGCCCACAGGTTGTCTTCGATCAAGCGCCACTTATCGCAGGCCAACACCTTTGGTTTACCGTTCAAAACAAAATAGACCGCCACGCCAGGATCGGCCGGCGCTCTTTGCCCAGAGCGCGGCAGGCCATCGATGCGCAACACGACGTTGGTCGAAATGATAATGTTGCGCCCTTTGAGCATGCGCACCTCATCCAACACCAGCCCGCGCGCCCTGGCCAGCGAATGATCGGCAAAGCGGGAGTCTGACCGACGGTTTGAATCGGTGCGCTTCCAGGTCACCGGCCAGGATAACGGGTATGCGTTGACATCATCGAAGATCATCCCTCGCCGTCCTCTTCCCGGTTCGAAGGTCCGAATTTTTGAATGATCCATTTGCGCAGACGGGCGGTCCGCTTTGGAACGCGAAATGGTTGGAGCACACCCCACTTCACAGCCCATTCGATGGCGGTATAAGAACCATAACCTTCGCTCCACATCTGCCAACGCCATAACGCAAAGGCAATTTGAATTTCGGCTTCGCTCATCCCTCATCCCCTTTCCAGAAGAAATCTTGAACGGCACACCACAGTTTTACTGGTAGGCCAAGATCAACCCACCACTGGGGTATAATGTTGACCACCTCATCCACATGCAAACCATCCGCCCGCCAGTCCTCGACGTGTTTCGGCTCTGCCATGATGACAAAACTCCACTCTTTGCGTTTACCTCGAATGTCCAGTGCATACCGTTTCTTCATCACTCTCCTCCCGGGTACTCATTCCACTCATGACCATCCAGCAGGCGTCCGGCAGCTTTTTTACCACATCGAAACATGCAACCAATGTGACCTGGTTGTGGCCGGTCAATAGTTTTATGAGCTTCTTTTGTGTCGCATAAACAATCCGGAGCCCATTCGCCCCACTGCTTAAAGAAGAACGGCACACCCGCCGCCTGGCATTGATCTCGCAAACCACGCACCCAATCTGGGTGCATCGGTCTGGCGTTCGACCCGCTCTCGCCGCCGCAGATGACCCAGTTGAGTCCTTCGACGCTGGTTCCCCTTGATTCACCGTCTGGTGACGTCGAGTAAATTCCCCTCCGCAAATCCACTGGTCCTAGCAACGGTTCGGCGCTGATAAACCGTACGGCCGCAGGTGTTTGCAGTAGCAAGGGTATGCGTTCATCGGCGGCCTTTTGATCTTCCACCGACACGCCCATCCAGACATTCGGCAGCGGCCATTCTGGGTATCTGACCTTGTTGGCATTGAGCAATCGACCCATTTCCGACCAAACCCAAGTGGAACGTGTCGTGCTGCTTATGTCTCTAAACCAGGCAACCATCCGCTCTGGTCTTTTGGTCAGAACTAGAAACGTATGCTGTGGGCAGAGCGCCATCACCGCAAAAACGCGGTCAATAAAATCAAACGGAACATCCGGATGAAACAGATCACTCATCGAGTTGACGAACACCCGCCGCGGCTTTTTCCAATGCAGCGGATCTTCCAACCGCTCCGGATGCATCCTCACATCCGTGAACTTGCGCTCACCCCAGAACCGTTCCGCCACTCGCTCAGCGTAGCAGTTCTTACAACCCTGGCTGACCTTCGTGCAGCCGGTAACAGGGTTCCACACTTCATCAGCCCACTCGATTGTTGTTTTAGTCATCCCCGCACCTCATACACCCGAATATTCCCGGCGAAAAACAACCGTTTGCCGCACCGCGGGCAGGCTCTCGCGCTATCCCGGTGCACACTGATGACAAACTGCCCCGGCTGAAACACCACCTGGCATGCGCAGCGGGTTACCGACAACCGGTCGCCTACCGGCCAGCCGAATTCAACCCTCCGGGTGACATTGATCGTTTTCATTTCCCCTCGCACTTAACGAATTGCACCAGCCAGCGATTCGGCCGGCTCGGGTCGCGATATTCCACCTGGGCAAAGCCGTCAGCCCAGCATCCGGATCGTTTCACCAGCGCGCCGGATGGGATCTCGCCGGCAACCCGCCAGATCGCATGCCTGAATTCATCCAGGCGGTACATGTACGTCGTCTCGCCCTTTTCCACCGTCGCCACTATGGCCGGCTGGACCTGATTAGCTGTTGAGGTCGGCGCCGGGGTTGTGGCCACCAACGGTGCTGCCACATAACCAGCTTTGGCATTATCCGTGTTGACGAAACGCCAGGTTATCAGGTAAACCAGCAATCCGAGCAGAATAAAGAATGATACGGTCAGCAAATATTTGTCTTTCATTTCGTCCTCCCCGTTTCCATGGAAACGTTTTCTAAAGTGATGTAGCGGCTTCGACTGGATCCGCTTTCCAGATCAATAAAGGTTGCCATTTTGCGCAGATCCTGGGTGATCAGCATCCGCACCAGGTAATCAGCTGCCTCGGCTGCCATGCGCTGATTGATCGCCAGCCCTTGCGCGTCCTGCAGCGCCATTTCCGCGCAGCTCATTCCGGCCTGGCTGGGGGTGAGCTTCAGCTCGTTGCCTTGCACCAGCTCAGGCGCCTGGGCGCTTGGCAGCGGCAGCCAGGAACAGAATCCCGGCAGCGCGAATGGTTGTCCTGCATTCTTGTTGCGCCCCAGCAGCACCTGTCCGCTGTTTTTCTCGTTGCCGCAGTCCAGCCACCAGGTCGGGTGATACTCTTTCTGAGCACATAATTCGATGGCTTTACGGCCTGAAGCGCCATCCACACAGCCGATGATGACCGTCAGGGTTCGGTTGTCGATAATGTTCCTGGAGAGGGCACCCCACCATCCTTCGCCCGCTTCCAACGCGCGCGCAATGGAGACGATCTCGATCCCCCAGCTCAGGCCGTAACGCTCCGCCAGTGCGACTGCTTTGTTCCGGCCGATTTCAGCTGTGCAGAAGTTCTGGCGGTACACGTTTTTCTCTTCCACAATGTCCGGATCGGCGAACACCACCATCGCCTGCTTATCGAACCGCTCCTTCAGCAGACGTGCCACCCGGGCCACTGCCGGCGCCAGCCAGCTGCCTGTCCCGCCGCAGCCGACCAATACCAGCAGCGCCTTTTCGTAGGCTGGCAGTTTCAGCCGGGCAGCCTGGGCGTAATCCAGATTAATCCCGTTCATGATCGACCTCGAAGATAATGGTGTAGGGGTCATTCAGCACTGACGGCAACCCGAAAATACTGGCAGCTGGGACGTAGCCGAAATGACCGTAGATTCCGACCCGCACCAGGATTTCAGGCGCCCGGTCTAGCTTTCCAATCACCGCGTAGATGCGGAAACCGGTCTGCTCTTCCTTATCATCGGTGGATGAGAAGAATGCCGGCATGTTGTGGTGGCTGTGCAGCTCGATCAGCGTATCGGCGCCTGAATCGCCGTTCACCACTTTCACAGAGGTCTGGGTTGCGGTCTGGCGCGGGATCATCACTTTCCAGGGTTGGTTCAGCGTGCGGCATCCCCCAGACAGGTAAAAAAGGATTTCCTTCTCGCCCATTTCGTGGGCTTTGGTCAACATGGCAGCTGTCAACCGCACTGGTACCTGACTCTCCAACATCACGTAGGGTTGAACATCCACCAGGCCGCGCATGCTCGACCCGTCGCCGATCTGGATCATGGCTGAAAGCCCGGGACGCCAGGCGCGCACGAAGGTGCCGTTGCTGGCCACAATGTAGTCGTACAGCCGGCCGGGTTGAATCGGCGGCGGTATTGTTTTAGCGAAAATGTGATCGATAAATTCCATCATTCCTCCCTCAATAAAGCTTCGATTTTTTGCCCGATTGTCTCGCTTTCCTTTACCAGCTCCTTGATCGGGAATTTCTTTTCCTTCATTTCGCCGAGATAGCTCAGCAGTTCTCGCACATCTCGCGGGAAGGATTTGCACTTATCCCCGGCATGGTCCTGGTTGAAAGGTGCCTCGAAAAACAGACTCCAGCCGGCGCGCGCCTGGTTGGGTTCTGCAACTGGTCTTTTATTGCTACCCCAGCAGATCCGACCGTCGTCCCATCTGACGTTGGGGAACGGCGCCCGGTAGCAGCGTTCTGTGGCGCCGAAGTGGTTACTGGCCAGTGCGAACAAGTGGGCAGAGTCGCCGTTGACCAAGAACACAGTGCGCGGAATGGGAATGGTTACCAGGGTTTCGCCCAGCCAGATATTGACCAACTGCGCCGGCGGGCTGTATACGAACCAAGGACCGCGCGCATTCTCACCCCAGCGCACCACCCCGGCCGGCATCCAGCCGCTGTCGATATCCCGGCCATTGAAAGCTGCCCGCACATCGGTTGCCCTCACAAACTTGCTGATCTGTTTGCCATCCTCGCCATAGCGCAGCAGGTAGTGACCGTCAAGGAAGTACAGCGCGGCCATGAAATTGATTTTTGGATCTTGCGGTGTTTCGAAGGTCATAAAGTCCTCACACGAATTCGTTCGTCGATGTTGCCATTCTCGTCAGCTGGTTCACCGGCCCAAAGTTGCGCCAGGGTCTGGTTGCTGATTACTCGGGGTGCCGGACGCGGCCGTTCAGCGCTGCGCATCAGGCAATCCAGCAACTTGACTGCCAGCAGGGGTTCCTGCGCGAAGCGTTCCACCGCCCGGTTATGAGCTGCCAGGATTGGCTGAGCATCCGTCCAGGCCTGGCGCAGATATTCGATCCCTTCGCGCGTGAATGGTGGAACATCCGGATCGATCTCGCCTTCATCGTATGGGTTGAGATCGAAGTAGATGTTTCCGGTGCAATACCAACACACCCGCAGCCCGTCGTAGAAGTCAGCCAGGCCGGCGCGGTCCAGCAATTTTTTCAATCGTTCCAGATCGACCCGGCCAAATTCCACATAATGAACGCCCCAGCCGTAACGATCAGATATCTCTGTAAAATCATCGCTGCCCAACCGCAGCAGCGTCAGGAAGGCGTACAAGCGCATACCCTCGCTCAGATCGCCTGAAGTAATGTCGTCTTGCAACTGCTCCCAGTCGTCCCAGCCGAGACCGTATCCGCGGGTATCTGGGTAAAGGATGTTGCTCTCATCAAACTCGCCCAGCATCGTCGCCATAATCGGCGCCACCGCATCGATCTGGGTGACGGCGCGATTGATCAATTCCTCCAGCGGCATATCGTTGATTAACAACTGCGGCGCCAGATCGTGAAGTATCCCTGCCGCGGTCGCATAGAAAGCCAGGTGCTCCAGGAAGTCCATGGCATGGCTTACGCTGACCGGCCGGCGCGCCTGCAGACGGTTGATCGCCTCGCTTACCGGGACGATCTGCGCCTGCAGGGATGCAATTGCGTTGGCAACCACTTAGAAGCCTGTGATCACAACTGGCGCGGGTTGGGCAGCCGAGCGGGTCAGCCGTTTCAAAGTGCCTTCGATGGCTTCAGCCTGGGCTTTCCCGTCCTGGATTGCAGTGTCAATCAGCGGTTCCAGCTCGAGCAGATCCAGCGGGGTCAAATCGCCATCGGCTGCGCGGCGCACGATCTGCTCGTTCAATTCGATGGCTGAATTGCGCCCCTCGGGGCATTCCACCAGGTGCTGGAGGGGCAGCAGGCCTTTGGTGCCGGCGCGCTTGACCACCGTGATTTCGATGTTGCCGTCTTTTTCGACGCGCGTGATCATGGCATTGGCGGCTTCTGGGTAATAGGGTGCCAGAGCGCGTTTCACGCCTTCATCGTCCTTGGCGATCTCTTCCGGGAGGGGGATCACCTGGCCCTCGATTTTTACAGTGTAGGAAGTCATTAGTTTTTCTCCTGGTAGGATTTATTCAGGTTTGCCAGCAGCTCAGCCAGTTGATTGGTTAAGGCGAGTTGATTCATTCGCATTGTTTGCATGACAGGCGGGTCCTGGTTAACCCGGCCGCCGATCATCACCATGCGGCCGCTTTCGTTGCCGTCCTCTGGCCACAGCGTAAATGTCAGGGTGACGGTCGACTCGGCCCAGGTCAGATGTTTTTCCGGCTCGGCTGGTTTGGCTGGCGCTTGCGGCGTGGAGGCCGGTGCGGGGGTGGACCGTTGCACCTGCGCTGCCTGCTTCTGATAAGCCTCTGTTAGCGGTTTTGCCGGTGCGGGCGGTGGTGCGGCAGCCGGGGTTGGTTCTTCATCCGGCATGGCTTCATCCAGCACCTCGGCCGGGATCTCTTCCACCTCTTCCTGGTACTGCGGCGGGGTGAAATATTCGTCCGGAGGTTCGACCGTTTCTGTAGAAACGTTTTGAATTTCCGGCAGCGTGATTTGCTTGACCCTGGGGCGAATGCGGTCAATCAACCGCTCGACCTGCAGCGAGATCTGCTGCGGTGCTGCCCCGCTGACCGCGATTTCCAGAATGTCGGACGGTTTGACCTCACCATCGACGTCCTCAGCCGCCTGCAGCTCATATTCCGGCAGGTCGTACATGCCGATCAGCGCCCGGGCGGCGCCTTCGGATATCTGCCGTCTGCGGATCAGGTCCTGCACCACTGCCGGCAGCTTCAGCAGGCGGATTTTCCCGCGCACCGTGGCGTCCGACAGGCCAAACAGTTCGCCGATCTCGGCCGAGGTTTTGCCGAATTCGTCCCGGTAGCGGATCATCGCCTTGGCCTCTTCGATCGGCGTCAGGTCCTGGCGCTTCACATTTTCGCTGACCGCATAACGGAACATTTCCTCATCGCTCAGGTCCCGGATGATCAGCGGCATGCTTGACCATTTTTTACCGCTGTACAAATCGTATTTCAACAAATGCTGGAAAGCTGCAAAGCGCCGGTGTCCAAAGGCCAGCTGAACGGTTGAATCGGGCATGACCCGGGCTGTTGGAATCTGCATTAAGCCGTCAGTCTGGATGGATTGCGCCAGTTTTTCAATTGCTTCCGGGTCCTGGTCCTCGCGCGGCTGCCAGGGGTTCGGTTGGATAAAATCAAGCTCGATATGGTCCACTTCGTTCATTCCGCACCTTCCTCATTTCCTGCCTTATAGCCGGCGACAATCCGGCCGATGAATATTGTCAGTGGGCATTCCTTACAGATCGTGTTTTTGCCGCCGCCCTCGTACAACCCACACTGCTCGCAGGTCTTTTTGGCAGCACCGCGCACCCAGCTCCAGGACTTTGACAACCCAGGGTTGAAATCCAGCGCCGGGCAGGTTGAATCCGAGTGGATCATTCTGGGCGCCTTGACCGGTTTCACATTGATCCCGCCGGCGCGTTTGATCCGCGCTGCCATAGACTGGATCTGCCGCGCGCTCAGCTCTCGCCCGACCGCGGCGTTGGCCACCTGGATCATTTGCTCATCGGTCAGTTTGCGCAGCGCACCGATCGAACCTTCATCCAGCGGTAGCTTGCGGCTGTTGAACAGTTCTTGAACGCTCTCGGGAAATTCCAGCATGCGTATCCGGAAGTACACGTGCGCGGTGGATCGTCCGACTCGCTGAGCGATCTCTTCGGTGGTCAGTTTTTCCCGTAGCCGGCGAAAGGCCAGTGCTTCATCGATCGGACCCATGTCGCTGCGCTGCAGGTTGCCGATCATCGCCATCAGCAGGCGCTCCTGACCGTCCGAGGTGGGCCGGCGTACGTTGGCTTCGATGCTGGTTCGCCCCAGCTGCTTCATTGCCCGCAGCCGCCGCTCGCCATCCAGCAGGATGTAAATCTCGTCACCGTGCGGTCCCTCGACCGCGATCGGATTCAGCAGCCCAACCTCGCGGATGCTGCTGGCCAGTTGATCCAGCTCAGCCTGGTCGAACACCGTGCGCGGCTGGTCTGGGTTGGGTAAAATGCTTTTGATCGGTATTTTCATGATTTCCTCGGTTCCTCGACCCGGTCGACCACCACCATGCAGCACTGGCTGCAGGCCGCGATGGCCATTTGACCGTTTTTGGATCTGATCCCGTTTTTGTGGTGAAAATAGTCCTGCATCGCCTGGTAGATTTCCTCGCGGCTTTTTTGCGCTTTGATAGTGCGGGTCCACTCGTTGTGCAGCTGCTGACCACGCTTACAGCGGCGAAAAGCCACCAGGTAATTACCGCAGCGCAGGGTGTGTTGTTTGGTTGCCATGTTTCTCCCAGTCGTCTACCCACGCCCGGCAGGCGGGGCAAGTTTTGAAATGATCGCGTAGTTGATTTAAGACTTTGTTGAACGGGGGATAATCGTCTTCGTTCACGCCTCGGGTGCGGGCTTTCTGGCACTGCTCACTAAGTTGACCGCTCAGCCGCCAGGATTCTTTGCAGCGTTTAGGTTCGGGATCCATGCCGCACCTCGAAGCGCACCGGTCGCCCCAGGCGGGTGATCAGCCGCGGCTGCACGTGCTGCTCGAGCCAGGTAGCTGCAAACGGATTGCCGGTGCCGATCACCAGGGTGCCGCGGTCCAGTCCCAGCGGGGTTGTGCAGCTTACCCAGGTCTGAAAGTCCACCCGGCTGATCTCGCCACCCAGCTCACCCAGCGCGGCGTCCCATTCAACCTGCAGCGCCGGGGGAAGTGCTTCGAGCGGATCCAGCGGTTCGGCCTGGATCGGTTCGCAGCCGCCACCCGGGCAGTCCATGGCATGCCACTCGGCCGGGACGCTCCAGTTGTGCTCGATGCGGTAGATTGCCCGGCCCGGGTTGCCGGCGTGTTCGCAGTGGTAGGCGATCAGGCGCGGCGCGACGTGTTTCAGCCTGGCCAGCCGG
>DATMXL010000176.1:0-15287 GCA_035561555.1 Bellilinea sp.
GGCGTGTCCTATTTTACGGCTGGTCCGCAGGTCGGTGGCGAACCATTGCAGGTAATGCTGGTTGCGCAGAATCAAAAGGTCAAATTTCCGGCGGCAGTATCCAGTGTATTCCTCGATAAAGTCTTCCAACTGCTGACCAATTTTACCTTCCTGGTTTTCGGCTCGCTCTGGATTTTCAGCCGCGACATCCTTGGAAATATCCCCGGCGCCGGCTGGTGGATTGGCGCGGGAATTGTCTTAGCCGTACCGCTGCTGCATTTGCTGACTCTGCGCAGGGGAGTTTTTCCATTTAGTCATTTGATACAGCACCTGCCCAGGTGGTCCTGGCTGGAAAAGGTCACAAACGTTATCGCACAATCTGAGGAACTTATTTCCCGGATGTTGCAGACCAATACGAAAGTAATCTTCACTGCTGCGATCATTTCAGCGGTGGGTTGGCTGTTGATGTTTGCTGAATACGCTTTCATGCTCCGATTTCTGGGAGGGACTTTCGCTGCACCACAGGTATTTTTAGCCTTTATGGCGTCCCAACTGGCTTTTCTGACCCCACTACCCGGCGGATTAGGTGCGCTTGAAGCCAGTCAGGTGATGATTTTCACGTCCTTTGGCGCGCCGGCGGCCATCGGTTTGAGCGTCAGCTTACTCATGCGATCCCGTGATATTCTTTTTGGCCTTCTGGGTATTGTCATCGCCACAACTGCGTTGAATAAACGGTCTGCACAGCCTCGTGTGGTACCGGTTCAAGAGGAATAAGGAGCTTTCAAATGGAATCGACCCGCCCCCGCATCGGCTTTTTGCAAATCGTAATCATCCTGCTGGCGTTGATCGCTGCTGGCATCCACTTTCAGTTGCTGTTCCCGGATGTCGTATTCATTTTGAACGGACTAGGCTATCTGGGGTTAACCGCTGCCTATTTTATGGACCTTCCGATACCGTTTTTGCGGGACCGAAAACGCTTGATCCGTTTTGCGCTGATTGCCTTTGCCGCACTGACGTTGATTTTGTGGCTGGTGATCGGCGAGCGCACCCCATTGGGGTACTTCACCGCCGGTGTGGAGGTTTTGCTGATTGTTTTGTTGTTTTTCCAGCGCCCCTGAGATACGCAGAAGGAAAAAGAAGTCCAACCTGAGTGATAAGGAACAACCATGGTCGAAACATTGAAAATTCAACGTATCGTGCAAACACGCATTCCAACGGAGGTTGGCGAATTTCAGTTATGCCTGTACACCAATAACCGCGACGAAAAAGAGCACCTGGCGCTGATTCGCGGTGAGGTTAAAGATTGGAATGATGTGCCTGTGCGCATTCATTCCGAATGCTTTACCGGCGATGTACTCGGCTCCTTGCGCTGCGATTGCGGCGAACAATTGCAATTGGCGAAGGCGTATATTGCCCACCAGGGTCGCGGTGTCATTGTGTACCTGCGTCAGGAAGGCCGCGGCATTGGTTTATCGGAAAAACTGCGTGCCTACAACCTGCAGGACCGGGGATTGGACACGGTGGAAGCCAACCTGGTGCTGGGTCATCATGAAGATGAACGCGAATACAGCATGGCGGCTGCGATTTTGCAGGATCTGGGGGTGCGATCTGTACAACTGCTGACCAACAATCCCGATAAAATTACCAGCCTGGAAGATCTTGGCGTAATCATCACGGAACGGGTGCCTTTGGTAGCCACGGTCACCGAGGAGAACGCCGCTTACTTGATGACTAAAGCGCGCCGTATGAATCACCTGCTGGATGTTGGCCTATTTGTGCCGGAAGGCAACGGACATACGCATGGCAATGGACACCGCTGAAAGGTCAGCCGTTGACCCGGCGGATTGGATTACTCACCAGCACTCACCACATCCAGACCGGCCTTGGGTGACTTTGTCCTATGCCCAGTCGCTGGATGGCTCGATTGCGCTTGGGTCCGGAAAACCTGTGGCATTGAGTTCGCCGGAGTCAATGCGGTTGACACACCGCCTGCGTGCCGCGCATGATGCCATTTTGGTCGGCATTGGCACGGTGCTGGCTGATGACCCGCAGTTGACGGTTCGGCTGGCTCCGGGAGCCGATCCGCAGCCCGTCATCCTGGATACTTCCCTGCGTACACCGCTGACCGCCAGCTTGCTGAGCCGTAAAGCCCGGCTTCCATGGATCATGGCTGCCCCGGATAAAATCTCATCCCATGCTCAACAACTGAGCCAAGCTGGTGCACGCTTGGTGCCCGTGCCGCGCGGCGCGGATGGGCAGTTGGATCTGCACCAGATCTTGCGCAGCCTGCAATGTGAGGGCATCCAGCGGGTTATGGTGGAAGGCGGCGCTCGAGTAATTCAATCCTTCCTCATATCCGGCCTGGTGGACTGGGCATTGATTACGATTTCACCACGCTGGCTGGGCGGGCTGCCGGCGCTAAAATTCAGCCAGGAGGGTTCACCTGGCTTGCCGCAGATTGTCGATCCCGCCTACCTTCTGCTCGGCTCAGATGTCGTCGTTTTCGGTAGGGTAGCGTAGTGATCAACGAGCAGTCCTTGTATTTCACCGCACCCGGCCAGGTAAATATTCAATCGGAAAAGTTAGCGCCGCCGGGAGTGCGCGAGGTTCTGGTGCAAACCATTCTGAGCGCCATCAGCCCCGGAACCGAATCACTGGTCTTTCAGGGCCTGGCGCCGGAAAATATGGAAATGGATGCGAGCATTGGTTCGCTGCGCGGCAGTTTCCGCTATCCATTCAAATATGGGTATGCCTGCGTCGGCCGGGTGACAGCACTGGGTCCGGGAGTGAGCAGCGAGTGGTTAGGCAGCCGGGTGTTTGCCTTCAACCCTCACGAGAGCCACTTCATCGCGCCCATCGATACTCTGATCCTCCTGCCGGAGACTCTCTCTGATGAGGATGCCGTTTTTCTGGCTAATATGGAAACAGCTGTCAATTTTATCCACGATGGCGCCCCGTTGATGGGCGAGTCGGTGGTGGTGCTCGGGCTGGGTGTGGTCGGTATGTTGACGCTGGCGCAGTTGATACGCTTCCCATTGGCGCATCTATTCGCCCTCGACCGGTACCCGCTGCGCTGGAAAATCGCGGCAGAGATGGGCGATGTGCAGGTGCTCAATGCCGAGGATCCCGCGGTGACCACCGACCTGCAATTTGCATTGGCCAAAAGAGGCTTTACCGAACGCGGCGCCGATCTGGTGTATGAAGTCAGCGGCTCGCCGGACGCATTGAATCTAGCCATCAACGCTGCCGGGTATCACGGTCGGGTGGTGGTTGGTTCCTGGTATGGGCGCAAGAAAGCTGTGCTAGACCTGGGAGGCGTCTTTCACCGCAACCGCATTCAATTGCTCAGCAGCCAGGTCAGCAGCGTGGCGCCGGAAATCAGCGGGCGCTGGACCAAACCAAGGCGTATGCAGGTGGCGCTCGACGCGCTGGAGAAAATCCACCCCGGCAAGTGGATCACCCACCGCTATTCCCTGGTGGAGGCTGACCAGGCGTATCAGCAGTTAGTACTCAGACCGCAGGACACTTTCCAAATTGTCTTGACATATTAGGGTTGGTTAAACTCTGAACGCTGGTAGGCCGGCCGGATACGTTCGACGGCAGCTCGGGTGATGGCTTGAGGATCAGGGTCCGACAATAATTCGTTGCCGGCAATCGGCGGCAGAATGTCAACATGTACATGCACAGGCCAAATATTGGGTAGAAAAACCCGGGCCAGTATTTGCAGGGTTGCTGCCAGCCGCTCTCGATCCCGCGGGTGCCGGCGCAGCCGGGTGAGCGGATGCTTTAATGATTGCGGGGCAATCACGCCCGAGACAATCACCGGCAAGACCCGCACCTGCGGCTCCAGGCGCACAAAAATACCGGTGCTTGCCGACCATCCATCCAAAGCTGAGGCAGCACCTGTCATGCAGCGCGGGTCGGGGTCAATTTGACCGCCGGGAAAAGTGAGCACCGCCCCGCCTTGTCTCAGATGACCTGCAGTCTGGCGAATGACCTCTGATCGCCCGTCATTTTCCGGCACAAAAAACAAATACGGCCGGGTGGCAGGCAACGCTGTCAGAAATGGACGCTCCGCTGCCAAAACCCGCAAATCCGAACGCGGCAGGGCCGCAAAAAGTGCCACTGTGTCCACCATCCCCGGATGATTGGAAAGAATTAAGACTGGGCCATGAGCAGGCAGGTTTTCTGCACCATGTACCGTAAAATCGTTGACGTAAGTGGAAAGCAAGCGCCTGGCGCCGTCAGCCAGTCCCAGATCGTGTACCCCACGATCATAATCCAGTACCTGGTGCGCAAATCGACGGGCGGGATATTGAAAAAATGGAGACGTCAGCTTGCGGAGTATTTTGGAATTTTGCCAGCCCAACGAGATCAGCATGTCAGCGATGTTGATTTGGATCAATTCTTTCTCGCTATCCCGATACGGGTCGGGCTGCAAAGGGTTGTCTGGCATGCTATGATTATAGTATTCAAGCTGTCAGGAGGTGTGTATGTATCGCGTGTGTGTCCATAAAACTTTCACGGCACAGCACTTTTTGATTGGAGGCGATTGGGGCGCTGAGAACCAGCTGCATGCGCATGCCTACCGCCTCGAACTTGAGTTGAGCGGTTACGACCTGGATCAACACCAGTATCTGGTGGATATTGTTGCTATTGAGCAAGCGCTGGAAAATCAAATTGCACAGGTTGAAGGGAATATCCTGAATGAACTTCCGCCATTCAAGGGAGTCAACCCATCACTGGAGTTCTTTGCCCGCTGGCTGTGTGAATCGCTGTCCGTCGTGATCGAGGCAGCCAACATCGCGCGGGTAACCGTGCGCCTGTGGGAAAATGAATCCGCCTGGGCCAGCTACGAATTGGAGCGATAATGCGGGTCGGGTTGGTCATTTATGGCAGCCTGGATACACTCTCTGGCGGCTATTTGTACGACCGAAAACTGGTCGAAGCCTTGCGCGCTCAGGGGGATACCGTTGAAATCATCTCGCTGCCGGTGAAAGCCTATGCTGGGGCAGTTTTACAAAATTTTTCTATGCCGATCCGCCGGCGACTGGTCAACTTGAAGGTCGATGCGCTGCTGCAGGACGAATTGAACCATCCTTCCCTGTTTTGGTTGAACGGATGGCTGCGTCCTAAAGTGAAATTCCCGCTCATTGGTATCGTGCACCACCTGCGGAGCAGTGAGCAGCATGCCAGTTGGCTTTTGCCATTGTACCGAATCATTGAGCGCCAATTTTTGAATTCACTGGATGGGTACATCTTCAACAGTCAATCCTCGCAGAAGGCGGTAGAGCAGCTAACGTCAGATCCTCGCCCGTACGTGATTGCTACACCGGGTGGAGATGCACTGGAGAGTCAAGTCCGCGGTACCAAATTAAATGCGCATAGCCTATTAATTAGGCGGAATGAAACTCAATCCAGGCTGGAAATACTCTTCGTTGGCAACCTGATCGAGCGCAAGGGGTTACACACGCTGCTCGAGGCCTTACGCGTCGTTTCGAAATCCGACTGGCATTTGCGGGTAGTAGGACGTCTGGACCTCGATCCTGGCTATACACGTCGCTGCCAGAATTTGGCGAGCCAGGGAGGGTTAGCCGGCAAGGTGGAATTTCTGGGAGCCATAACCGACGCTGAGTTGATTCATACATACCAAACCAGTCAGCTGCTGGTGGTGACATCCAGTTTTGAGGGCTTTGGCATTGTCTATTTGGAAGCTATGCGCTGGGGCGTTGTGACGGTTGGTAGCACCGCCGGCGGTGCCGCCGAGATCATTCAGCACGGTAAAAATGGCTGGTTGATCGAACCAGGGGATTCAACCGCACTGGCGGGTATCCTCCAAACAGTGTGTCAGAATCCAGAAATACTTCTGAGTCTGAGTCAGGCTGCACGAATGACATATGAGCGCTTTCCGACCTGGTCTGAAACTACCGAGAAAATTCGCCAATTCCTGCTTGTCCAAATTTGAAGGGGGAAATCAGATGGAATACTCTTTTCAACGCTATTTATCGGCAAAACGCACGGTAGATGACCGCTCATTAAACCGCCTGGTCTGGCAGCAGCTCAAAGATCAGCTGGTACATTGGCAATCCTTCCAACCAATTCATGTACTGGAAATCGGTGCGGGTACCGGCACCATGCTGCACCGACTGGTGGAATGGCGCGGGTTGAATCAGGGAACCTATCTGGGGATTGACTCCGATCACATCAGCGTGGAAGCTGCCCGCGAGGCACAGCCTGCCTGGGCAGCCGCCCATGGCTTTTCCTGCCAGCATGTCACCGGCGGGCATGTTCTCGCCAATACTGGGACTCAGTTGCGAGTGGCGTTCAGTCCGCTGGATATTCAAAAATTCCTTCAGTCACCCACCGCAACCAACTTTGACCTGGTCATCGCCAACGCCTTTATGGACCTGGTCGATCCAGCCATACTTCTTCCGGAAATTGGACGCCTAATGAAACCCGGCGGGTTGGGGTGGTTTACCATCAACTTCGACGGGTTGACCCTGCTCGAGCCTTTGATCGATCGTGCCTTGGATGAAAAGATCATCCAGTTGTATCACCAATCCATGGACGAACACCGGGTTGACGGTCAGCCGACTGGCGGCAGTCAGACCGGCCGGCATTTGTACCACCAATTGACCGTCGCCGGCTGGGAAGTGCTCGCTGCCGGTGCTTCGGACTGGGTTGTCCACCCGGTTCAGAGCAAATATACCCAGGATGAAGCATATTTTCTGCATTACGTGCTGCACTTTTTTGAGCAAACACTCAGCAGCCACCCCGAAATCGACCCAGCGTCATTTCAACACTGGGCGGCTGCCCGCCGCTCTCAAATTGCGGACGGAGAACTGGTTTTCGTCGCTCACCAACTCGATTTTTTGGCACGCTGGCCCCAGTAATCCGAATGAAGCCTGAGCTGGGCTCCGAACTCAGTCGGTACAGCGAACTGCGGTACAATTAGCCATCATTTTTTGGAGGATGTTGTTGAAGAAATCCTGGAACTATTTTGCTTACATAGTCCTTTTACCGGGCTTGATTATTGCGCTGGACCAGTTTACCAAGATAATCGTTCGGCAAAACCTGGCTCTGGGAGAGTCCTGGATGCCCCTTCCATGGCTGGCTCCCTTCGCCCGAATATTGCACTGGTATAACAAGGGTGTCGCATTTGGCATGTTCCAAAATGGTGGGTTGATTTTCATCCTGTTGCCCATCGTCATTGCCATCGGCATCATCGTTTATTTTCGCCGGATCCCAGAACAGGATTGGCCTGTGCGGCTGGCGCTCAGCCTTCAATTGGGCGGCGCACTTGGCAACCTGATCGACCGCATCACCATTGGTCATGTGACGGACTTCATTTCAGTTGGTAATTTCCCCGTCTTCAACGTCGCTGATTCAGCCATCACGGTAGGTGTTATCGTTTTGATTTTGGGGGTGTGGCTGCAGGAAAAGCGTGAAAAGGCAGAACGCGAACTGGCGGAAAAGGCTGCCTCCGAGTCCACTGACACGATTACTGAATTTAGCGAAGCGCAATGACACTCAAGCTGGTTTCATTTATTCAGCCGGGTCCAGGCAATGAGCGGTTGGATAAAGCGCTGGTTGCTCAACTGCCAGATTTTTCCCGTTCCCGACTGCAGGCGTTGATTAAAGATGGCCGGGTAACCGTAGCAGGCAGTACCGTTCTTAAAACCGGGTTGGTCGTTGAAGCCGGGCAGCGCGTGCAGGTAGAAATTCCACCACCCGAACCGACCGATCTTCTGCCTGAAGCCATCCCTTTGGATGTTGTGTTTGAAAATGACGATCTGATGGTCATTAATAAACCCGCCGGTATGGTGGTGCATCCATCAGCAGGTCATTTCACTGGCACACTGGTTCACGCTGCCCTGGCACACGCGCCAGACCTGGAAGGGGTGGGAGGGGAGCAGCGACCGGGTATCGTCCACCGTCTCGATAAAGATACTTCTGGCTTGATTCTGATCGCCAAAAATGATCTGGCGCACCGCTGGCTGCAAGACCAGTTTCGGCTGCGCCATGTAAAAAAAGTCTATCTGGCGCTGGTGGATGGTGCCCCGCCGACACCCGAGGGACGAATCGAGGCTGCCATTGCCCGCGACCCATCTCATCGCAAGCGCATGGCGGTTGTCGCTCCAGGTCGCGGGCGTGACTCAGTGACCGAGTACCAGACGGTTGAATCCTTTCCATTTCACACTTTGATTGAAGCCTACCCGCTTACAGGCCGCACCCATCAAATCCGCCTGCATATGGCTTTCCTCGGCACGCCGATCGTGGGGGACGCAGTCTATGGGCATCGTAAACCCACCATATCCATCGAACGCCATTTCCTGCATGCCGCAAGGCTGACGATCCAATTACCGGGTGAAACTGTTCCGCGCACCTTCGATGCACCAATGCCGTCAGAATTAACCAAAATTCTGGATGAATTACACCGCCGATAATTTAATAGGAAGGGAAGAAACCATGAACTCAATCATAGATCTGCGTTCCGATACCGTCAGCCACCCGACGCCTGCCATGCGAGAAGCCATGTACCATGCCGAAGTGGGTGACGATGTGCTAGGCGAAGATCCAACGGTCAATCGCCTTGAGGAAATGGCAGCGGAAATGATGGGCAAACAGGCAGGTTTGTTTGTCGCCTCTGGCACCATGGGTAATCTGGCAGCGGTTTTAGCTCACTGTCAGCGCGGCGAAGAGGCCATTATGGGCGACAAGGGTCACACCTATTTGTTTGAGGCAGGCGGGATTTCCGCACTGGGCGGCGTTTTTGCTGCGACCCTGCCTAATTTACCCGATGGCACTTTGGATCTGGATGCAGTCAGCCGCGCTATCCGCGGGGGGGACATCCATCAGCCGATAACACGCTTGCTGATCCTCGAGAACACCCAAAATCGCTGCGGGGGAGCAGTGCTCTCTCCGGATTACACCGCCAAAGCCGGTGAGATGATGCGAGCCAGGGGAGTCAAGTTGCATCTGGATGGCGCTCGAGTTTTTAATGCTGCGGCTGCGTTGGGGGTCAAAGCATCCATCCTAACCAATGCCGTCGATTCGGTCACCTTCTGCCTGAGCAAAGGCTTGTGCGCCCCAGTCGGATCGGTATTATGCGGCACCCAGGAATTCATTGATAAAGCGCGCCGAATAAGAAAACAACTTGGCGGCGGGATGCGTCAGGCTGGCGTCCTGGCTGCCGCTGGGATTGTGGCGTTGGAGCAAATGGTGGACCGCTTACCGGAGGACCACATCCGAGCTATACGACTGGCAGATGGCCTAGTAGCCCTGCCTGGTATCGAATTTCCCATGGGTCGGCCACAATCCAATATGGTTTTCGCTCAACTGAGTGACTCACTGCCAGTCAATGCGAAACAAGTTGCGGAAAAATTGCGGACGCAAGGCGTAAAGGTTGGAGTGGTCTCCGACAGGATGTTCCGCATGGTGCTGCATTACTGGGTGGATAACAACGGAATCGAACAGACGCTCAAAGCCTTCCAAAGCGCGCTTTAAAAATCGTTTGCGGCGGGTTGAATTTCAGACGATAAACGGTCATCTTCCAACTCACGCAGCGAAGGTTCGATTTCATTGCGCCCACGTTCCTTGGCAACATAAAGGCGTCGATCAGCCTGGTCGACCAACTGCATATATTCTTGCGTCTCATCTGAAAGCACCGCAATGCCCTGGCTGATGGTAGGAGCCGCGATAAGCCGCCCGTTGTGGTCTTTAATCGTCGAACTTTCCAGAGTCGCTC
Source organism: Bellilinea sp. (assembly GCA_035561555.1). GTDB lineage: Bacteria > Chloroflexota > Anaerolineae > Anaerolineales > Anaerolineaceae > Bellilinea. The sequence continues at coordinate 9,728 of DATMXL010000176.1, forward strand.
GGATGCGTTCGGCTACCCGGAAAGCCTGTGGTCCGTTGGCATTTGGCAGCGAAATCGCGAATTCCTCGCCGCCCCACCTGCCGATCAAGTCGGACTTTTTGACATTCCGCCGGATCACCTGACAGAGATGGGTCAACACTTCATCACCGGTCAAATGACCGTAACTGGTGTTGTAGGCTTTGAAATAATCGATATCCAACATAATGATCGACAATGGATGTTTATAGGCGATTGCATCCCTAAGCTGTCGTTCATAGCGGGTCAGGAAAGCATTGTGATTCAGGACATTGGTTAAACTATCGTGCTGTGAGCGGGTTTCGACTTCAGCATGGTGTTCGGCGTTATCCAATGCCAGTGCAGCTTGCTGCGCAATATTCTCCAGCAAATCCAGGTCGCCAGTGTCGAAAGTGTTTTTTTGATAGGAAGCCACGCCAATAATTCCAACTGTGCCCCCATTTATTTCGAGCGGTGTACCCATCCACGAACGGCTGGCTTTCGGTCGGCCAACAATTATGTAGGGTAGATTCTTTTGTTTTCTTTCAGTCATCAAGTCGCGAATCAGTAATGAACTGCGAGATTGAACGACCCTCCCCGCCAGGGTGTCCTTTAAGCTGATGTCCATGGGAGGGAAAAACTCTCCATCATCATAGAACAGTTCCATATGCATGGTTGAATGCGTCAACAAACCGACGTAATAAGTGTCTGCCGCAAAGGCATTTTGAATGGCATTACTGACCAGAGTAACCACTTGATGCATCTCGAGGGAGGTTGCCAGACTGCGAGCCACTCGATTAAGGGTTTGCAAACGGGTCATTTCCACGACCAGCGACTTCCGCAGCCCGAGTATGGTTTCGGTCACCACCACCGCGATCACCGGAATGAGGATTACTTCCAGGATGAACAGGGATGATTCTTCGGCACCACCAATCACAAAGGCGGCGATGTTGGCTGCCAATGCCACAAGACTAAAAAAATAGCTCGGCCAACGACCAGAAAGTACTGCCAGAATTACGATAAACGTCATAGCCACTGGAATGACTGTTCCAGGAATGAGATATGGTTCGTAGAATTCCAGCACTGTAATCACTGCTCCGCTGGTAACAGCTAACACCCAGCCGAAGTTTGGACGCGCTTTGATATTGGGTACGCCCCACAGAGCAATGAGGACCATATAGATTAAACCGCCTACCCCAACCAACCAATAAATACGTCCATCAAGTGAAGTTGGGTCGGAGCCAAAACCCTGGACAAGGAGAAGCAGGAACACCAGGCTGCCCACGACCACAGCTGGTAAAACAAGGTTGATTTGTTTATAGATAGGTAAACTGGGGTGTTGCGAGAAGCGTTTTTTCATCGCATCAGTGACAAATCTCTTTCAGCACCAGGAAGGTTTTAACTTCTGACAGGTAGCTGCCGTTGAATGGAGCGAATAGATTTCGTAGGGAAACAGGAAGCGTGCTTACCCATGGCAGGTAATACCTAACATTTTTCTATCCCCGAATAGATTATACAAAAATAATTTAAATGGATGCGTTACAAACGCATTACAATTTTCGGAAGGCTTCTCCCGGGGATTTCTCGCCGAGCAGGGACGGACGGCGAATAGTCTCTGATATAATTCAGACGTAAATTAAGAAGACTACCCCGAATTTACCCCCAATTTTTCCAATTGGATAGAACCGGAGGAATTTTATGAGCGAGTGGATCACCCTCGAGCAGATCGACGAAACTCGCGATATCGTCGCTAGAAAAATTCATACACAACCCAAAATTGGTTTAATCCTTGGCTCCGGGCTGGGTGATCTGGCGGACCAGGTTGAAAATGCCGATATGATTCCGTATGATCAACTCCCGCATTGGCCTCAACCAACCATTCAAGGTCACAAAGGGCGTTTGGTTGTGGGTAAATTGGAAAATCAGTCTATTCTGGTAATGCAAGGCCGGACCCACTATTACGAGGGTCCAACCATGGGGCAAATTACGTTCCCGATACGGGTGATGCAGCGCCTTGGGATTGAAATACTGATTCTCACCAATGCCGCCGGAGCAATCCATCCGGATTATGTACCAGGGGATGTAATGATGTTGACCGATCACATCAACCTGGTGGGTATGACCGGACTCAATCCCTTGCGCGGTCCAAATTTGGATGTTTTCGGAGAACGCTTCCCGGATATGAGCCAGCCTTATGACCGCGAACTGCAGCAAAAATGCCGCGACGCTGCCAAAGTCGCCGGTATTTCCCTGCGAGAAGGGGTCTATGCCTGGTTGTCTGGTCCATCGTTCGAATCTCCGGCTGATCTTCGATTTTTGCAAGCCGGCGGCGCCGATGCTGTCGGCATGTCCACTGTCCCGGAAGTCATCGTGGCGCGGCACGGGAACACCCGCGTGCTTGGCCTTTCTGGCATCAGCAACAAAGCCAATCTGGACGGCAGCACCATTACCACGCATGCCGAGGTCCTGGAAGCTGGCAAGATCCTCGTTCCACGGTTGACCGCGCTGATAACTGGCGTCTTACGTACACTTTAATCTTTTTTTTGAATGAACTGAAGGATCATGGAAGAAGTCCTGCGCTTCCTTAAAACATACGAAATTCCAATTTACATCGTTATCGGGGCGGGAGCGCTGTGGATTTTACGAAAAATGGCAATTGCCTGGCGGGAGCTGCGCAGCTCGCAGTTTGGGTTGGAACGCGAGAACGCGCAACGGCGTTTTAGCGGCGGGCTGACCGGTTTTGCCTTCATGGTTCTTTTCGCAATTTCAGAGTTTATTCTGGTATCAATCGTGTACCCTGATTTTCCAAATACACAAACGCTGCCAACATCGACTTTGCAACTTCTCACCACACCCACGGTTACGCTCCAACCTGCTTCGGCAATAACTCCGACTTTGGAGGAGGCAGCACCAACTTTGGAGGTTGTTGAACCTGGCGGTTGTGTGCCAGGACAGATTGCCTGGACGTTTCCGGATGCAGGTGCGACCATCCAGGGAGAAGTCATTCTAATGGGGACTGTTAACGTGCCAAATCTTGGCTTTTACCAATATGAATATACCCAGCCTGGTGCAACCACCTGGACGACCATCGCTGCCGGAGAGTCGCCTATCACCGATCAACCGATGGGCGGTGAGGGCAGCGGACGATGGGACACCTCAGAATTGATGCCTGGCGACTACCTGTTACGCCTGATCGTACGCGATAATGCCAATAATATCTTCCCTGCCTGCATACTCAACATTCGTATCGTTGCACCTTGAGGTAAAGTTATGCCTGAAATAGAAATCCGTCCCGCTTTAACCACAGACCTGGCGACCCTCGCTGAGATTGACCATTCCTGTAAAACCGATTATGTCTGGCAAATGGATCGGTCTTTTGAGGTAGGTCAAATGGCTATTAGCTTTCGTGAAATCCGACTGCCACGCTCCGTTCGCATAGAGTATCCACACTCGCGAGACCAGATCTCAGAATCCTGGAAGAAGGCGTCTGTGATCTTGATGGCAGTTCTGGACCGCAGACCCGTAGGTTATGTGAGCATTGCGGAACACTCAGCTCCTCGCACCGCCTGGGTAACCGACCTGGCGGTTGACGAACATAGCCGTCGTCAGGGTATCGCCAGTGCATTGCTGCTCTCTGTGCAAAATTGGGCAAGTCCCCGCAATTTTCGAAGGATCTTGCTGGAAATGCCTTCCAAAAATTTTTCAGCTGTGCATCTGGCTTTGAAGATGGGTTTTGAATTCTGCGGATACAATGATCAGTATTACGCCAATCAGGATATAGCTTTGTTTTTCTCGCGTCCAGTGCGTTGATTAATGATTGATTATTTGATGGAAAGCCGTAAGGATTGAACACGCTGGGTTCTATTAACCAAATTTTGATGGCAGGAATTGCCATCACCGCCTTCTCGCTGTTGTTGTATTCGCTGACCTTCAACCTGCGGGTGAGAGTGGCGCGCTCATTTTCTGGCATATTAGCCTGCCTGGTGATGGTTTATGTAGCTGATTCCCTGGCAAGCGTAGCCGAATCCTCCGCCCGTCTGGAATTTTGGCTCAAAGCCCAGTGGATTGGCATTGTGTTCTTGCCGTCGGCCTATTTGCATTTTTCCGATGCTGTATTGGCAACCACCGGTAAACCGAGCAAGGGAAAACGCCGCTGGACGATCCGGTTCTCCTACTTAATTTCGCTGATATTCCTGGCTTCGCTATTTATGGGAGTCCTGGTTGGTCCTGTGGTCGAGCGTGACACTACCGCCCCGTTTCTTGAGCCAACCTGGCTAACGGATGCCTTCATGTTGTACTACATCGGGGCAATGTTGATGTCCTGGTACAACTTCATCCGCGCCTACCAACGATCTGCCACAGCAACGGGTCAAAGACGAATGGGTTATTTGCTGGTAGGCTCAATTGCCCCTACCCTGGGCTCATTTCCGTTTTTATTGTTCAGTTCCGGCTTCGCTGCGCGCCATACGCTCATCTTTTGGTTGGTGACGGTACTTTCGAACCTGGCGGTAGGTGGTCTGGTGATCGTCATGGCCTATTCGGTAGCCTTTTTTGGTGTGGCTCTGCCAGATCGCCGGGTAAAGAGTCGGCTATTTAAATGGATTTTGCGCGGTCCAGTCGTCGCCAGTTTCACTCTGACATTTGTAACCATTGTCCGCCGGGCTGGCGTGCCACTGGGGTTGGACTACAACACCTTCGTTCCGATTGTGATGGTGGCGACCATCCTGGTTGGAGAGTATCTGGTCACCCTGTTATTTCCAGTCATAGAAAGAATCTTATTTTTTGGCAACGACAAGAGTGAAATTGCAGTACTCGAGGCTTTTGAAGATAAGCTCATCACCCGGAATGATCTTCGCCAATTTATCGAGATGATGCTCACTGGCCTGTGTGACAGGATGCAGATGCCGGGAGCTTATGTGGCTGCGTTCAATGCGGATGGACTCAAACTGGTGGTCAAGGTTGGCAAGACTTTCTTTGACCGCGAGAATGAAAACGCCGACCTTTCCCGCTTTTTTCCAGATGGTGCTGATTTTTATGAATTGTTCCAGTGGGGCAGTGACATCTTAATTCCGCTCTACGACCAGAACGACGATGGTGACATGAATATGCTCGGAATCCTGGGAATCGCCCAGGGTGCAGTGGAATCGCTCGATGATGATCAGCTGGAGGAGGTCAATACTTTCTCGGAACGCATCTCCTTGGCTCTCAAGGATCGGCGTCTACAGGAACAGGTATTTCAATCCCTGGGAGAATTATCCAGTCAGACTGCATTTGTTCAACAAATGCGTGCTGCCGGACGTTTCGATCAGAGCCAGGTACTGCCGGTGGAAGAGACCTCCGGGAAAACTGATTTTTCGCAATGGGTGAAGGATGCGCTGACGCATTATTGGGGTGGGCCTAAATTGACGGACAGCCCGCTAATGAAATTAAAAGTGGTCCAGGAGAAAACTGAGTCCGTCGAAGGAAATTCCTCCAATGCGCTGCGTGCCATATTACGGGAAGCCATTGAGCGTACCCGCCCGGAAGGTGATCGTCGTTTTACCGGTGAATGGGTTTTGTATAATAT
>DATMXL010000177.1:0-13566 GCA_035561555.1 Bellilinea sp.
CCTCTACCGCAGTCCCGGTCAAATACTGAAGGCCGCCAGGCGATGCTCGACAAAGCTCTCGGTGACATCATCAAACGCTACGGCGAGGGATCCATCATGCGGATGGGTGAAGCGACCCATTTACAGGTTGAAGCCATACCCACCGGTTCGTTGTCACTGGACATCGCTCTGGGCGTCGGCGGCATCCCGCGCGGGCGTATTGCTGAAATTTTTGGACCGGAATCATCCGGGAAGACCACCCTTTGTTTGCACCTGGTAGCAGAATGTCAGAAAATGGGCGGCACGGCAGCTTATGTCGACATGGAACACGCACTCGACCCGGTTTACGCTCAAAAATTAGGGGTAAACATTCAAGATCTGCTGGTGTCGCAACCCGACATGGGCGAACAGGCGCTTGAAATCACCGAAACCCTGGTACGTTCCGGTGCCATTGACATCATCATCGTGGACTCAGTGGCAGCACTGGTACCGCGCAATGAAATCGAAGGCGATATGGGCGATGCCACCATGGGTATGCAGGCGCGTCTAATGTCTCAGGCGCTGCGCAAGCTCTCCGGAGCCATCAACCAGACGAAAACAGCGGTGATCTTCACCAACCAGCTGCGCCAGAAGATCGGCGTCATGTTTGGCAACCCAGAAACCACCCCCGGTGGTCTGGCACTCAAGTTCTATGCGTCGGTGCGCCTTGATATCCGCCGGATTCAGTCGATTAAGGTCGGCACAGAAATTATTGGCGGTCGGGTGCGGGTGCGTGTGGTCAAGAACAAAGTGGCAGCTCCTTTCCGAACCGCAGAATTTGACATTATGTACAACGAAGGTATCTCCAAGTCCGGCGATATCCTCGACCTGGCAACCGAACTTGAGATCATCACCAAACGCGGTGCATTCTTCTCGTACGGGGATGTACGGCTAGGCCAGGGACGCGAAAACGCCAAAGAATACCTGCGTCAGAATCTTGAACTGTCAAACGAGATCGAGCAGGCTGTGCGGCAGCGCGCCGTAGGCGGCGAAATCCCGATCGCTTTTGGCGCGAGCGGCGGCTCCTCAGAGGATGATGACTCAGGTTACGACGAAGAAGCATAAATAACGCTTAAATCGGTATAATAGTCCCAGCGAACCAACTTTACAGAATCGCGGGACAGGCGATGGAACCTAAAACAGCGCCACCACCCCGGGGTATCCGGGCGCAGTGGACCGTTATTTTTACGTTACTGGTGGTCATTCTGGTTGGGTTGGCTGGATTAGTCAGTGCATTGGCGGCTGACCTGTTTTATCCTGGCGGTTCGAAAGCTGTCATTGGGCAGGTTTTTGGGTCCGGAGAGACTGAAATGCCGCCAATTCTGGCTGCGACATCTATCCTGACTGCCAGTCCGTTCCAACCGTTGCCAACGAACACCATCACCCCGACACCAACCGTAACGGCTTCGCCAACGCACACAACCACGCCTACTGCCACCGCGACGGCGACGGAGACCGAAGTACCGACCGCGACCAACACCCAGGTACCAACCAAAACTCCGCGACCAACCCAGCCGGTTATCCCATACGACAGCGTCATCATTGGGAATATAACTGGCCAGCCGCAATCGTACCCTCTCTCCTGCGAGTCGCGTTCGGCGGTGGATTGGGCGCGTTATTTCGGGGCTCAGATCAGCGAAACGGATTTTTTGAACAATTTACCCAGCTCGGATGACCCAAACCGGGGATTTGTGGGTAACGTCAACGACTTTGGTGGTCAGATTCCCCCCAACAGCTACGGTGTGCATGCCGAGCCGGTCGCAGAACTGCTGCGATCGTACGGCGTACCGGCGACCGCAGTAACCTCCATGTCTGCGGAAGCCATCCGGCGCGAAATTGATTCTGGGCACCCGGTCATTGCCTGGGTGATTGTCGGGACCATCCCCGGGTATGGAGAATACTACACCACCCAGGATGGCAATTCGGTGTTGGTGGCGCGAAACGAACATACCGTCATCGTAATCGGGTATGACCCGACCGGCGTGACCATTTTGGACGGCGGAATGGTCTACTGGCGCAGTTGGGATGTGTTTATGGCTTCATTTGGCGCTTTGAATAACATGGCGGTGGTGTACCCGTCGTAGACCGTTTGGATAGAATTAAAAAAATAGTAGGGGCTTAGCGGCGCTAAACCCCTACATGAATTATTCACTGATAAAGGTACCCCCCTATAAGGTGCCCACACAAATGATCTAGGTGCCTTCTTCCCAGGAGTTCAAATAGGACTGCTGCTCGGGGGTCAGAACATCAATGGTCACACCCATGGCTGCCAGCTTGAGGCGGGCGATCTCGCGGTCAATGGCGTCGGGCACGCTGTAAACGGTCTTCTCCAATTCGGCGGCGTGCTTGACCATATATTCAGCGGAAAGCGCCTGGTTGGCGAAGGACATATCCATTACGCTGGCGGGATGACCTTCAGCCGCAGCCAGGTTGATCAGACGACCTTCGCCGAGCAGGAAGATCTGGCGTCCGTCTTCGAGGTCATATTCTTCAACGAATGGACGCACCAGTTTCTTTTCGGTCGACATTTTTTCCAACGCCGGGATGTTGATTTCCACATTGAAATGTCCGGAATTGGAGATAATCGCTCCATCCTTCATGTTTTCGAAATGGTTGCGGTCCAGGACGTTCAAATCGCCGGTCAGGGTGCAGAAGATATCGCCAATTTTGGCTGCTTCTGCCATGGTCATCACCCGATAACCGTCCATAACGGCTTCCAGGGCTTTGAGCGGGTCAATTTCAGTCACAACCACATTGGAACCCAGGCCCCGGGCGCGAGAAGCCAGACCCCGTCCGCACCAGCCGTAGCCGGCAACCACAAAGGTTTTACCAGCCAGAAGAACATTAGTGGCTCGGATGATGCCATCAATGGTGGATTGACCAGTGCCATAGCGGTTATCGAAGAAGTGCTTGGTCATGGCATCATTGACCGCGATGATCGGGAATTGCAGCGCTTTATCTGCCGCCATGGCGCGTAAACGAATGACGCCCGTGGTCGTCTCTTCGGTGCCGCCGACAATATTCGTCAACAGGTCGCGGCGGTCTTTGTGCAGGACGCTGACCAGATCAGCGCCGTCGTCCATAGTCATTTGCGGCTTGTGATCCAGGGCAGCATGAATATGCTTGTAATATAAGGTATTGTTCTCACCCTTGACGGCGTATGTCGGAATTTCCGAATGGGACACCAGCGAAGCGGCCACATCATCCTGGGTGGATAGCGGATTGGATGCAGTGAGCACGATATCCGCACCGCCAGCTTGCAAGGTCTTCATCAGGTTTGCCGTCTCGCTGGTAACGTGCAGGCAGGCAGAAACGCGCAGTCCGGCCAGCGGGCGTTCTTTAGCGAACCGTTCGCGGATGGAATCCAGCACCGGCATCTCGCGGGCAGCCCATTCGATGCGGCGGCGGCCGCCTTCAGCCAGGCTTAAATCCTTGACATCAAAATTACTCATTCAAATCCTCCAAAAAAGAATCGCTTTTACTTCATCAGAGCGTCGAGCGCGCCCTGGTCATCGAAATATTGGTGATAGCGGTCGATAAATTCCCGGATGGTGTAACGCTGAGCTTGCGGGCCTTTATTCTCCAAACAGTATACTGCTGCCAGGCTGCCCATTTCAGCGCATACCTTCAAATTGAGTCCCAGCTGATAACCGCGCAGGAATCCGCCGCGGAATGCATCGCCCACCCCGGTGGGGTCAATAATCACACGTTCTGGTACCGCCGGCAGGGAAAAAACCTTCCCGTTTTCATGAATTTCCACGCCATCTTTACCAAGAGTGATGACCACAATCGGCACCTTAGCCAGAATTTCAGCAGCGGTCATGCAGGCATGTTTTTGCAGCAACTCCCATTCGTACTCGTTGACGAACAGCAGATAAGCTCCCTGGACACCGCGGCACAATTCTTCGCCGGTGGAACGGGCAACCTGCTGACCCGGGTCGTACATATAAGGGATGCCGGACGCACGGCATTCAGCCACGTAAATGTCCATCGCGGCTGGATCGTTTGGTGAAATGACCACCAGGTCAGGAACAACCGCCCCTAGAGCACTCAAGGACAGTTCGCGGGCATGAGCCATGGCGCCAGTATAAAAACTGGAAATCTGATTGTTGGCTTTATCGGTGTTTGCAAAAAAGGAGGCGGTAAAAACCCCTGGGACTGTTTTGATAAAACGGGTATCAACGCCCACTTGCTGCAACCAGGCGAGGTATTCAGCCGCGTCTTCCCCCACAGTGCCGAAGACCAGCGGATTACCACCCAGTAGCGCCATGGTGTAGCCGATATTAGGCGCTGTGCCGCCGCGCACTCTTTCCAGTGTATCCACGAGAAAGGAGAGCGTGATGGAATCAAGGTGCTCCGGAACTATGTGATCGCGGAAATAACCTGGATAGGTCATCAAATAATCAAAAGCGATTGACCCCGTCAGTACAACGTTCATGAAACCATCCAAATTGCAGATTTGGCTTGAAGTTCGGGTAGAATCATCACAACCGCTCCCTCGCGGGAGCGAACGTATTATACCATCAGTGCTAAGCTTCTGGACGTAATTAATTTTGGCAGACCGTCCCTCCATTGACACCTGCAAAAACCCACAGTATAAGGTTTTCATGATTAAAACCCGCTCAATATGGCGCATCGCCATCATTCTGGCCTTACTCCTTTCCAGTTGCAGCTTTCCAACCTTCAATCGAAACCTTCCTTCGGATTCCACGCCGACCCCTACGGTTGTCCAGACACCATTGCTGCCGACACCGACCGCGACACTGGCACCTACCCCTACGCCCACACCGGAGGCGCGCATCGAGGCAGCTGACCTGGCGCTGCTGCAAGGCGAAACAGAACGAGCCCGCACGGAATACCGCAGCGGATCTGCTGGAACGCAGGACATCGAGATTCAGGCTGCAGCACTATTGGGAATCGGGCGTTCTTATCTGCTAGATCGGGAGGTCGATCTGGCAGTGGATTCATTCAACGCACTTATCCAGGAACATCCGGAAAACCGCTGGCTGCCTAATGCCTATTATTTCCTGGCTCAAGCCTACCTGGAGCGTCAGGAATACGCTCAGGCTGCTGAGGCACTGGCGAAATATATCGAACTTAAACCTGGCATCCTGGACGATTTGATCCAAGCCCAAATCGGGGATGCACTGGTTTCAGGCGGCGATTACCGCGGAGCCATCGATGCTTACCAGGCAGCAATCGCTTCCGGACCCGCATCCGTTGGAGGTTTAAAACTAAAAATTGGGCAGACATACGCGCTTCAAGGTGATCACGAGAATGCAGTTCGCATTTTTTTGGACGTGATTGAAACGGGCGATAATGATTTTCAACGCGCTCAGGCAAATTTACTCGCCGGACAATCCTATATTGCACTGGGATTTCCCGAGCAGGCATATGCCCGCTACCAGGATTCGGTGGCAAAGTATCCCACACAATATGATACTTATTCCGGGTTGGTGGCACTGGTCAACGCTGGGCAGCCGGTGAGTGACCTGGACCGTGGTGTGGTGGATTATTATGCGGGGCAATTTGGCTACGCCAATGAAGCACTGCTGCGCTATTTGAGTAACAATTCCGACCACCCGGCACTGGCGCATGACTTGCGCGCTCGCTCACTGCGTGAGTTGAATGAACCCCAGGCTGCCATAGCCGAGTGGCAGCTGTTGATCAATGACCATTCGGATGACGAATTGTGGGCTTCGGCCTGGAATGAAATTGCCTACACGCAATGGGCCTGGCTGGATCAATTCGACCAGGGTGCTGAGACGTTATTGGCATTGGTTGCACTGGTACCCAATGGACCGGATGCTGCGGATGCCTTATTCAATTCTGGGCGAATATTGGAACGCGGCGGTAGGTTAACGCGGGCGGCAGCAACCTGGGAACGCTTGATTAACGAATATCCAGGCGCATCGATCGCCCCGCGCGCTCACCTGCTGTCTGGAGTCACCCTGTTTCGCCTGGAGCAGTATGATCAGGCTCTGACCATTTTCCAACGCGGAGCGGCGTTAGGGACCAACCCGGAAGATCAGTCGGCTGCGATGCTATGGGTCGGTAAAACACAGCAGGCACAAGGCGACGCAGCGGCTGCAGGAGAGACCTGGCAGAAAGCTGCCAGCCTGGATCCGACCGGATATTATTCACTTCGCGCGGCTGAGTTGGCACAGGATCAGCCCGTGCTGCACGAGCCCCTGGAATACAGCCTGGGAGTGGATTTTGAAGGCGAACGGTCAGATGCGGAATTTTGGCTAAGGAACACCTTCAACCTGGCGGCAGAAACCGATTATTCCAGCCTGAATGAAGTGGGTTCGGACATCAATTTCCAACGCGGTCAAGCCCTTTGGGAGATTGGCTTATTCCAGCAGGCTCGGGGCGAGTTTGAGACGGTCAGGCTCAAGTTCGAGCAGGATGTGCTGAACACGTATCGCTTGATGAATCACTGGTTATCGCTTGGCGCCTATCGTCCGGCTATTTTCGCCAGCCGCCAAATTTTGACTCTGGCGGGCATGGATGATAGCCAAACGGTGGATGCGCCGGTGTATTTCAACCATATCCGTTTTGGGCCGTACTATCGGGAATTGGTAGTGGAAGAAGCGAACCGGGTTGGACTGCATCCCCTGCTGCTGTTAAGCGTCATCCGCCAGGAGAGCTTTTTCGAAGGGTTTGTGTCTTCGGGGGCGGATGCGCGCGGATTAATGCAGGTCCTGCCAGCGACCGCGCAGGAACTGGTCAACCGGTACAACTGGCCGCCAAACTTCACTGTAAACGATTTGCTCAACCCGGCGGTCAGTTTACGGCTGGGAGCCCGGTATTTAGCCAATCAACGGGATTACTTTGGCGAAAGTTATGTGGCCTTAGCAGCTTACAATGGCGGGCCGGGAAATGCCAACATCTGGCGCGAATTGTCCGGCAGCGATTCGGACCTGTTTCTGGAGATTGTGCGCTTCGACGAGACGCGCACCTATATTATGCAAATCGCTGAGTTTATGAATTTATACCGACTCTTCTACAGCGAACCGTAATTTAGTTGTGGGCGCGGCGAGAGGATTCTAATTCGTCCAGAAAATAGAAAATCAAGGCGAGGCTTTAGGAGTGTTGCTAGACTCACCTGATATTTCTGCCTCGCCCCTACGGAATCCGATCAACGAGCGGTAATTTAGTTGTGGGCGATGCTCAGATCGACGAAACAACTCAAGAGAGCGGTCTTGAGCGCTGGTCTTTCATAATATTTGTTTGAAAACCAACACAGATTGCTTCTCTCCGCTTCGCTACGATCGGTCACAGACCGCCCTTTGGGCGCAATGACAATCTTGTTACAACAGCAACCGCAGCGGATTTTCGATGAATTCCGCCAGCGCTTGCATGAATTTAGCTCCTTCCGCGCCATCAGTTACGCGGTGGTCAGCTGAAAGGGTAGCTTTCATTTGCATGCCTACCTTGACCTCGCCATCTACAACCACCGGTACGCTTTGAGCGGAACCGACAGCTAAAATCGCTGCCTCAGGCGGGTTGATAATGGCGACGAAATGCTCGACATCGTACATGCCCAGGTTGCTGATCGAGAATGTCGATCCCTCGATGTCATCCGGGCGGACCTTACCAGATCGAGCGCGGGTTGCCATTTCCCGCACTTCCTGGCCGATGAGCCGCAGCGGTTTTTGATCGGCATCCTGGCACACCACCGTCATTAACCCGCTATCCAGCGCTACCGCTACGCCGATATTAATATGCCCATGCCGGATGATCTCTTTCTCGGTCAGCGAAGCATTGAGATTCGGAAATTGGCGCAAGGTTAACGCTACAGCTTTGATGATGAAGTCGTTGACGGAGAGTCTGGCGTCTTCTGGTAAGTTTACATTGACCTGTTTGCGAAGGTCCAGCAACGGTGCCATGTTGTAAGCACTGGTGACATAGAAATGCGGCACCTGCTGCTTGGATTCAATCATGCGTTTGCCAATGATGGCACGCAGCTTCTCAACAGGCACATGTTCATCTGCAGGGACGGGAGTTCCCGGCGTCCAGCTGACTGCGGGCACCGGTACTTGTAACTTTCCCGTAGGAGCTGCCGCATCGGTTAGACCAGCTTCAGCGGGGACTGCTGCTGCAGTGCCAGTCTGCAGGGCTTTTTCAACATCTTTCCGGGTGATACGTCCAGCCGGACCGGTGCCGACGACTTGTTGAAGGTTGATTTTATTTTCCAATGCCATGCGGCGTGCCAAGGGCGAGACGCGCAGCATCTCATCCGCAGGCGCAGCAGTCTCAACAGGTTTCACCGCTGCTGTGGGCTTCAAGGTTTTTTCCTCGGTTTTTTCCCCAGCGGTTGATTCCTTTGCCGGAGAAGGTTCAGCTTTTTGTTTGGCTGCCTTCGCTGGCGGTTTTTCAACCTTTTCAGTTACCGCTCCGCTTTCGGGCAAGTCTTTTACCTCTTCACCGGGAGCAGCAATCACAGCAATAGCGGTGCCGACCGGCACGACAGCCCCTTCTTCAACCAAGCGGCGGTATAAAATGCCAGCCGCGCTGGATTCCACTTCAACAGTGGCTTTGTCGGTCTCAATTTCGGCCAGAACGGCACCCTTCGCCACCTCGCCGCCCTCGGCGATTACCCAACGCACCAGGGTTCCTTCAGCCATATCAAAACCAAGTTTCGGCATAGCAACAAGTTCTGCCATTACAGGACCTCCTTAACAGCGCTGATTACATCCTCTACTTTGGGAAGCATCAATTGTTCCAGAGCGCGGTTATACGGCAGCGGGACCTCGGTCTGGGCGACACGTTTTACCGGCGCGTCCACAAAATCAAAAGCCTCTTCGTAAATTCGAGCGGCGATTTCAGAGCCGATACCGAAAGATTTCCATCCCTCTTCGACCACCACGGCGCGATTGGTTTTTTTGAAAGATTCGATCACCGGATCCATGTCCAGCGGACGCAGCGAACGTAAATCCACAATTTCAGCCTCGATTCCTTCTTTAGCCAGCTCCTCGGCTGCTTTGAGCGAAATCTCTAGCATTTTGGAGTAGGTAACGATAGTAACGTCTTTGCCCGGCCTGGCGACATTCGATTTTCCAATGGGGACGATGAAATCGCCATCGGGAACCTCACCGCGGGTCTGGTACAGGGTGGCATGTTCAATAAACAGAATCGGATCCTGGCTGCGGATCGCAGCCTTGAGCAAGCCTTTGGCATCCGCCGGCGTCCCTGGAGCGACTACTTTTAGACCGGGAAAATGGGCAAAAATAGCGTCAGGTGTTTGCGAATGGGTGGCTCCCAACTGGCGTCCGCCGCCGCCGACCGCGCGAATCACCAGCGGCAGCACCATTTGCCCACCAAACATCATGTGCATTTTAGCCGCCTGGTTGACAATGTGGTCGAAAGCCGAAAATGCAAAATTAATGGTCATCAATTCTGCCACCGGGCGAAGACCCGTCAACGCCGCGCCAATCGCCCCGCCGATGATGGCAGCTTCCGCAATGGGTGTATCCCGAACCCGATCTGCACCAAAATGATCGTAAAATCCTTTGGTGACCGCATAAGTTCCCCCCCACACGCCTACTTCCTCACCCATGATAAAAACTTTGGGGTCGCGTTCCATTTCCTCCCAAAGTGCCTGGGAAATTGCTTCACGCATGGTAATTCGTGCCATATTGTCCCTTCCCCCTAGTTTTCAACGTACACATTGTTGAATACGATATCAGCCGTGGGTTCAGGGCTGGACTCGGCAAATGCGACTGCTTCTACGACTTCCTGCTCTGCCAGGTCGGTCTGATGATTCAGTTCAGCTTCACTGGCGACTTTCATCTTGATCAAAGCTTTGTGGTAAATGCCGATCGGGTCGTTTTCCTGCCAGGAATGAACTTCGTCCGTTGAGCGGTAGCGTTCTGGGTCGCCCATCGAGTGACCGCGGAAGCGGTAGGTATCTACCTCCAAAAATTGCGGTCCGTTGCCGGCACGAACCTCCTCAAACATCTCAGCGGCAACTTCTCGGACTTTGAGCAGATTCATGCCGTCAACCTCACGGCTTTTCATGCCATATCCGTCAGCTTTCTGACGAATATCCGAAACCGCCGAAGCCCGATCAACCGAGGTACCCATGCCGTACATATTATTTTCGCAGACCCACAATACCGGCAGGTTCCAAACCTTCGAGAGATTTAAAGCTTCGTGGAAGTAACCAATATTGGTCGCGCCGTCACCAAACATGCACATGGTGACCGCTTTTTGATTTTGGTACAGATCGCCCAGCGCTAAACCGGCTGCAATGGGGAGATGAGCGCCGACGATGGCATGCCCGCCCCAAAAATTCTTTTTGACATCGGCCATGTGCATGGACCCGCCCATGCCTTGCGAGACGCCGGTGGATTTGCCCAACAGCTCAGCAATCACTTCTTTGGCGCTCAACCCGCAATTGATGGCTACCCCGTGATCACGGTAGGCGGTAATGATGCGATCCTCAGGCCGGCGTACCGAGATCAAACCGGTGCTGACCGCTTCCTGCCCAATGTAGAGGTGCAGGAAACCGCCGACCTTGCCCTGCTGGTAGAGTTCAGCGGCGCGCTCTTCCAACCGCCGGATCACTACCATCTGATGGTATAAATTTAGATAATCGCTTTTCTCCATCCGTGGAGCTCCTTCTGAGATTCAGCCGTCATAAGACCCCGAAAGCGGGGTCTTTGATGAATCAGATTAACTATGAATATTGTGATCGGAATTATACCAGAGCCACGTCTGAATTTCTAATGACGGGCACGACCAGCCGCAGCTTAACCCCGCATTAACAATTCACCCCTCACTTTTGCGTGAGGGGTGAAATTTCGAGAAAGGTAGTATTTACTTTACAGCATGTTTCAGGGCTGCGTGGGCGGCTGCCAGGCGCGCTACAGGCACACGGAATGGAGAGCAGCTGACGTAATTATTTCCCAAGGTATGGCAGAACTCAATGGAGGCAGGATCGCCGCCGTGCTCTCCGCAGATACCAACCTCAAGGTTGGGGCGGGCTTTACGGCCACCCTCAACCGCGAATTGCATCAATCCGCCAACACCTTCACGGTCAATGGTCTGGAAGGGGTTCTTCGGCAGGATCCCTTGCTCGATATAGGTCATCAAGAAGCCGCGTTCGGCATCGTCACGGCTGTAACCAAAAGTCATTTGGGTCAGGTCGTTGGTGCCGAAGGAGAAGAATTCAGCCACGCCGGCGATTTCTTCTGCAGTTACGCAGGCGCGCGGGATTTCGATCATGGTGCCAAATTTGTAGTCCAGTTTCTTGACGCCCTTTTCGGTCATGACATCTGTGGCTATGCGCTCCAACCGCGGCTGAACCCACTTCAGCTCATTGATGTGGCCAGTAAGCGGGATCATAACCTCTGGGTGCGGGTCCAGACCCTTGAGTTTAACGTTGCAGGCGGCTTCAAAGATGGCACGTACCTGCATCTCCACGATCAGCGGCATGGCGATGCTCAAGCGAACCCCGCGCAGACCCATCATCGGGTTGCTCTCGTGCAGGCTTTCAACCGCTGCCAGCATGGTCTCGAGATCTTTGACCTCTTTTGGCTCGCTTTTACCAAGGATGTAACCGGAAAGGGCTTCGACACGTGCAGTGATGATTTGTTCTTCCAGTTCGCCGGCTGCCGGCAGGAACTCATGCAACGGCGGGTCGATTAAGCGAATGATGACGGGTAAGCCGGTCATCGCTTCAAATAAACCTTCGAAGTCGCTGCGCTGTGAAGGCAGCAATTCATCCAGAGCAGTCTTGCGATCCTCATCGTTTTTGGCCAGGATCATGCGTTGAACCACTGGTAAACGGGCAGGTTCGAAGAACATGTGCTCGGTGCGGCACAGGCCGATGCCCTTAGCGCCGTAGGACCGGGCGCGCTGCGCATCCTTGGGGTAATCTGCATTTGCCCAAACTTGCAGACCCGTGGTGGGAGATCCTTCAGGACCTTTGCGCAGACCTGGGCGGGCGCAGATTTCGTCAGCCCAGGTGAGCAACGTCATGAGGTCGGTTTGCTCCTCCAGCGAGGCAGCTGTTAACCCTAATTTACCGGTGAAAACTTCACCGGTGGTTCCATCCATGGACAACCATTCGCCCTCGTGGACGACGGTACCATTGACTTCCATCAGGCGCTTGTCCATGTCGATATGGATCGCAGAGGCACCAACGATGCACGGGACACCAAATTGACGGGCTACCACGGCAGCATGGGATGTGGCGCCGCCTTCACTGGTGACAATACCTTTGGCAGAGAGCATGCCATGAACGTCATCAGGCTTGGTGAATGGGCGCACCATGATGACATCCTGTTTATGTTCCTTGTGCATCTGCTCCGTTTTGTCGGCGTCAAAATAAACCTGACCAACCGCGGCACCAGGGGAGGCGTTCACACCAGAGGCGAACAACCGATTGGAATTTTTAGCGGCTCTGATCGTTTCCACGTTAAACTGCGGGTGCAGCAAGGTGTCGACGTCTTCAGGGCGGACCCGGCCGACAGCTTCTTCTTTGGTGATCAGACCTTCATTGACCATATCCACCGCAGCTTTTACAGCAGCTTTGGAGGTGCGCTTTCCATTACGGGTCTGCAGCATGTAAAGCCGTTTGTGCTCGATGGTAAATTCAACGTCCTGCAGGTCTTTATAATGTTTTTCCAGTTTCGCGGTGATGTCCAGGAACTGGGCATAGGCTTCCGGCATATCTTTTTTTAGCTCTTGAATTTTCTTAGTATTGCGAATACCAGCAACCACATCTTCGCCCTGAGCGTTGAGCAGATAGTCACCGTACATTACACGCTCGCCGGTAGCCGGGTCGCGGGTGAAAGCCACACCAGTACCGGAATCGTTGCCGGTGTTGCCAAAGACCATGGTCTGAATGTTGACCGCGGTGCCGAGATTGTGCGCAATGTTGGTGGCGTTGCGGTAATCAATGGCGCGCTTGCCATTCCAGGAGCGGAAGACAGCCTCAGCCGCCAGTTTCAGCTGTTCCAGTGGATCATCGGGGAAGTCAATCTTCTTTACATTGCGGATAATTTTCTTGAATTCTGCCGTCAGAGCTTTCAGGTCGTCAGCCGTGAGGTCGGTGTCAGCTGTGACATTGCGAGCGGCTTTATATTCGTCTAATTTTTCTTCGAAGTGGATGTCGTCCATTTCCAAAACCACGGCGCCAAACATCTGCACCAGGCGGCGGTAGGAGTCATACACGAAGCGGTCATTTTTGGTCAGTTTAACCAAGGCTTCAGCGGTTTGGTCATTCAATCCAATGTTCAGAACGGTATCCATCATGCCTGGCATCGAGAATTTAGCGCCGGACCGGCAGGATACCAGCAAGGGATTTTCCTTGCCACCGAAGGTTTTACCGGCAGCTTTTTCGGTTTCTTTCAAGGCGGCGAGAACTTCATCCCACATACCAGCCGGGAATTTGTTGCCGCCTTCGAGATAGGCATTACAGGCTTCCGTTGTAATTGTGAAACCGGGAGGAACAGGAACACCCAGGCGGGTCATATCCGCCAGGTTAGCACCCTTGCCACCCAGCAGCCCCCGCACGCCGTCCCAGTCGCCCCCGAC
>DATMXL010000178.1:0-8023 GCA_035561555.1 Bellilinea sp.
CTGGGTTTATTCAAGGGTGGAGAATACCTGCCAGCTATGCCGCTCATCTGGGTACTGTTGATCGGTTTCAGTTTCGCGAATATTTTTTATTGGAATCGGTCTCTGCTGTTGGCTTTCAGCCGGCCGAACTTTCCGCTGGCGGTCGCGACAATTGCCGGTTTGATTAAAATTGGCTTGATGTTCCTGCTGGTTCCCAGATTCGGGGCGGTTATGCAAGCCGCCTTACTCAGTCTGTTCTTCATCCTTTCGATTGGCGCCATGGCAGTGGAAGGACTGCGCGGCCTTAAACGCGCTGAACTTCAACCCGTGGTGCTGGAGCAGGCAGTATGAGAATCGCGGTCATTGCGCCATCGCGGATACCGTCCAACACAGCCAACAGCATCCAGGTGATGAAGGTGTGCCAGGCGCTGGCGCAGCTGGGGCATTCGGTGCGGCTGTGGGTTCCCGGCGACCAATCAACCCCCTGGGATCAGTTGATGGATTACTATGGGGTAAAGACGCCATTTGAGATCATCTGGTTACCGACTTCACCACAGCTAAAGCGCTATGACCTGGCGCTGTCCAGCGTCAACCGGGCAGCCGCCTGGAAGGCTGACGTGGTATACACCTGGATGCCGCAGGCTGCGGTGTATGGCCAATTGCGCGGTTTGCCGGTGGTGCTGGAAGTGCACGACCGGCCGACGGGCAAACTCGGACCGTGGCTGCTGCAGCGCACGATTAAAATGCAGGGTCGCAAACGGCTGGCGGTCATCACCCGGGCTTTGGTGCGGGTGCTCGAAGCTGAATTTGGTCTGTATATCCCGCAGGAAAACATGGTGATCGCACCAGACGCAGTGGATCTGGAACGCTATGAAAACCTGCCTGTGGCAGCCGCTGCTCGAGCTCAATTAGGCTATCCCGCCGAGCAAACTACCGCGGTATACACCGGTCACCTGTATGCCGGCAGGGGCGTTGAACTCTTGCTCGGGCTGGCACAGAGCTTTCCCCAGGTGCATTTCTTATTGGTGGGGGGCAACCCGCAAGCGGTGGAAAACTGCCGCAAACAAAGCGAACAAATGCGGTTGACGAACGTCACCTTCACCGGTTTTGTTCCCAATCAAAAATTGGCGTTGTATCAAGCCGCCGGCGACGTTTTATTGATGCCGTACGGCCGCACGATCGCTGGCAGCAGCGGCGGAAATACGGCGGATATTTGCTCACCGATGAAACTATTTGAGTATATGGCAGCCGGCCGGGCTATCATCAGCAGCGATCTGCCGGTGCTGCATGAGGTGCTCAGCGAGCACAACGCCGTCTTCTGTGCAGCGGATGATTTGGAAAGTTGGAAAACCGGGCTTCAGTCGTTATTGGAAAATCCTGCCAGGATGCGGGCGTTGGGTCAACAGGCGCTTGAAGACGTAAAACCTTTTTCTTGGAAATCGAGAGCTGAAATTACTTTGGCTAATCTGGTGCCGATGCGAGGTCAGGCATGAGTCTTTGGACGAAAACTGCCAGGAGCACACTGCTCATTGTTGGCGCCGGAGCGCTATTGGGGCTGGGGATGGCAGCGTTGGAGCCAGGCGCATTAAACGCGGCCAGCGTGATGGCTTACGGCGCTCTAGCGGCAATAGTCCTTCTAATTGGCTGGTTGATTTGGAAAAAATTTGGCGCAGAATCCAGCCTGGGTCGAATCGCGTTGACAGCCTTCGGCTTGCGGCTGGTATTGGGTGTGGCACTCAGCGTGTTGCTGCCGATCATTGGGTACGACGAACCCGCGCCGAACGCCGGATATATTTTCTTCGATGCCTTTCAACGCGATACGCAAGCCTGGCAGTTGGCTCAGTCCGGCGCACCGTTGACTTCAGCTTTTAATAGGGAGTTTTTCACCGATCAATATGGCGGGATGCTGATCGTAAGCGCCGGACTGTACCGCATTTTTAGTCCGGATATGCACCGTCCCTGGTTAATCCTGCTACTGACAGCTTCCGTCTCCGCGCTGGGGGTCATGTTTTTTTACCGGGCTTTAGGCGATCAATTCGGCAGTAAAACCGCGAAACTGGCAACCTGGATATTTGCACTCTACCCGGAAAGTGTGCTTTTGGGAGCTGCTCAAATGCGCGACCCAATCCTGATCGGGTTGGCCGCAGTCGCTTTTTACTTCACTACCCGCTGGCGGGAGATCGGTTGGAAAACAGCCGCCTGGCTGGGTTTGATTATTGCTTTACTGGCTGGCTTTTCCTGGCCAGTGGCGCTGGGTGTAGGAGCGTTGCTGGCGGTTTGGTGGTGGATCGATTACTCCGCGACCCTGGTCGACCGCCGCCGCGGCTTGATGGGCTGGGCATTTCTGGCCTTGCTGATGATTGCAGGATACGCCTTTATTGCACGCTGGCTGCAAGAGCCTGCCGCTTATGAATTTGGCGAAGCGTTGCGGAATTCCGGCTGGATCCAGGAATTGTTCAAACAAATACCGGAAACCCTGCAGACTCCCTTTATCGTGGTCTATGGATTGGCGCAGCCGGTATTACCCGCGGCATTGATCGACCCGGCGCTGCCAATTTCGAGTGCGATTTCAACCTTCCGCTCGGTCGGCTGGTATTTGATCATCCCGCTGCTGCTGTATGCACCTATCGCACTGTGGAAAACCAATCCAGGCATGGTTCGCCGGCTATTGATCTGCGCTCTGGTGGGGGTGGCAGTCTGGACATTGATCTCATCGGTGCGCGCCGGCGGCGACCTGTGGGACAATCCCCGCTACCGTACGCTGTTCATGCCGTGGCTGGCGCTGGTGGCAGCCTGGGCCTGGTATACGGCACGTGAGCACCGCGACGGCTGGTTGGCTCGCTGGTACCTGGTCATGGGCATCTTCCTGGTTTTTTTCACCAACTGGTATCTGCGCCGCAATTTTGGCCTTGGGATTCATATCGATTTCTGGCCAATGATCCTGGCTATCGTTGGGTTGAGCGCGATAGTGATTGGCTGGGGAATCGTAAAGGAATTCCGCGCCCGCGGGAATCCTTTCACCCGCGATAAACTCGATTGAATGACGCACAAATCAATCGACAGGGTCAGCCTGTTCGGCAACGTTAACCCAGACAGTAAAACCCGCGGTCACAATTCCTAATGCCAGCCAGAAATAGGGCAGGGCGAAGGTGTCCACACTGAACCCTTCGATCAACAGGGCTACCAGCACGAATTGACCAAACCAGCCTAACGCGCGAAATTGACGGTCTTTAGCCTTGGTCAGCGTTCGGGCGCAGGCATATTGGATGACCATCCAGGTGAGGAAAATTCCCAGGCCTGCCAGACCAGTTTCCGCTGCCAGCCGCGACCACAACGACTTGGTATTCGGCAGGCTCGAATTCTCGAACAACATCTGGCTGATTTCGGTCAAACCGTAGCCGAAGGCTACCATTTTTTCCGGAAAATAATAGCCGGCATTTCCTAAACCCACTCCCAATACCGGGTGGTCGTTGAAAATCTCGTAGCCGGTTTGCCAGAACACCAGCCGCTCAGCGAACACCAGCCGGCTGGAAAACATCAGCACGCCTTCTTCCTTGAGGGTCTGCACATCAAATAACTGCGCCATGCGCGGGTCGAGTTTCGAAAGCCCAAAACCAGCTCCCAGAAACATCCCGGCATACACCCCAACCAGACCAATGCTGAGCACAATGGGCAAGGCAGTTCGACCGACAGTCTGCCAGAAGGGACGCGACCATCTGCGGGTGATCACACCGCGCAGCCAGCCAATTAGCCTCAGGTTAAGATTGAGGATGACAAAAGCTGCCACCACCAGGAACGCCAGCCAGCCAATGCGCGAGTAAGAGGCGAATAAAACGCCGATCCCGCCGACCAGCAGCAGGTTTTCGAGGCTGATGTGCCACAGGCGAAAGCGATGAACGGTAGTCTTGTTCAAGCTGGCTGCCAGCCACCAGGGAAGATAGATCAAATTTAACATGTGTGCCAGCCAGGACGGTTCAAAAGCCAGGCCAGTAACGCGCCTGAAATAAAGCAGTCCGCTGGATGAGATCCAACCCTGGATTGTCTCCAGCCAGGCAGGATATACACCCGTGATGAAGGCATAATACGCCTGAATCCCTGACCAGAGGATGATCAGCGCGCCGCCGTAGTTCAGCCAGCGCAGCAGATGGTCAAAATCCTTTTTCTCGGCTGGCCAGGAACTGGCGATCAGGTAGGCGCTAATGCCCACGCCAAGTGTGACCAGGTTTTCGACCGTATTACGCCAACGGGAAAAATCTCGAAAAGCCGGCATATCGATAAACATCGAGCCAAAGGTGGCGAAAAGTGCCACCAGGACAAAAGCCAGAATTGGAATAGCCGCCAACGGCAGACGCCCGCCGTGCCACAGGTACGGCAAACACCACACAACCAAAAGAATAAACAGGAATACGACTGATAAGGCCGCCACCGATTGTACGCCAAGCGTTCGCGAGATCAATGGGAAACTGCTGAACGGCAGCGCCAGCATCAACGCAGCCCACAGCCAGCGAACCAGGCGCGGCATGCCTTACCCCTTTTTCAACCGACGGATGGGAAATCCGCTGGTGACGAGTGTGATTCCAGCCAGCAAGCCGATTAACAACCCAGCCAGCACCAAATTGTTGCGGCCATAGATCACCGGTGCTTGCGGGGAAGTCGCTGGTTGGGAAACCGAATAGGTCAGCTGCGGGAAAAGATTGCGGGAAGCCTGTTTTTCTATTAAAAATTCATTCTGGCTCACCGCCAATTCGGTCTGCAGCTCGCTGACGGAAGTATAGGGACAGGCTGACACCATGGCATTGACCGCCACCTGTTCCAGGCAGGTCTCGAGTGAATTCATGTATTCCTGTAACCCATCGGCGCGCAAGGCATGCTGGGCAGCCATATCGAGCCTGGCAATTCCTAGTTCAACCCAGCGGTTTGCCAGGATGGCAGCCTGATCAGGATCAGCGTGGCGGACGCGCAAAAGCCAGACAAACGACTTGCGTTCCAGGGTTGAATCATGCTTTAGTGTATCAAAATCTACTGCAATATCGCTTGCCCGGGCTTCATCGACCACTTGCTGCATGAGATCTGCTGAATAGATGATGCCAGCAGCGGTACCGAGCGCCAGATCTTTATCATATTGTTCCATGGAACCGGTTCGGGCGAAATCTATGCCCATGGTGATGGCTACCTGGGCTTCGTAAACCGGGTCCTTGAGCGCATAAATACCCAATCCAGCCAGTCCGCCAAGAATGGCGGCAGCAGCAACGACCCACCAGAAGGTCAATACCGTCAGGGCTTTTTCGCGGGGAGAGATGGTGGCTAGCATGGGAGAGTGAAGAAATTATACCCCGGGAGGTTGAACGCGAATGCGACTTTAGTGTGCGGTTATTTGAGTAACGATAATTTTTCGTCCACAATTTGTGCCACGGCATGAGACGCCAGAGCGGGGACAGTGCCATCCGGATAGAAGAGCAAGGCTACCTGGATTGCATCGCCGCGGCGTGAGACGGTCAATCCGCCGTTCATTTTCAGCGGCGCATTGGGCACGCCAAAATTGACACTGCTGGAGGATTCTCCCACCTTGGGAGCACTTTCATCCAGCGTCAAATCCATTATTCCGCCAGCGCCAGAAAAATTGTCTGCCAAACGCTGTGGATCGCTTAAATACAGGTCGACCGCGGTACGCTCCACAAAGGTGAGCGGCACAATCAACACCGAAACGATGACCTCGAAGCTGCCGTTGGTATTGGTGAAGGCGGCAAAGTTCACCGGCTGCGCTTCCGAGAGCATGCCTGTGAACAGGTTGGTAAATTGGTCGCTGGTCAACCCGAGGGCTTCCAGTTCTTCGGCAGTCAATTCACGGAAGCCTTGCGGCAAATCCACAATGGTCAATCGGGCGGAAGAATAATCCGGGCCGGCGGGTGTTGCGATGCTCTCAGATTCGGCAGCCGGAGTGCCAGACGCGTTAAAGTTCGGGTTAAGGGCACTGACGGGCAGATTACAGCTTAATAGCACAATGGCTAAAACAATAAATACGAACTTGATTCGGTTACTTTTCATTCCTATAATCCTTGAGGGTATCTGCCAATTGGCGGCAGTTCAACAAAAGGCGGGCATTCTGCAGCCCGCCCTGCTTACTTGCTATTGTTTCGGCTTCCCCAGCCGCGCCCGTTCTTCTTCAACGATGATCGGGTCGAGTTTGCGGAAAAGCGGTTCGGGTTTCTCCAGGTGATGACCAGCCTGGAGCTGACTTGGCTCCCAGAGCCCGGCGGCGCCGACGGGGTTGTAACGCAGGACGCTGTGGGTTCCAAGGGAATCGGATTCCTGGCTAATAAATTGCGTACCAAACAGGCTGGTATTGTAACCCATAAAACCATGCAGCCGCTGGGATGTGAACGGCAGGAAAGGCGCCAGCAAAATTTTGAGTGAATCGATGGCGCGCAGCGCGGTGTAGATGGCTCGGCTGGCGGCTACCCGATCGGTTTTAATGGCAGTCCAGGGGGCAGTCTGGTCAAGATACTTGTTAACCTCACTGGCAAGACGCATCGCCTCCCCCAGTGCGCCGCGCAGGTGAACAGCTTCCAATTCACTGGCAACCGTTACGAAGCCCTGCTCGATCGCAGCCAGTAAGTTCCGGTCGAGGTCGGTCAGCTCACCGGGGTCGGGCACTACGCCATCCCAGTGCTTGCTGGCAAACGACAACACCCGGTTTGCCAGGTTTCCCCAGGTGGCGACCAGCTCGTCGTTATTGCGGTGGTAAAAATCATCCCAATCCCAATCGGTGTCGCGGGTTTCCGGCATGTTGACCGTTAAATAATAGCGGAGCGGATCCGGATCGTAGCGGGTCAGAAAATCCTGTGCCCACACTGCCCAATGGCGGCTGCCGGAGATTTTTTGATTCTCCAAATTCATAAATTCGTTGGCAGGGACATCATAGGGCAGCACCAGTGGAGCACGAACTGAATTGCCCATTAATTCGTCAAATTTGGTATCCAGTCCGATCAACTGTCCCGGCCAGATAATGGCATGGAAGGGGATGTTGTCCTTGCCAATAAAATAGAACACTTTTGAAGCTTGGTCGTGCCACCATTTATTCCAGGCATCCGGCTGGTCGGTAATGCTGGCCCATTCGATCGTGGCCGACAAGTAACCAATGACCGCCTCGAACCAAACATACAGACATTTACCCTTCTCGGTCTCCAGCGGCACCGGTATGCCCCAATCCAGGTCCCGGGTAATCGGGCGTCCGCGCAGTCCATCTGCCTCGATTTGACCAAGTGACTGCCGCAGCACATTTTGCCGCCAATAGGAACTCCGCTGCTTCAAGAAATCGCTGATCTCCGGTTGCAGTTTACCCAGGTCGAGATAATAGTGCTCGGTCTCCCGCAATTCTGGCGTCGAGCCGTCGATTTTTGAACGCGGGTCGATCAGCCTGGCAGGTTCCAGCAGCGTACCGCAGCGGTCGCATTGGTCGCTGCGCGCCTGGGTGTAACCACACACATAGCAGGTACCTTCGACATAGCGGTCGGGCAGGAACCGGCTTTGCGCGGTGGAGTACCACTGCAGCTGGCTTTCCTTATATAGAAAGCCGTTCTCCAGCAGCGCCAGGAATATTTTTTGCGAGACGTTAAAGTGATTCTCGGTGTGGGTGCTGGTAAACAGGTCATAGCTGATGCCCAACTGCATGAACAGATCCAGAAAGGTCTGATGGAAATGCTGGTACACCTCCATCGGGGTCGAATTTGAGGCATCAGCGCTGATGGTGATGGGGGTGCCATGCGAGTCGGAGCCTGAAACCATAACCACATCCCGACCGCGCAAGCGCTGGTAGCGCGCAAAAATGTCACCGGGTAGATGCGAGCCGGTCACATTACCGACGTGGATTTCAGTGTTGGCGTAAGGCCAGGCTATGGCAACAAGAATGGGTTCGGTCATGTGGCACCTCAAAAATGCGAAATATGGGTGGATTTTATCATGGTTTAGTGTGTGTATGACCATCCTGAAACTGCCAGCGTTGTATATACAATAGTAATGATGGATGTCTTGATTAGACATGTAT
>DATMXL010000179.1:0-2221 GCA_035561555.1 Bellilinea sp.
GTAATAATCCAAAGTTTCACGAACGATGATGGATCAGACGGGGAACGTTATAGCATGGTCATAAGTCGGCGGCAGATAGGATAAGGCTGGAAATAAATACGTTGGGGCATTAAAGTGATCTTACAACAGGATTATGTAAACTCATTGAATCCCGTCACGAAGATCATCGATATGACCATTCTTTCCAATTCTTGGTTTGGCGCTATACGTCTGATTCAGGGGGTTTTCAGGACTTTTGTCTTCTTTTTAAAAGTCTTTCCGATGCTGCCGTCACGGGTAATCGATTGGGTGACGAAAGAACCACTTATTGAGAAGGTAACTTATCCCAGTCATACCGGACTGGTTTCAGGCGAGATTTACCGGCCGCCTGGTAGCGGTCCACCCGGCTATGGTGGTCTGCCTGGGATTAGTGCCATTTGGCGTTGAGCATCCGCAGGTACCGGTGCTCGGAAGAGCGTTGGCCAGAGCCGGATTTGCCGGGCTGCTTTACTGGTCACCAACCATGCGAGTTTTTCGGCTCGATCCGGACGACATAGAGAATATCGCGCTGGCCTATGACTGGTTAATTAACCAACCCTTTATAGATGCCAGCCGAAGCGGTCTGTTAGGCGCTTGCGTGGGCGGATCATTCGCCATCATGGCAAGTGTCACCCCTCTCATTCGGGAACAAGTCACCTTTGTCAGCGCATATGCGCCATATTCATCCATGTGGACCTTTGCGCGGGATATTGCCTGTGCATCGGTGAAGCATGGAGAAATCCGCGAACCCTGGAAAGTGGATCAGTTAACCCGCAAAGTTTTCGTGCAGTCAATGACAGCCTGGCTGCAACCCGCTGAGGCAGATACGCACCGCGGGTTCGCCACAGATGGCTCCACTGCACTCGAGGTAGCGGAACTATCTGAGGAGGGACAGGGGGTTTATGCGCTGCTGGCGCAAGCGGCGGATACGAGTGCAGCTGAGATCGCGCTGAGACGCTTGCCAGGTCCCATGCAAGGGAAGTTGACAGCTCTATCTCCCCTGACCTATATCCATGATCTTCACGCGCCGCTGTTCATCCATTTACACGATGTTGGCGACCAGGTGATTCCGGTGGGAGAAACGCGGCAGCTGCAGGCAGCCCTGAAAAACAGACACGGGGTGACCCACAGGGAAATGAATTTAGCGCATCTTAACCCGGGCAAAAGCAATCTTTCGGTATGGCCGTTACTGCGCGAGTTTTGGAAATTTTTTAAGGTGATGAAGCTATTATTTTTGGCGACGAGCGGGCATGTAAAGAAATGGTAAGGCTCAGCAGCCACTGCGAATAACAACAGGTACGACGCGAGCGACGTTCCCTACCAGACGTTAACCGATGTAAATTTCGACGTGCTGATTGTCTTCGTCGACCGCGATAAAAAATGGCTCGTCGCGGGAGACGGAGTGGTTAATCTCGCTCAGAGCCTCGCCGATGTGTTTTTCACGCACTTCCCGGGGCAGCCAACCAGGGACGGCATTCAAGACCCAACTGGCCAGACCCAGGGGCAGCGGCATGGAGATGCGAATATTCTTCTGACGGCCATTCCCCGTGTCAGTCACACGCAGGTGCAGCCAGCGGGAGTTGAGGCTGGTTGCCATACCAAGCACGCCAATTCCGAACGGAATCCAGGCTAGCCAAAAACCCCAGCCAAAATTATTCGCCAGCCAACCCTGCACCATCCAATTGGCAGAAACCAGGGTGAGGATCAGGAAAGCCCCAAACATCAGCCAGGATAAGGTGCGGTATTTTGAAAACTCGGGCAGATTGGCTTTGTCGGCGGCTGCCTGGCTGGCAACCCGCGGTTGCAGGATTTCCACATCGGGCACCGAAGCGGAGTCAAACGCCATTCGGTCAGGTGTCACTGGCGAGTTCCCATCCACCGCATTCAACAGGCGCAGGCCTTCTTCCGGCGTGACCTCGCCAGTCTCGATTTTCTGTAAGATGTCCAGACGGTTGATATCCATTACAACTCTCACTCCAAAGTTTTCAGTCGTAAACAAGCGAGACTACTTGCTGAATTTTCCATTCAGGGCATCCAGAAGCTGGTTGGCTTCCTCTGCGCTGATTTTCTTCTCGCTGAGCAGGTTGAGGATGATCATGCGCTCTTCGTCGCTGACCTTGGGCCGGGGTTCGGGTTGAGATCCACCTGCTGCACCAGATCCGGCAGTTGAATTTGGCCAAAAGTCGCCGACATTGGGAATGGG
>DATMXL010000180.1:0-2951 GCA_035561555.1 Bellilinea sp.
GGTTAATTCCGACCAGAACCCCAATCTGGCGATTCGCTTTGGGGTACGCAGCCTGCCTACGGTGAAGGTATTCAGCGGCGGGCAGGTGGTGGCTGAGTTCGTCGGCGCGCAACCTGAGGGGCGGGTGCGCGAATTCCTGGCGCAAATCGAACCGCCCAGTCCGACAGCACTGTTATTCGAGAAAGCTGCCAGTCTGATAGCGCTTGAACAGTGGGAAGCTGCAGAAACCGTTTACCGCAAAGGGTTGGATACAGTGACGGACAGCCCGGAGGGTTTGCTGGGGCTAGCCAAGACATTGTTGGCGCAAGGGAAGACTCACGAAGGCCTAGCCATTTTGACCTCATTTCCTGCTAGCCGCCGGTATGCCCAGTCGGTGACCCTGCTGCCGCTGGCTGAGAAGATGGACCAAATCCGCCGGCACCCGGTTGGCATGGAAGAAGATGACCAACAAGCTGCATATTGGAACGCCATTCGCCTGGCAGCCCGTGGTCGCATCACCCAGGCGCTTGATGGGCTGATGGATATGCTGCGCTCCGACCGGCGTAATGACGAGGTGAGAAGAACCGTGTTGGCGCTGCTCGAGCTTCTCGGCGATGACAACCCGGTCACCCGGGATTACCGTAAAGAGTTAGCTTCGATATTGTTTTAACTTCATGAACGGTGGGGACTGGTACGGTACCCAGCCTACGCATCGATTAATATTTTACTGCTTCAATTCCAGCAGCCCCCAACTGGTCGGATCGCGGAAGGCACGCGTATTAATAGCTGAAATCATACTCTGTTGAACATTCTGGCTTTCGTTATCATTGTCATTCATCGAAATGGCAAAGCCAAACTGTTTCCCACCGGAGGGCGAAACACCCAGCACGCTCCAGGGAACCGCAATTTCAGCCCGAATGATGCCGGCCTCATACACAGATGCGATTTTCACTGTCGTTCGCGGTCCAGCGACGTTGGTCGGGTAATATAAGTAAGCTTCCTTAACCCCGCTTACTGTACCCTTACCATAAGAAAAAATCAGCTGGTAATCGTCGCTGTTGACATCGTTTGAATTCACATCGCCCATCAGATCGACGTCGAACAATAACTCAACTGAATCGCCTTTGAAGATGTCGACATCCGTGGCATTTTGGACGTATTTTTCGTCATACACCTTGACCGCCAGGTACAGGTTCGTATTGTCCCACCCAACCCGGAAGCTGCCCTCCAGATCGGTTTTGTCCGTCCAGTTATCCTTACCGAAAACCACGAAACGAGCCGGATAAGCCGTATTAGTCCACTCATCCCATTTACCATCCAGCGTGGGCGCGGTGGACATAAAATTAGCGTTGAATTTTCCCGCCGGACGCAATTCAGAGGTGGGCTGTGGCGTGGTGGTGACCAGCGGCAGCGGGGTTAACCCGCTGGTTGGGCTGGCAAGCGGAGGGAGGCTATTTGTGACAGCTGGGCCAGTTGTGTTTGTGGCTTGTGGGGCGACCGGGGTGGAGATCACCGGAGCCTTGGTCACGATACTGAACAGCGCGGTCATGGTCATATTGGGGGTCGGCTCTGAAGGCGTCACCTGGGCATCCCGTCCGGGTAAATTGCACGCCAAAATTGCGAGAGACAATACGATCGCGACTAGTCGTAGACGTTTGGCTGCTTCGTGTTGCATTCAAATCCTCCTGGTATGACCCGGTCCGCTCCTGTCCGTGTCACCTGTCCCCTTTAGCCAAAAATTATGCCAATCACCGCTATAATCAGCTTAATGATTTATACCATTGGATGGAAGACCGCGGGGAATTCGGTTGCAACAGGGTGACAATGTCTAATCTAGAAGTACGTGTCGTGGTCTTCACACTCCAGAATAATCAGTTGCAAGTATTACTCCAACCCGGTGACTGGCAGACTGGTTGGGAACTGCCCGGCTGCCGGCTGATTGACGGGCTGGGATTGGAAAACTCGGCGGCACAGTGCATTGAAAACTTAACCGGGTTAAAGGAAGTCTATCTCGAACAGCTATATACATTTGGCGACCCCGGCCGGAATCCCTCGAACCAGATAGTGTCTGTAGTTTATTTTGCGCTGCTGGCGGAAGATACCCTCTCTCAGGATCATATCCAAAAATCACAGGCTGTCTGGCAGCCGGTCCGCAATCTGCCAGTGCTGGCCTGGGATCATGCCGATGTTTTAGCCTACGCGCTGCGCCGCTTGCGCTATAAGTTGGAATATTCAGCTGTAGGGTTTGAACTGCTGCCGGAGGCATTTTCCCTCAGCGAGTTGCAACATACTTACGAACTTATCCTGGGGGAAACACTGGATAAACGCAATTTCCGGCGCCGCATTTTGGAAGCCGGCATCATTGAGCCGACCAGCGAACGTCGCTCCGGCGAAGGCCGCCCGGCACTGTTATACCGTTACCGCGCGGATGCAGTCGCCGAGGTCAAAGCCCGCCGGTTGTTCCCGTAAATTGGTCCGCCTGCTTTAGTGCGAGAAGTATTTATCATCTGCCCATCGCATCGGGTTCTGGTCAATATAATCCAGCACCCTCGTGTAATGTTCTTCATTGCGAATGACCTCGTCGTAATATGAGGCTTGCCATAGGGCCGCAAGCTCATAGGAATTGTAGTGTCTCAGGAATATACGAGTTGTAACCGATTTAAAACCCTTGATCAACCCAAGTAGGGAACGACGACCACGTCGTTCCTTTGGTCTTTTGGAATTTTCAATCGTTTCAAAACCATATACATGTTGAGGAACGTCAATAGGATCTTGGTTCTCGATTCTGATAATTCCATGAATGTGGTTGGGCATCAGACAAAACCTGTCGACAAAGACATTTTCGTTCAATTTTTCAATGTTGTTCCACCATTCAATTACCTTACAACCTATCGGGGTGGGAACGACGAGCCCCACAAGGGGACGCAAAGTTCGCGGGCGTTGTTCCCACTATAATCTGCATGCTTTATAAC
>DATMXL010000181.1:0-34910 GCA_035561555.1 Bellilinea sp.
TTATTACATTCTTTACCTTAGAGGTGTACAATGTTTCGAATAAGCCGCCGTCTTGATTATGGGTTGCAGTTGATGATTGCCCTCGCCGCTGGCGATGGTGATCAGCCTGTCCCCAGCGCTCGCCTTTCCGAGCAGCTCCAAATTCCCCTTCCCTTTCTTCATCAAATCGCCCATACGTTGATGCAGTCTGGTCTGATCAAAGCCTCCCCGGGTCCTCGGGGCGGGCTGCGCTTGAACTCGCCAGCTGACACCATCACCGTTCTCAAAATCGCCGAAGTTCTGGAAGGACCGATTAACATCACCCCCGGTGTTGAAATCGAAGACAACTGCATTCGTCAGGAAAGCTGCGCAACTCAATCGATGTGGGATGATCTGCAATCAAAAATCATCAATTACATGGTGACCCACACCCTGGATGTGCTCGTCAAACGCTCGGTAGATTACAAGAGCTTTGTCGTTCCAGCCACCGAAGCCAAGCAAACGAAGACCCCAATCACCGCTGACTAAATAATTGAACAGCGTATTCGACCAGACCGGAATGAAATCGTTTCGGTCTGGTCAGATATTTCCAAAAAGGGTCATTCTTTCAGTGCTGCCAGAACTTCGGCAGAGTGACCTTCGACCGTAATTTTTGGGAATATTTTCTTCACTATTCCGTGTTCATCGATCAGGAATGTGGTGCGGATTACCCCGTCGAATTCACGTCCCCATAACTTCTTCCTTCCCCAAACACCGTAGAGGTCGCAGACTGTATGTCCTTCATCTGCCAACAGGGTGAAGGGGAGTTTGTATTTGGCTTTAAATTTGGCGTGTGACTTCGGTGAATCCGGGCTGACACCTAGGATGACCACTCCAGCATCCTGATATACGCCATAGTCATCCCGAAAATTACAGGCTTCCGCGGTGCAGCCAGGCGTATCATCTTCGGGGTAAAAATAGAGTACCACCGGTTTTCCCAGGAATTCGCTGAGGGAGTGCGGTGTACATGTCTCATCTTGAAGGGTAAAAGCTGGGGCGGGGGAATTTACAGCAATCATTTATGCTCCTCGTAGTTATCAGGTAATTCCAAATCTGCGATTAATTTTCCCATGCGGGCGACGTCATATCCAGGCAAATCCGCAACCTGTTGCTTGAAGGTTGCGTCTTGCATGGCAGCTAACAATGGCTCCAGCAATCGGTCATCAGCAAATTCGGCTGGAATAATCAGGTCGTAGTATTCGTGAAACAAAGGGATGAAGTCTAGTTTTAGTGCCTGGGCGGCTGCCGGAATACCCAGACCGCAATTCGCCCGCCCGGATGCCACCGCCGCCGCCACTGCCAGGTGAGTGAACTCCTCAGCATCGTAGCCATTAATTTGATCCGGCGAGATTCCCATCCGGGTTAAATTGTAATCCAACAATACCCGAGTCCCTGCCCCTCGCTGGCGGTTGACGTAGGTAATTTCAGCACGGCTCAAGTCGGGCAAGCCAGAAATCCCCAGGGGGTTTCCTCTGGGCACCATTAAACCCTGCTCGCGACCAACCCAGCCATAAACGCGAATTCTCTGACCTGGCAGATATTGGCGAACTGCTGCCAGATTGTAATCACCGCTGAGCGGGTCCAGCAGGTGACAGCCTGCCAGGTGAGCCTCGTTGCGGCGCAGAGCCACCAACCCGCCCTGACTGCCAACATTGGCAGAAACCAGGCGGCGACCGCGTGTTGCCAGGTACTGTGCCAGCACATCCAGCGTAACATCGTGCGAGCCGATGGCGAATATTGTACGTTCCAGGTCAGCAGGTGGGTGGTAAAGCCGCACGCGTACCGTACTGCCGGCTTCGATGCCCTGGGTACCACGCGGTAAGACGACCAGTCCGTCTGCGCGGACCAACGAGGTGATGACCCCCGCACCGCGTGCCAGCGGGGCTGCCAGCATACGTTCTCCAACACGTCCTACAACTACGCGTAGATAATCATCATCACCAGCCGGCGAAGTAACTTTTCGCGTAATCCCAGCCTCGATTTCCAATGGTTGAGCTGCCAAGCGTCCGGTCCAACGCGCTAACAACGGCTCGACGAAAATTTCACCGGTCAACGCCGCCGATACTGGATACCCTGGCACCCCGATGACAGGAACCTGCCGGCTGTCTGGCTGCCCCAGCATACCTAAAATCACGGGATGTCCCGGGCGAACCGCCACACCGTGCACTAATACCTGTCCAAGTGCGGCTATGACCCCGGCTGAAAAATCTTCCGCTCCGGCGGAAGAACCCGCGTTCAGGAGGATCAGATCGTGTTTTTCGGCTGCTGATTGCACCGTTTTGCGGATGGTCTCAAAATCATCCGGGATGATGGCATAGCGTACCGGCTCACCGCCCCATTCCCGCACCTGTCCTGCCAAAACCAGCGAGTTGTATTCAATAATGTCGCCGCGCTGAACATCGCTGCCAGGCGGCACCAGTTCCGTACCGGTCGGCAAGATCGCTACTTTTGGCATCTTGGCTATGCGCAACGATTTATGACCGCTGGCAACCACCGCGCCCAGGTCAACCGGGAGCAGCACATGACCGGAAGGCAGAATCAACTGGGTGACGACGATGTCCTCACCCATTGGACGCACATGACTCCAGGGCGGCAGCGAGGCACGCAGACGGATTTGTGCCGGTTTCCGCGCGTCCGCAGTGAGGTTACCGTCGCCATCCAAAGACTCAATATTCTCAATTGGTACAACCACATTGGCCCATTCAGGCAGCGGATCTCCTGTGTCCACGTATGCTGCCTGCTTACCCATCGCAAGGGTGACCGGCGCGGTCGGCATGGCATTGCGAATACTCTCCGAACGCAGCGCAAAACCATCCATGGCTGCAGAATGGTAATTTGGGGATGATGTGAGCGCCCAAACTGGTTCAGCTGTTACGCGGCCGACCAGGATTTCTGTAATGTCGGCTTCCTCTACACCCAACACCCCATTCAAACCAGCAGCCGCAAGCGCTTCATTTAAACGCTGCCAGGCCTGGTCAAGCGGAATGTCGTGCAGGTAAAAGGTTTCAGTTTGCGCCATGTATAACTCCAACCGGTAAATTAAAGCAACTCCACCAGCACCATTGCTCCAGCCGGCAACCCGTTGGCATCCGCTGGTATATGCACCAGACCATCTGCCCGCGCCAAGGTAAAAATCAAATTGCTTTTAAAGAAAATTGGATCCGCATGCAAACCACCGGCTGTTGAAACCAAGTGTACTGGAATAAAATCCTCGCGCCCAGCCTGCGAAGCCAGGTTGACCGTCAACCGCGCGGTAATAGCCGGACGAATTCGCGGCGTTGATAATCCTAGGAGCCTTTCGATCACCGGCACAACGAAAAGCCGGGCGATGACCAGTGCGGATACCGGGTTCCCCGGTAAACCGATGACCGCTTTCCCATCGCAAACCGCCAGAATGGTTGGCTTTCCCGGCTTTACATTGACGCCGTGGACCAGAACCCCGGGTTTTCCCATACGGTTGACCACTTGTGCCGTCAGATCTCGCGAACTGGCGGAAGAGCCAGCCGTCACCACCACCAGGTCGCATTCGGTTAGAGCGGCCTGCAAGGCTGTCTCCAGCGCATCCTCGCGGTCAGCCACAATACCATAACGCCGAGGTATTCCACCAGCCATTATGACCAAGGCACTGAGGGAATAGCTGTTGATATCCCGCACCTGCCCCGGTTGAACAGCGTCTTGCGGCGGCACAACCTCATCTCCGCTGGACAAAATGGCCACGATCGGTTGGCGCACCACATCCAACCGGGTGATGCCCAACCCCAGTAAGCCACCAATTTCAGCAGGACGCATGATGGTTCCGGCAGTAAGCACCACTTGCCCGGTTTGTACGTCCTCGCCAACTTTAAGAACATTTTCCCCGACGCCAACTGCCCGGAATATTTCCAATTCAGCTGACCGAGAAATTTGAGCATATTCCAGCATTAAAACAGCATCCGCACCCACTGGCAGCATACCGCCGGTATGGATAGCAGCCGCAGCACCGCGCGGCAGGTCAAAATCGGGGGCTGTGCCCATAGGAACATTGGCAATTAAAGGCAGATAAGCCGGCAATGATTCGTTCGCGCCGTAGGTGTCAGCAGCATGCAGAGCGTACCCGTCGACAGTGGATCGCGCAAAAGCCGGTAATGGTTCCGCAGCGGTAATTGGTTCTTGTAGTACGCGTCCAAGGGCATCCTGGGTGGCAATGTTTTGAGTAGATAATACTCGTCGCGGCAGCTGGGCCAGGAGTTTTTCCAGCGCAACCGTGGGTGGAAGTAGTTCGAGAAATTCAGACACGATTTAGCCTACCCACAAGGTAAAGGCTTGCAAATAGACTGTAATGGCAAAGGTGGCGATGGCCGTAAGCCGCAAAAGTCTCCAGCGCGGCGGAGCCCCGTTGCCGATTTGCCAAATTTGCCAGAACTGGAATAGTCCGATAGGCAGAGTGAGCAATCGCGGCCAGGTGAGCGCCCAGGCCATACCGACGAGAGCGCCAATGCCAATCAACAGGTAGGCTACCAGGATCAGAACGTTATGCAGTACCATACCACGCTGCCAGCCCAGACGGATCATCAAGTTTTGCCGCCCGGCTTTGAGGTCCGCATAATACGTTTCGAGCGAGAGTGCCAGAACCATGGCCAGGTACAAAGCGGTAATGGGAAAAGTCAACATGCCAAGCAGTTGACTCATATCACCGGCTTGCAGCAGGTACCCCAGAGCTGGCACCAAAGTGGTCAACAGAACAGCCATCACCAATTCACCATAACCGGCATACACAAGGCGGAACGGCGGTACGGCATATGCAAAAACCAACAAAAAGGCCAATCCCAATACCAACAGCACCGCAGGAGAGATGGCACCGGCGGCGAACAATACAGCGGTGAGCATAGCCCCCACGGTCAGAGTGGTGACCGCAACCAGCATCAGGGAACCGCGGGGCAAAGTTTCTCCTTCGCCATTCGCTCCGGATTGAGGTGTACCAATACGGCGCGGCTCAAGCAGACGGGTATAAAAAGTTGTAAGGAAGGCGCAGCTCAATTGCAGCATAGCGACCAGAACCAGGCCTACCCAAAAATTTCGCCAGTTGACTAACTCGCCGCGGAAAATGACGATGCCGGTACCAAGCGCATAAAGGAAAGCGCCGGTCAGAAGCGAAGACCAGGAGGCAATTCGAAAGAAATCGGTCAGAGGAGAGTTTGATGAGCGCATAATAGAAGTTAAACCAAATGGTATCCGCCGTCAACAATCAGCGTTTCACCGGTAATGTACCGGTGATGAATTAAGAAAAGCACGGCCTGAACCGCATCTTGCGGCGATCCCGGCTGTTGTACCGGCAGCTTTGCCACCAGTTTCTTCCAATCAGCGGAATCAGTTTGGTCGGAAGGCAGGATCAACCCCGGTGCCACAGCATTGACCCGGATTTTGGGTGAAAGTGTGCGCGCCAACAGACGGGTGAGGACTTCCAGCCCGGCTTTACTGATGGTATAGGCCGGGAAACCCGTCCAGGTCTTCCGGGCACCTGTGTCGGACAGATTAATAATAACCCCGCCGTCAGCTTCCATCAACCGTGCTGCGGCTTGAGCGCATAACCAGGGTGCGCGTAAATTCAGGTTTAACGTATCATCCCACTCTGCCACACTCAGATCTTGCAAATTCCCTCGCGGCATGGCCGAGGCGGAATTGACCAGCACACGGAATGGTAGTTCCAGGCGGCTGATCTGATCGAAGACTAGCGTGATTTGGGCTGGATCACGCAGGTCGGCCTGAATCAGCGTACACGGCACACCATAGGACGCGATTTGTTGAGCAGTCTGTTTCGCCTTTACTGCGGATGAACGGTAATGCAACGCAATACCGTAACCCTCCTGCGCCAACCCAAGCGCGATTTCGCGTCCAAGACGTATAGCCCCCCCGGTGACCAGTGCTAGTTCATTACGGAAAGGGACGGCCACAGATTTAGCCCTCTACTTCTGGAAGAAACTTGAGATGAAGAACCAGATATTGGCCGGGCGTTCAGCCAGGCGCCGCATAAAGTACGGGTACCAATGCGTGCCATAAGGCACGTACACACGAACCGGAAAACCCTCTTTTACCAGACTTTGTTGCAAGTCGCGCCGAATGCCATAAAGAAACTGAAATTCAATAGACCGCTTTGGGAGCCCCATTTTCAACATTTGGTCCTGAGCATTCTTAATGCGACCAGGATCATGCGAGCCGACAGCGGTCAAAGGCGGGAAGCGGCCGTCTTCGCTGCCGCCTGGCTGCCCAAGATCTTTCTCTGCCTTCAGCAAAATTTTAACCAATTGGTCGAAGGCGTCATCGACATCACCTTTTTTGGGGAAAGCCACCGAAGCCGGCTCCTGATAGGCACCTTTTACCACCCTAACACGAATACCTTCCTGTGCCAGGCGGCTGGTATCCTCTCGACTCCGGTATAGGTAGGACTGAATCACCATGCCAACATTTGTGTAACCAGCGGACTGCGCCCGCTGCACCAGGTTCAATGTGATCTCGGTCAGGCTGGAGTCTTCCATATCCACCCGGACGAAGTTGCCAAGGTTTTTTGCCCATTCGAGAATGGTCACCAGGTTGGCATACGCCAACTCAGCGTCGAGCAGCAACCCGAGTTGGGATAATTTAATGGAGACATTGGCCGGCAAGCTAAATGTATTAAGAGCATTTAAGGCTGCCAGGATATCTGCGGTTGATTGGGCAGCTTCTGCCTGCGATTCGGTATTTTCACCTAATAGATCGAGTGTGGCGCGGATACCCAGCACTTTCAATTGTTCCAGAACCCGAATGGCATCATCGATTGTATCGCCGGCGATGAAACGAGAGGCCATTCGCCAGGCAAATTTCCAGTTCGTGATCAGTCTCTGCGCCCAGGTGGCTTTCGATAGGGTTATGAACAACGCTCGCAGCATTGCACCTCAACCAAGGAGTGAAAATCGATTATGCAGGCAGAACACTTCAGATAATTCTAACATAAGGAATAGAACACTCTTGCTGAGATGGTAATCAGGCATATTCCAGGCCGATTCATTTGCGATACAATGGATTTACCGCAAATTTCTGCCGTTTCCAGGCTGCCGGAATTTTGATTGAGGTGAAACATGTCTCCAGCCTTTCCATTGGTCTATTCAGCTGACGTCGTCCGCGCCAGGAGTGCCAACAACCCATTGGTGGCGCTTGAATCGACTGTCATTACGCACGGCCTACCCTACCCGGAAAACCTGAAACTGGCACATGACATGGAAACCGATGTAATCGCTGCCGGAGCAGTTCCCGCGACTATTGCCATTCTGGATGGAAAAATCCAGATTGGATTGAGTGGCGCGCAACTGGAGCAGCTGGCTACTGCGAAAGATGCGATTAAGGTCAGCCGCCGGGACTATGGTCTAGCATTAGCCCGCGGTATACCGGGTGGTACTACGGTGGCAGGTACTTTACACGCTGCGCACCTGGCAGGCATCCAAGTGTTCGCTACCGG
The DNA here is from genome assembly GCA_035561555.1 of Bellilinea sp. Classification (GTDB taxonomy): domain Bacteria; phylum Chloroflexota; class Anaerolineae; order Anaerolineales; family Anaerolineaceae; genus Bellilinea. Next base: position 7,487 of record DATMXL010000181.1, read on the forward strand.
TGGAATTGGCGGCGTACACCGCAACGCGCCCTTCGACGTTTCGGCCGATTTGATCGAGTTAGGACGGTCGCCCCTGGTCGTAGTTTGCGCTGGCGCCAAATCGATTCTCGACCTGCCAGCCACCCTGGAGGTGTTGGAAACCCAGGGGGTCATGGTTATTGGTTATCAGACCGACGAATTCCCGGCTTTTTTCTCACGCTCATCCGGTTTGAGATTGAATGCGCGTTCAGACAGTCCACAGGAGATCGCAGCCATAGCCAAAGCTCACTGGAAGGCTGGTATCGCCAGCGCTATCCTGGTAGCAAATCCCCCGCCGCTCGAAAGTGCGCTGCCGCTTAACGAAATTGAAAAAGTAATCATCCAGGCGATCCACGAGGCCGAAGCTAAGGGAATTTATGGCTCAGCCGCCACGCCATTCTTACTCTCGCAGGTTAATAAGCTGACTGGCGGTCAGAGTATGCAAACCAATCTGGCGCTATTGCGGTCAAATGCCAGGTTGGCAGCCCAAATTGCGGTTGCATTGACGCCGCCTAGAGCTGTATCGATGTAATTGACCTATGTTTAAATCGATCAGGTGTGTGTGACAGTTTAGTAGGTGGCGGTCGGTGCGCGAGTCGCAGACGGTTTGGGTGTCGGGGTGGATGTGCGCGTTGATGTGATGGTCGGCATGGGTGTAATTGTGGGGCGCAGAGTGGCTGTGCCAGTTGCCGTGACCGTCCAGGTGGCCGTTGGTGTGCGGGTGGCGGTACCGGTAGGCAAAGGCGTAGGAGGATTGCCGGTTATACTGAAATAGCCGGAGCTTTTCCATTCGGTGCCCACAAAGATCTGCACCTCGTAGGTACCAGCCAGCCATTCATCGGAAGACGGCTCACATTCAGTGTAGCCGTATCCGCCTGACCCGCCATCCCACGGCTTGGATTCAAAACAGAGCAGTTTTTGATCAGATAGACGGTACCAAAGTGCTGCCCAATTGGACCCTGGGATCATCTGGTCATAGCTGAACGTGCCGAACAGCTTTGTCAGCGGGTTGGCGAACTCAAGCTGCGGATCTACCGGTTGGAAGGCTTCGTCAATCTCTCGCGCAAGTAATACCCCGCTAAAAACTGCATCTGGATTAGGCGTAATGGTAGTTTGAATCCCGCTGCGGATTGAATCCGGCAAAGCCGGTGTGAAGGTTATCGACGGTGTGTTGGTAATGGTCGGCGTCAGAGAAATCGTGGGGGTCAGAGTGATGGTTGGCGTTAGCGTCACAGTGGGAGTCAATGTGATGGTCGGGGACGGTGGAAAAAAGCGGTAGGCAACCGGTTCTGCGTAACGGTTGATGCCAAAGGCAATTGCTCCCATAACCACAGCGCCGAAGATAGTTCTCCAGCCACGCGAGACCATTTCACGACGCTTGCGAAAATATAACAGGCGCTGCCCTGAGCGAATGGTACGGATACCGAAAAAGAAACTCAGGAGTACGCCGACAAGAATCAAGACAATCAATGTTTGAACTGCGGTGCGTATATCTAGATTCATTTTCACTCGAAGGATTTCGTGCTTGTGACATTATAGCATGACCGATCATGTCAAGAACCAGCCTGAAAATTTCAAGAAAATGGGATGGTGTTCGACATATTTAGCCATCGGAGGGACTATTAATTGCAGTCGCCTTACGAAAGTATGCATTCTGTTGCGCATTATTTTTTTCAAGGGTAAAATCCATTCATATGGCGCTTGCTCCAGGGACTATTCTCAATCATCGATACCGAATTGTTTCCATCCTGGGTCAGGGGGGAATGGGGTCTGTGTATCAGGCCTGGGATGAAAACTTGGGAATATCGGTCGCGGTAAAAGAGAACTTATTCCTGACCGACGAATATGCGCGCCAATTCCAACGGGAAGCCAACATTTTAGCCAGTTTACGACACCCAAGTCTGCCTCGGGTGGGTGATTATTTCTCTGTGCCAAATCAGGGTCAATACCTGATCATGGATTTCATCGAGGGCGAGGACCTGCGCTTACGGATTGAGCGCAACACTACCGTACACGATGAAGAGGTCATCCTGATTGGAGCAGCCATTTGCGATGCACTGGACTATTTACACCACCGGTTCCCGCCCATTATCCACCGCGATATCAAGCCCGGGAACATCAAAATCACTCCCGAGGGACGGGTGTCCCTGGTCGATTTTGGTCTGGCAAAGTTAATGGTTGGCACGCAGCAAACGACAACCGGCGCGCGTGCGATGACCCCTGGTTACTCCCCCCCGGAACAATATGGTACGGCACCGACCGATCCTCGGACAGACATTTATTCGCTTGGCGCCACTCTTTACGCATCCTTGACTGGAGCCATTCCTGAAGACGGTCTGGCGCGAGCAACCGGTAAAGCGAATCTTACCCCGGTAAGAGCGCTGATGCCCAAAGCGAATCGCAAATTAGCCGCAACAATCGAAAAAGCACTGGCAGTTGACCCTGAAGACCGGTATCAAACCGCGCTGGATTTTCGCAAAGCCCTTCTGGAGGCTGGAAATCTGGATAGATTGCCTGAAGGTCAAGCACTGGTTTCTCCACCTCCATCTTTGCCGCCGCCGGAGGATATAGAAAACACCGGGATATTGGAACCTTTATCTTTCAATTCCGTTGCAGAGGATCCCATGGTCGCCCGACGGCTGTCTCTTCCTGTCTCGCGGCGGAAAAAGCAGCGCCAGCTGGCCCCTATTGGTCTGCTCATCGTTGGTGTTGTCACGATCATATTTCTGGTACAACCCGGGGTATCGAAAAACGTATTTGGTTGGATTGTCCCCACGCCAACACCGAGTGCGACGGCCACATTAACTGCCCAAGATCTTACGCTTACCGCCCCGAGCCAGGCTCAGACGCCTCTACCTTTGATAGACAACCCAACATCCACGGACGAACTGCCTGTCAGCCAGCCTCAAACGCCCGAACCGCAAATTACACCGATTCCGACCACCTCCCCGACGCCCACTCCTACCCGAGTTGGCGGCAGCGCTGGACAGCTGGCATTTTCGTCTGATCGCACCGGCAGCATGCAGGTCTGGATAATGAATACAGATGGTAGCCAGCAGCATCCACTTACCAACTTGCCCGATGGCGCTTGCAAGCCATCCTGGTCTCCGGACGGCAGCAAACTAGCATTTGTTTCACCCTGCAAAGTCCGTAAAGACCGCTACGACGGTTCAAAAATATTTATTATGGATGTGGTCAACGAGTCAGCACCGTATCCGTTGCCCGTCCCTTCCAGCCCGGCTGAAGATTATGACCCTGCTTGGTCGCCCGACGGAGTGAGAATCGCCTTCACCTCTACACGTGCCGGAAATCCTGATATTTATGTCTACAACATGAGCGATCAAACGCTGATGCAATTAACCAGTAATCGTTCAGTGGAAAAATACCCGACCTGGTCTCCCACGGGAACGCAAATCGCTTTCGTTCGCGATTTTTCCTATTCGCAGTTGTGGATCATGTCCGATACCGGTCAATTTGAGTCCAGGTTTGCGGTAAGCGGAGAGGTCAACGACATGTGGCCAAATTGGTCACCGGATGGCAACAACATATTATTCTCACAACTCAATTCTGCCGAGGTCCCCTGGCTGGTTTCACTCCGATATGAGGATCGCAACACCTCAACATCGACGCGCATCCCGCCACGCGGTCAACCGGATGTTGGACCGGTAGCGCAGGTTAATATCTCGCCGGATGGCAATTGGATTGCCTATGAAAGCTGGCCGGATGGCATTAATCACGACATCTATTTGATGACCATCAATGGATCAGCCAAAATGCGCCTGACCACCGATAAAGATTTTGATTTCGGTCCGAGCTGGCGGCCGGTTCCAAGTTCCTGACGTCTGAGAGAACACCGGTATGACGCTGCAACCTGGCGAAATCCTCTCCCAACGCTACCGCATTGAGCAGACCCTTACCCAAAGCGTAGGGGAAACCTTATATGGCGCCCAGGACAATGCCAGCGGAAATGTCGTGCTGGTCAGAGAATTTAGTACACAGGTTGGTTCAGACGAAAGCTTTGATTTATCCTGGCGCGAACGACTGACTGGTTTACAGCACCCTAATTTAGTGGCGATTCTAGATCTATTCAGCGTCCCAGGACAGGGAAACTACGTGATCCTGGACCCTGCAGCTGGGCAAAGCCTGCGTCAGCGGATGACTGAAACCGGACCATTGCCATACACAGAGGTTGTGCCACTGCTGTTGAATCTCTGCGACGTCATTTTTTATTTGCATGATCGCCAACCGCCATTGATCCATGGGAAAATTGGGTTAGATTCCATCTTCCGCGGTCTCGATGGCAAAGTCTCGCTGCTAGTTACTGGCGCTAAACCTGATGTTGGCACCGAATTCAGCATCCAGAGCGACGTTTTTGATTTAAGTAAAACCGCGTATACCCTGTTAACGAACGAGCTTCCACCTGAAAACAGTGACCTCGAACAGATCAAAACTCGCTTACAGAGCGAATTCCCTTCAATACCCCCCACCATCGCCGCGATGATTGTGCAGAGCATCGATCCCAGACCGGAACAGAGATTTGGTACTAGTGAAGATTTCAAGGCTGCTTTATTGTACGCATTGGTGCAAATCCCACCGGAAACATTGCGCACGTCACCCTTATCGATTCCATTGAGCCAACCGATCAGGTCTGAGAGTATCCAGCCTGCTGTAGCGACAGAGACCCCTGATCAACCCCCAGAAACTCCCGCCAAACCTGAACCAACCACACCGATCCGGCGGCGGGTACCATGGGGATTGCTCTAGCCCAATTCCTTACTTCGCTTGCTTAGCATTGTACAACTGGCTGGCATACGGCTCGGCAAATAAGGCTGGTGTGCCACCGGTATGCCAGAACAAAATGCGATCAGTCGGCTTAAAATATCCCTGTCGAATCAAGTCTATCAGGCCGGCAGCTGCACGGCTGGTATACACGGGGTCGAGAAGCAATCCCTCGGTACTGGCAAACAATTTAATCCCTTCAATTTCCGGCGGACCCATCACGGCGTATCCACCGCCCAGGTAATTGTCATTGACGAAAATATCGTCGGGTGTCAGGTTAACCCTTTCACCAAGACGGTCTGCAGCTTCATTCGCCAGGTTGGCAACCTGCATTTGCAGTTCCGCGGCTGGATGATCGATGCTGATACCAAGGACTTTCCCATGCCAATTGGCTAATCTGGCTCCCAGAGCTAGCCCAGCCTGCGTACCCGCAGAGGAAGAGGCTACAATGATCCAATCCACATCAACCTGCTGTGCCAGAAATTCCTGGAAAGCGGTCACATAACCGATTGTACCTGTGGGTGTAGAAGCACCCAGCGGAATCAAAAACGGTCGGTCTCCGTTTTCCCAGGCGACATCGAAGGTGTACGTGAGTACTTTCTCCCGCTCAGCCCGCGTAGTCCAGATCAGCCTGGCACCAAAGAGTTCATCCAGCAGGACATTACCGTTTGGATTGTCACCGGGTTCGCCGGAGAGTACCAGGATACAGCGAATGCCGAGCCGGGCTGCCAGTGCCGCAGTTTGTCGGCAGTGATTGGACTGAATACCGCCGACGGTGATTAAGGTACGCGCACCGCCAGCCTGAGCCTCGGCTATAACGTATTCCAATTTACGGGCTTTGTTGCCGCCTAAGCCTACTCCAGTTTGGTCATCACGCTTGACCCATAAACGTGGGCCACCCAGTTTTGTCGAGAGTTGCGGCAGCATTTCAACAGCGGTTGGCAAGTGGGCAAATTTGATACGTGGAATCATAGAGACACCTCGTGACGGGTCTGCTCTTTTCCCCGGCTGCGCATCAGGTCCAACAGCCGCGGCAGCAAGTTGGTGTAGGCGCGATACAGCCAGGGCTGGGGTGAATAATCCCAGGCTCCGATAAAACGTGCCACTTGCCCGCCCAGACCTTCTTTGAAACGAAAGACCCCCCACATTGAATCGGACTCATCAAAGGAATCGGGGGCACCCCACAGGTCATACTGAATACAGCCGCGGGATTTGGCGCGGTGCATTGCCTGCCATTGTAGTAAATAATTTGGCATTCGATCCCGGTAAGCGAGACGCGACATACCGTAGAGGTACCAGGCGCGGTGACCTGAATAAAACAGGATCAAGCCGGCAACCAGTTCACCATCGACTTCAGCCAGGAGTACCTCAGCCAGTCCAGCTTCCATAAAGTACTTCCAGACCCGCAGGTAATACGTCTCGGGGCGGATGACAAAACCGTCCCGGACCGAGGTTTCAGCATAGATGCGGTAGACCGCCGGCAAGTCTTCGATTGTCCCGCCGCGAACAATCACACCTTTTTTCTCCGCCAGGCGAATGTTATAGCGCGTTTTTTGCTTCATCCGCGCCAACCAGTCTTCTTCGGTTCCGGATAAATCCAGCCAGACCGTATTGCGAAATTGAATTTGATCTTGCGAGAAGTGCCAACCGCGGGAAACCAGTTCCACCGTGACCAACCCGCCGACTGGATCTACTGACTCCTCCGAGGAACCAGGAATGCCATAGCCGAGCAGCACCTCGGGGTCAATTTTTATGAAAATTGCCTTTTCTTTTTTTGCCAGGGATTGGAGACCATCCAAAACCAGCGTTCGTTGAGCGGCATTCTGCCATTCCAGTAAAGGACCGCGGGGCACATACAGCACATTCAAGCGTGGTCCGAATGGAGTGAGGCGAACGGTCCTTTCCAACACCATGGCAGCAGCTTGAACTTTGCCACCAGCATCACGCCAGAGCTGTGGTAAAGGCCGCCAACCGTACATAGCCTTGAACTGACCCCACTGCCAGGATTGCAGCACATGGGTGTCAGGCAAGGACTCGATAACTTCATTCCAGCCGTTTAATGTTTCGGGGCTTGGTGCCATTTGCTCTGCCAAATCTTCTGCCGAATGACCCAATCATTAATGGCTCGTTCATGACCAGCTCCGGTCAGCCTTTCCGGCAGCGTGTCCGGAGTAAATAATCCAGCTTCCTCCACTTCATTGGTGGCAATGAGACTTCCTCCGATGACCTGACAGTTGTAAACTAACAAAATGCCGTTCCCGCGTGGATCATCGTCAAAATAATAGGCTCCTACCAGTTCTTGGGTATGGACAATTAGCCCGGTTTCTTCGAAGAGTTCGCGGACCGCGGCAGCTGCCGGATCTTCATCCACTTCGACATAACCCGCCGGCAAGTACCAATACCCCTGCCAGGGCTCCTGGCTGCGCCGGACCAATAACAGGCTGTCTTCCATAACGACCAGTGCAGCTGCGCTGACCTTCAACTGTTCGTAATACACCCAGCCGCAGGCCGGGCAAACCAGCCGGTCGCGGTTATCCTCATGCTTCAACGTCAGTTTTTTACCACAATTAAAGCAGTAATTCATGAGTCTGGCTTATTCTCCCCCGCGCCGCTGAACATACAGCTGATAGGCTTTATACAGGATCGGTTGATAGATTTTATCCCAAGCGCCAACTGAACGGCGGACCTTTCCACCAAAACCACGCTTAAACCGGTAGACACCCCACAGGCCATCGTCGCGGTTAGTAAACTGGTCCTCTAAAGCCGCTTCATCCAAATCCGGGATACCCCACAGATCATACACCTGGCAACCGCGAGTCGCAGCCCAACGCATGGCTTCAAATTGCAGCAAATAGGCGGGCATGCGATTCCGCTCGGCATTGCCAGAAGCACCATAGAAATACCAGGCACGATTTCCCCGGGCAAAAACCATAACGCTGGCCAATGGTTGGCTAGCGTAAGTAGCAGTCAACAAAGCACAAGAGCCGGATGGGGCAAAAAGATCGTAGGCCCGCTGATAATACGCCTGGCTGTGAACACCAAACTGGTCGCGCTGACCCGTCTGCTGCATCAAGCGATAAAATTCAGTGATATCGGTATCTGTGCGAACGATTACTTCCTTTTTTTCGGCCAGACGGATGTTGTACCGCGTTTTTTGCCTCATGCGCGCCAACCATTCCGCCGGTCCGCCGGCAATATCAATTTCCACGGTTCGCCGGGGTTGAATCGGATCAGCAGGAACTGCATTAGGGATTATTTCATCAACCAGAAATGATTGCCCTTCCCAACTATTTGGTTCCACTTTGAGAAAAATGGCATGCTGCTTCCGGCATACCTCTTCCACCTCAGGCCAAAGACCAGCCCACCCCGAACCCACCGGGCCCTTGGGTATATAGCCAACCGTCAAGCCTAACGGGAGTTTCCGGAATAAAATCTGAGCACCGCTGGTTCCAACCTGTACCCGGATGGGTTGCCACCCAAAATCAGCCTTGAGTTCACCCCAGGCTGCGGATTGCAGCACGTGAGCATCTGGATAATTGGCCAGGAAGCGCTCCCATTGTGCAGCGGTGAGGATAGCCATTAAATAATCGAGGTGATTTCTGGTGGGGGCGTTGCCCGGACGGCAGCTCCGGGAATGAATTGGTCGAGCAGGGTGATAATTTCATCCCGGCTGCCGTCCCGGGAAAGTTTAATCAACTCGTCGACTGCCTCGCCCAGACGGTCACCCAGCAGCGGCTCGGTGTTATCCAGTCGGAAGATGTCTGGATGTTCCGTAGATGTAAATTGGAAACCTTCATCCCATAAATCTTCTGCCAATTTTTCCCCGGGACGCACGCCGGTATAGACAATTTCGATATCCCGACCGGGGTCCAGACCGGAGAGCCGGATCAAGTCTTCCGCCAGGTCCTGAATGCGCACCTGCTGCCCCATGTTGAGCACAAAGGTCTCACCCCCCAATCCCATACCACCGGCTTGCAGGACAAGGTAAACCGCTTCCGGGATGGTCATAAAATAGCGTTTCATATCGGGGTGTGTAATGGTTACCGGCCCGCCGCGGGCAATTTGGCGGTTGAAGATAGGCACCACGCTTCCGCGGCTTCCCAGGACATTGCCAAATCGGACGACCGAATAGGGTTTGTTCGCCCGGCGGCCAGCCTCCAACACCAGCATCTCGGCGATGCGCTTGGTCGCACCCATGATATTCACCGGTCGGATAGCTTTATCGCTGGAAATCATCACCAGGCGTTCCACATCGAAGCGCATGGCAATCTCGACCAGGTTTTTGGTACCCAGAATATTATTGGTCACCGCTTCTTCCACATTGACTTCCATCAATGAAACATGCTTGTGTGCTGCCGTGTGGTAAACCACATTGGGTTGATACTGGGCGAACACATTGCTCATCCGCATTGAATCGCGAATATCCGCAATCACCGGAGTCAATTTTAGCGACGGAAAGGCTTCTTTAAGTTCGAGTAAGGCCTCGAAGATGCTGTTTTCGCCATGCCCTAACATAATCAATTCTTCCGGTCCCCACCGCGAGATCTGGCGGCACAATTCCCGCCCAATCGAACCCCCAGCCCCGGTGACCAGCACAATTTTTCCGGAAAGCACCGAGCCAACTTTTTCGTCTCGGATACGAGTGGGCTGGCGGCGCAGCAGGTCAGAAATATCCACTTCGCGCAGCCGGCTCACGCTCACCTGGCCACCAAGCAGTTCGTAAATACCGGGCATGGTGCGAAAGGGAATGCCTTTTAATCGCGCGATATCAGCGACGGTACGCACAATTCGGCCAGGCGCGCTGGGAATGGCGATGATCACCTCGTTAACCCGCAAGCGGTCCAGCACGCGCGTCAGGTCGGTGATGGTGCCCACAATCGGCACACCGTGAATTTGTTGGCGTTGTTTGTTGGGATTATCATCCAGAAAACCGACCGGGATAAGGTTGATTTGCGGATTTTTTTGCAGCTCACGCACGACCATTGCCCCAGCGTCACCAGCGCCCACCACCAGGACACGTTTTGACCGTGACACTACCCCAGTATTAGCCTGGTTTTGTTGTAATTCTGCAATCAGCCGCAGGGTCAAACGTAATCCTCCCACAGCTACCAGTGATAACAACCAATCAATGACAAAAACAGAACGAACATAAGAATCGATGACTCCCAGGGCATTCAACAACAGCATAATAATTGCCAGGGCACCCGAAGCAGCTGTGACTGCGGCAGCGATGAGCGTAAGTTCTTTAATGCTGGCATATAACCATAGGCGGCGGTACATACCGAAAAAATAGTAAACAATGGGTTTAGCGACTAGCGCTACACCGATCATCCAATAAGCAAACGGCAGGTACCGATAGAAGTCCGGACCCAGTTCGAAACGCAAAACAAATGTCCCCAAAACTGCCAAGGGGATTAGCAGCAGGTCACCGATCAGAATATAACGATTGCGAATATTGGGTTTTCCTCGCATGGATTAGTGACCTCGTAAACCGATCACGGTCCCCACCGTCCGGATCATTATGGTGAAATCAAGCATAAGGTTACGGTGCTTAATGTAGTACAGATCATACTCGAGTTTAATCCCGTTCGTCTCATAGTCATTAGCGTAGCCAAAGTTCACCTGCGCCCAACCGGAGAGACCCGGCTTGACAAACAGTCGCGCCCTATAGAATGGTATATGACTCTGAAGCAGAGACACCAACTCTGGCCGCTCAGCTCGTGGGCCCACAAGGCTCATGTCGCCTTTTAGGATGTTAATGAACTGGGGCAGTTCATCCAGGTGAGATTTGCGCAGGAACCTGCCAAAAAAGGTGGCCCGCTTATCGTTTTCAGATGAAGGCCGGGCAATGCCATCTGCCTCAGCATCCTGTACCATGCTGCGGTATTTGATCATCGTGTATAAGCGTCCGTTTTTCCCTAAACGGGATTGCTGATAGAAAATCGGAGCACCTGATTCCAGCAAAATAGCCAGACCGATAATCGGAAAGGATAATATCAGGATAAAACAGCCAATGACTCCGCCGATGATGTCAATCAGACGTTTGGAAAGTTCATAAAAACCACCCATATGAGCCTGGTCCACAAACGAACGCAGCACCCAGTCCGATTTCAACAAGAAAATCGGGACACGTCCAAGAAGCTCTTCATAAACAATCGGCATGGTGGTAACTTCAATGCCAAGTTCTTCAGCTTCGAGCACTTTCTCAAAAACAGTTGAATCCATGTCACCCATGATCGCGAAAATCAAATCAGTCGCCTGATGTTCTCGTACCAAGTCGAACAGATTTGCATTTGTGCCAATCACTTTAAATCCAGCAACTTCCGTCCCCAATTTCACTGGATCGTCGTCTACCAAACCAATCGTATAAAATGGCGGCGGCCAGATATTTTTAATGATTTTTGCCAGTTGCCCGCCAGATTTTCCCGCTCCGACAATGATTACTCGCCGCCTGAATGGAGGTGCCGTAAATAGACCGATAAATATGAGCCGCCAGAGCATGGTTAATACAAACGCGCTGCCTATGAAACCAATAACGCCGCGGCGGGGGAGGTCAACCCCCTCCGGACTGAAAATAAAGAATACAATCAAGTACAGTGCCAAACTGACGCCAGCAGCCAGGCCAAGTTCTTTTAAGGATTCCAATCTAGCAGTTGAGCGCCGTATATCATACGATTCAATTATCAAGAGTAGCCAAACCAAAGGCAAAAAATAGAACCATATAGGGACTCGTTCCTGTAGGAATTGCCAGGAGAAGTTCAACCACTCATCGCCCGAATTCCAAATATACAATCCAAGCCCCATGGCAACAAGGGCTACCAATAAATCGCCAAAAAATAACGTGCCCCGACGTTCACCCGGGCGTAAGCGCCAGGCTGGTTTGATCAATGGCTTGCCAGATTCCATGCTCGTCATTTTGGTTAGTTAGCCACCTGAATGAATAAAACTCCAGAGAAAACCGCTGCCCCAGGCAAAATGCATCGTAGTAATGGCTGCAGGGATGCCTATTATCAACCGATTGTCTTTGTTCCGGCGTGCGTGCGATATCGAGGCAGCGATGATTAGCGCTGCATAGATGCTCAATCCAGCCAGCAAGACAATCCTGGCAGGCACAAACCATATGGATAAAATGAGCAGCAACAATACGCCTAGAACAAAAATTGGGGGCAAGGCTTGCCGCCAGCGCAAGGTCTCAGGAAAACGCTTTAACATGCGCCATTTCCAATACCCGTAGCGCCAGTATTGGCGTGCCAGGGCACCCAGGGTTGGGCGCGCAAAATATTGGGTGCGGATGGCAGGATCAAAAAAAATCTTACCACCATTCGCCCGAATGCGCGTATTGAATTCATAGTCTTCGTTGGTGACCAGCGTCTCGTCGAAGTAGCCAATTCGTTCGAATAGACTGCGCTTGAACGCGCCAAATGGGACTGTATCAACTTCGCCCGCTTTTGTCGAATAACGGTATCTGGCATCTCCTGCGCCCAATGGGTGGCTTGCCGCAATGGCAATGGATTGTGCCATCCAGCCAGCCTTACCGGGTTCAATGAGCCATAATCCGCCGACGTTTTCACCTAATCCGGCTTGTAAACCGGCGACACACCGTTCAACATAGGTCGGCTCTGGTACGGAATGCGCGTCCAGGCGGATGATAATATTTCCACTGGCAGCCTGAATAGCCAGATTGACACCGGCAGGAATAATTCGTTTCGGATTGTCGATAACGCGAAGGTTCAACCCAGGATGGTCGGCTTGAAACTGCGCGATTCTCTCCCGGGTACTGTCGCTGGAATTGCCGTCTGCCAAGATAACTTCCATTTGAGCTCGCGGGTAGGTCTGTGCGGCAATAGCCGAAAGCAACAGGCCAATGGTCTGTTCCTCGTTGTAACATGGAACTACGATTGAAACGGTTTCAGATCCGGTCATCAAAGTCGGAAACTCGGGTACTGCAGTTTACAAATAATTGGATGTGCAGGAAATAAAATGGACGCTCGACGAATTAATCGTCGTGGCCTTCACAGGGGACGAGCGCAATCGCCTCTATCTCGATCAGAGCACCTTTGGGAAGCCCCGACACCTGAACCGTTGAACGAGCTGGTGGATTGGCGGTGAAAAACTCGCCATACACCGCGTTCATTTGAGAAAACTCTTTCATATCTATCATGAAGACTGTGGTCTTGACCACTTGATCCAATGACGAGCCGGCTTCTTCCAGAATCGCGCGAACATTGGTCAACGCCTGACGGGTTTCTGCTTCTACACCACCCGTAACGATCGTGCCCGTCTCCGGAATTAATCCAATTTGCCCGGCAGTAAACACAAAATGGCTGGCTTTTACCCCGACCGAATAGGGTCCAATAGCTTTTGGCGCTTGATCCGTTCGAATTATTTCTTTTTCCCGGCGATGGTGCATGGTTGACCTCCTGAGATAGGGACTCTTCTCAATTTTAAGCGAACTGGGTGGAAAGGTAAAGCTAACAACCCGCCTGACAGGTTCCAGACGGGTTGCTTATACATCAACCTAGTAATGCAGATCGGATGGGTCGGCGGTGATACGCTTGCGAAAGACCCAATAACTCCAGCCCTGGTAAAGCAGCACAAGCGGTACAAATATCAAAGCCACAGTTGACATAATTTTCAGCGTGGTTGGTCCGGAAGCGCTGTTGTAGATGGTCAAACTGAAGTTGGGGTCCAAAATTGAAACCAGCACCCGCGGGTAGAGGATGAGGAAAATCGTCGAAGTGGTCAACAAGATTGCCAGGCTATTGATGATAAAAGCCCATCCATCCAATTTCTGGCGGATAAACCAGCCGCACACTATTACAGCAATAACCGCGCCGATGGGGACCGGCCCTGGATTAACTCCCAATTTCGCCAGAATGTCGGTGAAAAAGTATGTCGCTATAACAGCTGCAATGAGAACGCCTGAGGTGATTACCCAGATCCGACCTGCAGCCTGGCGCGCGGCAGATTGGATGGGTTCGGCAGCCTTCAAGGATAGGAAGAGCGCCCCCTGCAGCATAAATCCGGTTAAGGTAACCAGGCCGCCGAGAAGCGAATAGATATTGATCAGGTCCCAGAAGTTGCCGATGAAAGTCTTGGTGGCATCGATTGGCACGCCGCGCACAAAATTGGCGAAAGCTACGCCCCAGAGCAGAGCCGGCAAAAAACTGCCAATGCAAATCGCCCAATCCCAGAATGTGCGCCAACGGGAATTGTCAGACTTGCTGCGAAACTCCAATGCCACCCCGCGCACGATCAACGCTAGCAGCATCAGCACTAAGGCCAAATAGAATCCCGAGAATAAAGTGGCATACCAACCGGGAAATGCCGCGAACATTGCGCCACCGGCAGCAACCAGCCAGACTTCATTTCCATCCCAGTGGGGACCAATGGTGTTAATAATCATCCGGCGCTGGGTGTCATTTTTACCGAGGAACGGCAGCCAGATGCCAACGCCCAGATCGAAGCCTTCCAGGATGAAGTAACCGATGAACAAAACCCCAATCAAAATAAACCAGAGTGTATTCAGGTCCATTTCAGCTCCTATTCCCAGTAGCTTTCTTCTTCTACTGTGCGTTTTACCCCGGCAGGTTCAGCGCCAGCTCTGGCATATTTTGAGAGCAGGTAAATATCAGCGCCCATTAGTAAACCATAAACCAGGGTAAAACCTACCAGGCTGGTGATGATCATACCTGGGGTGAGATTTTTGGATACGGCATCAACAGTGCGCATGTAGCCATAAACAACCCATGGTTGACGGCCCATCTCGGTCAGGATCCAGCCGCTGGAATTAGCGAGATATGGCAAGAAGAGTGTAAACGGGAAAATACCCAACAACCAGGACCGTGCGGTTAATTGGTTGCGCATGGTCAGGTATAGCGCATAAGCGGCAATCAACAGCATCAACATACCTACGCCGACCATGATCCGAAAAGTCCAATAGGTCGAAAAGATGGAGGGAATGTAATTTCCAGGACCGTACAATTTTTCCGATTCTGCCTGCAACTCGACAACACCTTTGACTTCACCATCCAATCGGTTGTAGGCTAATAAACTTAATAAACGAGGCACTCGGACGGAAACCTTTGTCTCCATGGTATCTTGATCGACAATCGTCAGCAGGGACATGGAAGCCGGGTTTTCAGTTTCCAGCAGCCCTTCGGCAGCCGCAATTTTCATCGGCTGGAGTTGAACCATGCGCTGCGCCTGGTTATGTCCGACCAACACCACCAGGAACACAGAAATCATCCCGAAAACGGTGGCGATTTGAAATGAACGTTTGAACAGATCCGACTGGTGGCGGCGCAGGATGTGATAGGCACTGATCCCAATGACGAAGAAAGCGCCGGTGGTGAACCCGGAGAATACCGTGTGAGGGAATTGACCCCAGACGTAAGGATTGGCAAGCAAAGCGCCAAAATCATAGAGCACCATTCGTCCGCCAGATTCCACAAATCCAACCGGTGACTGCATAAACGAGTTGGCTACCAGGATCCAGTAGGCAGAGAGGATGGAACCAATGGATACCAGCCAGATGGCTGCCAGGTGGATGCCTTTGGACAGTTTATCCCAGCCAAAAATCCAAAGACCAAGGAAGGTGGACTCCAGAAAGAACGCCAGCAAAGCTTCGATTGCCAGGGGAGCGCCAAAAATGTCACCTACAAATCGGGAATATTCAGCCCAGTTCATGCCAAATTGGAATTCCTGTACCAATCCAGTCACGACGCCCATGACGAAATTAATAGTGAACAGGGTGCCCCAGAATTTGGTCATGCGCTTGTACATTTCCTGCCCGGTGCGAACATAAATCGTTTCCATGATCGCGACCAGGGTCCCCATACCCAGGGTGAGTGGAACAAAGAAGAAATGGTAGATGGAGGTGATGGCGAATTGCCATTGAGAGAGAATTCCGGTAGTGGGGTCCATACCAACTCCTTCATGATACGTTGATCGACCTGGCAAGCATGAGCCAAGGCTGCAATCAAAAAATTTCCTGGCTGCGGATCGCATCCGAGTGTGCTAAAGGCGGTATGGAATTATCAAACAGGGCTGAAACGAAATTACACCTGAAATCTTTACTCAGGCACACGCAGGTTCCCCCCTGCCAAACTTATCCCCGCCGATAGCGTATTTTTGAGTTTAGCATGAGTTCACGCCACTGGCAAGGAGAAGTAAAACGTACTTCCCTGTTCTGGATTACTCTCCAGCCATATTCGACCCTTGTGGGCTTCAATGGTATGCCTGGCGATGGAAAGACCTAAACCAGTGCCGCCGCCGGAACGCGATTGATCTGCCTTGTAGAAACGCTCGAAGATTCGGGACTGGTCTTGCGGATTGATGCCAATCCCAGTGTCTCGCACTGAGAAGACTACTTGATTATTTTCCTGGCGGCCATTGACCGAAATTTGACCGCCGGGAGGCGTGAATTTGATCGAATTGTGGATTAAATTAACCAACACAGCTTCGATCCGTTCGGCATCCGCAAAAACTTCGGGTAAGGCGGCGTTGTCCTCTATCTGAATAGTCAAACCGCCGCGTTCAGCCTGCAGCCGCATGCGCTCAACCGCATTCGTGATCATCGATAGCGGGCTGACCGGGCGTAGATCAAATGGCACCCTGCCTGACTCAATGCGGGATAGGTCCAATAATTCGCGCACCATCTGAGTAAGATTGTCAATTTCATCTTCCATACGCTGTAAAAAACGCCTCGCAGCCGGCGGGTCCTCCAGAGCACCTTCCTGCAAGGTCTCCGTCAGTGCTTTCAAGGAGGCCAGCGGTGTGCGCAATTCGTGGGAGATGTTACTGACAAAATCCCGGCGTATGGTTTCCAGCCGGTGAGTACGCGTCAGATTTTGGAGCACTAACAGGGTGCTGCCAGGCAGGCTGGATTCCAGTGGTGTCGCGGTGGCCTGAATAAAAAAACGCTCTGGGCTGGTTTCCAGTGTAGAAATTTGCTGCTTGTTGCTCTGGAGCGAGGATTTCCACAAATCAACGAGCTGATACTGCCGAACAACCTCCACCAGAGAATGTCCAAGAGCCTGGTCTGCGCTGGTATTGAATAATAGTTCAGCCGCCGGATTGGCTAAAATGACCATACCATCTCGGTCAATAATCAAGACAGCATCGGTCATGTGACGCAGCACCGCTTCGAGTTTTCCGCGCTCTTCTTTGAAATCTCCCAATTGAATATTCAACTGGCTGGCAATCTGTTCAAATGAGCGGCTCAGCTGGCCAATTTCATCCTGACGGCTTGAGGTTAAGTCAATATCAGTATCCCCAGGCTTGAGATGTTGCACTCTGTCAGCCAGCTTGCGCAAGGGACGCAGCGTGCCTTCAGCGACCAGATAAGCTAAAAGAATAGTAAGGACTATTAACACCGCACCGATGCCTAAAATTCTGGCACGGACAGCATTGACCTCGCCTTCAATTACAGTTAAATCACGTGCCAACCGGACGACCGCGATTGTTTCTCCAGCCGAGACCACTGGCACAGCCAGATAATAGAATCGGCGTTTCAGGGTATCGCTGAAACGAATTTCCGCTCCCTCCGGTCCTTGTAAGGCGGCACGCACCTCCGGTCGATTGAGGTGGTTTTCCATGGTTTGTGGATCTGCCAACGAATCAGCCGTGACAACACCATCGGTTCGAATAAATGTAATCCGCGTCTGAGTGGTGTCGGCATAGGTATTAATAACCGGCACAAGTTCCTCATAGGATGCGCCGCGTTGAATTTCAACTGCAATGTCATAGGCAAGTAAATTTGCCGAGGTTTTAAGACTTTCTTGCAGGTTTTCGGTGTAACGTTGTTCCGTATAATTCGAGAAATATAAAATTGTCCCTCCAAGGGACAACAGAATGAGGACAATAAACGGGACCGCGATGCGCCAGACGAGGGATGAGCGCATCATTAACCTTCGAAGCGGTATCCGGCACCGCGGACGGTAATAATCCGAACGGGGCTGGCTGGATTTGACTCAATTTTTTCGCGCAACCAGCGAACATGAACATCCACGGTGCGGCTGTCACCAATATATTCCCATCCCCAGACCCGTTCAAGAATGAACTCGCGCGTAAGCACCTGACCGCGATGCTGCGCCAGGAAATGAAGCAGCTCGAACTCTTTGGGTTTGAGCGCGAGTACCTGACCGTTACGGGTCACCTCGCGCCGGGTAATATCAATCACCAGGTCGGTAAAATTGAAGTTTTGGCTGGCAGATAGGGCTGTCCCGGCTGCTGCGACTTCCTCTCGGACCAAACGCACCCGGCGTAACATGGCTTTAACCCGCGCCATCAATTCACGCATGCTGAAGGGCTTGGTCATATAATCGTCCGCACCCACTTCCAGGCCAACGACCCGGTCGATTTCATCATCACGGGCGGTTAACATCAGGACAGGTGTGGTCATTTCCTGGCGTAAGATGCGGGCAACCTCGAATCCGTCCAAGCCAGGCAGCATGATATCGAGCACAATCAGGTCGGGGTGGGCCAGTCGGGCTTTGTCCAGAGCTGCCAGACCATCACCAACGGTTTCCACCTCGTATCCTTGCTTTTTAAGATTGTAGGCCAGGGTTTCTTGTAAAGATACTTCATCTTCGACGACTAAAATTTTATCGGCCAATGGTCACCTAACCATATCTTCCAGGAGGAGGTTAAATTGGTGGGAAAATTTATTTCGATTGTACCGCTTTTCGACAGCATCCCGACCGGCAGCTCCCATCGCTTTCGTAAGCGTTGGGTCATCGGCCATTTGGCGAATAACAGCGGCCAAATCAGCGGGATCACCAGGTTTGACCGCTAGACCAGCCTTTTCGTCCAGTACTACGTCACTGATCACCCCGCCAATTGCCAATATGACTGCCTTTCCGGCTGCCATATAATCAAACACCTTGTTTGGATAAGTGGTTCTGTACAAATCAATCGGTTTGAGAATAGCGATGCAGGCATCGGCAGCGGCTAAAATTTCCGCCATTTGATTTTTGGGCTGCGATTGGACGAAGGTGATGTTAATCAGGTTAAGCCGTTCAGCTTGATCCACTAATGCAGGTTTTTCCTTACCATCCCCAACCAACACGATGTGGATGTCTTCGCGATCGGCTAATAAACCAGCGGCATGCAGGACTACACCTAAATCATTCGACATTCCGTGAGCACCCGCATACATGACCACAAATTTACCGTCCAGCTGATGTTGTGATTTAAAAGGATGTCCGGCAGCAGCTGGCGTGAACATGGCAGGGTCGGCACCATTGGGAATCAATTCCACCCAGCGAGCGCCAAGTTCTGTGACATGCGGGATGAAACCCGGTGAATTGACCACCAGGCGGTCGGCACGGCGGTAGAGGAATCTTTCCAGCCATTGCGACAAGCGGATTAAGGTCCGATTTTTGAGGACACCCACCGCAATGGCAAAGGCTGGCCAAAGGTCGCGCACCTCGAATAGGAACGGAACGCGCTTAAGTCGGGCTAACAGCCAGGCGGTTACCCCCTGGAAAATGGGTGGTGAAGTACCCCAAACCACATCGACGCCACGCACGCCTAACCCAACCAAAAAGGATGAAACCATGAAACTCAAAAAACTAAAAATGCGGTGAACAAAGCTTTTATGCAGCGCCGGATAGGTGTAGGTTCGCAGGATGGTGATGCCGGCTTCAGGTGTTTCACGGCTTGACCAGCGGATCTTCATTTGGCGGGTTGAACCGGTCAAGTAACTGACTGGGCTGGCGAGGATGGTCACCCGATGACCCTGAGTCACGAGAAAACGCGCCATTTCGTGATGGCGCGTTCCGCCGGCTTCATCCAACGCCGCGAAAGCCTGATGGATTAACAGTATATGCATGGCATCATTTTAATGCAGATTGGAATGGGGCAAGAATCCAAGGAGACGGCTATTGAGAAATGACGGCTTCAATCTCAATCCTTGTTTTAACAATTAACGGTTGGCTAAATGGGAAAGTAACCTGAAAGGTGTATACCGGGATGACCTGGAGGTAGGTGGGAGAAAACCAACCTTCGTTTTGGAAATCGCCAATTTGGCCTTGCTGGATCTTGCCACCTCTCACCAACTTGAACTCCGGTTGATTAATTTTCTGGGTCCCTTCTACCTCAACCTGGAGTGTCAGGGTTTCGGTCTTGCCAAATACAGTCAATTTTTGTCCCTCGAGCGAAACCTTTCCGTCCGGGACCAACCACTGGAGGGTGGCGGTGTGTTTAGCATTCCCCGTTGGAGTGACCCAATCTGTCACTTCCCATTGACCTGGTTTTAGCCACAGCAGGCTGCGTTTATGCAGAACCCCGAGGCGAAGGTATCCTTCTCGTTCTGCGGTCAAAATCCTACCCGGGATACATTCACCTTCCACCCGGTGAGCCTGGTCCCAGCGCAACCATAAGAACTTGCCGGCACGCAACATCGGATCCCGGTTGTCGATGGTCATAGTATTATGAAACCGGCTGTGGACCTGGCTGTTCATAAAAATAGGAGGCTGGCTATACGCAACGGTTCCGGGATCCAGCAGCAGGTTCCTTCCATTGAACCAAAGTTCGACATGCAGCTGATCAGCATGCGCCGGTCGCGAATGGTAATGTACGCTGCGCAGGGTAGCCCATTCGCTGGAATTGCCTAAATGCCTGACCGCGGGGCTTTCTATTGGAGTCGGCAGAGGGTCCGAATCAGGGGCTGAAAATCCGAGCAAGGCGGTCAACTCATCCCATGGGCCGGGCGGCAACAGACGCGAACCAAGAAATACTGCGGCCGCAGCCTGCCCTACCGGACGGTGATCACGGAAATTGCTGGCACCCAGAGAAAGTATGTTCGCACCGTCGTTGTGCCCGAGGTTGGGTGCATCTCCGCTGATCGGGTCAACCTGTGCCAAAAGCCAGCGTGAGGCTGCTGCTAATCGCTGGTTGACGATCGGCGGGAATTTCTGGTGGTTAATCCGGGCAGCACAGGAGGCCAGTAACGCCAGGTGCAGCAGCATCCGGTGATAATTCATGGAGTGCTGAGCGTAGGTGCCGTCAGGCTCAATTTGTCCGATAAAGGCGTTCGTCAACCATTTCCAGCCCAAACTGCGCCACTTTTCGGCATGTGCATGCCCTTGCAAAGCTGTGCCAGCCAGATACAACCCACAGGCCTCACTGATCAGGTGATTATTGTGCTGCGCGCGGGCGTAAACCAGTGTCGGCGGGATGCGGTCGGCATGGTCGGCAATGGCTGCCAATAATCCGTTTTTGCGCTGTTGTGAGGTCTTTCCTGAGCTGTCAAAGGCCTGGGCGGCATAACAATAAGCGATCAGGCGCAACGCGACCTCCTGGCCGGATTGCCAGTTAGGACCGCAGTTGACCGGATTCCCGGCAGTGAATTGCTCCCAGTATTGCCAAAATAACTGCGGGTAGCGCTCATCACCGGTCAAAATGTAGGCGCGGCCAAGGGTAAATACCCAGCCAAAACGAGCCGGCTCCCAAATCAGTTTGATGTCTTCGCCCGATGGTAGCTTCGAGCGGGTCCAATGCTCTGCTGTGCCTGGCGGCAGCAGATTGAGAGGATGAAATTGACCGCCGAACAAGCGCATCCTGCCATTAATTAATTCATCTGCATCCTCAATAATGTCTGTCCGCAAGTCACCGATGAACGCTTCGAGTTGTTGACGCGCTGGAATGGTAAAAACAGGCTGGAAAATTACCTCTTCCAACTGGGTGGAATGCATCAGGTTGGGAGTACTGCGGCGGTAATGTCCGGTTGCCAATCCAAGTTGATACAGGGCATACAGTCCGACTTGCCGTGGACCTAATTCTTTCATTGCCAGCCAGGCCAGCTGGATTTTCCTCACCATTCTGTGGCTTTTCTCCCCGCTTTATGGATCATTCTAGAGTTTTCCTGCGGTGGATTGCATTAATACAGAATCTAAAAATTTTCCGAGGATCAACATGGCTTCGCTGAATCCGGCGAACGTTGCCTGATCATTACCTGGTACTTCCAAATTGTGATTAGCGCCTTCAGCGATATATGCACTGGCGTCGGATTTTACGGCCAAAATCTGACGGAGTAGATCCGGTTTGTAGGTTGAATCGGCTCCCCCACAGATGTGAACCTGCGGTCCGGTTGCGGTCAAAGCTGCCTGTATGACAATATCATAACGAAATAAAGGCGTAAGCCAGACCAAAGCAGTGGGCAGCACGGATTGTGCGAACTCCGCTCCCACAGCAATCGCCAGCGATCCGATCGATTTACCGACCAGAATCAGCCGTTGGTACCTGGCTTGAGCCAAACCGACCTTCATTCCAGCCTGGACATCGTTTTGCAGCCAGGCGAGTTCCTTGATCTCAGTAACACTTTGAAATTCCGCTGAACGGGCGTTCGGGTTGAGGTTGAGCACATCCACATTGCGCCACAAAAGTAGCCGCCGCGGGAAGAACATCACCGGCATATCCATGGTGTAGTTCAAGCCTGGCAGTAAAATTGCCAGCGCACCAACGGATTGATCAGCCGGCCAAAACTGGTTATCCAACGGCTTACCAGCGTGGCCAGTAATGGGCAATTTCCGTGGATCTGCCATGGTTCAACCATTTACTCTATTACTTCTACTGACCCGGATTGCAGCGAGCGGACCGCCGCGATGGCAGCCCTGGATCCACCGAACAACTGGTCATAGGGAATTGGTGGTTGACCACCGCTGCCGACTGCCTTCAGGAAAGTCTCCCAGCCTGTGCGATGGCCTTTATCCTGGCGGAGACGGGAATTCAGAGTTTGCTTGCGCCCACCGTGGGTCAGTTCGAGTGAGCGGTAATCTTCCAGCACTGCCACCCGCCCGCCGCAGAAAACTTCAACACGTTCCTTGGGGAAGGTTTTATCGCCGTTGGCCAGGTACGTCACCGTACCGATCGATCCATCTTTAAAAGTGAAAGTCATGACCACGTTATCTTGATGGTAACGTCCGTTGTCCGGCAATGCCATCGCCTGTACCTGAAGCGGAACGCTACCCGTAAGGTAAATTAAATAATCAATGAAGTGGCAGCCTTCGCCAATAATCCGCCCGCCGCCCACCACAGGATCGTGCAGCCAATGTCCAGCCGGTAAAAATCCGGCATTGACGCGATAATGCACTGCCATCGGTTCACTGCGATTAGCCAGGAAGCCTGCCAGACGCTGCGAGAAAGGCGCAAACCGCCGATTGTAACCAACAGTCAGCATCGGAGCGTCTGGAGCCTGTAGCGCGTTCTCAACAGCTGCCAACCCGTCCTCATCGATAGCAAGCGGCTTTTCACAGAACACGGCTTTGCCATTGGCCAGGGCAGTAGCCGCCTGACGTGCGTGTTGATTATGACGGGTAAGAATGGCAACCACGTTGATCCGCTGGTCCTGCAGAACTTCCTGCTCGGACGAGCTGGCAAATGAAAAGCCATATTTTTCGGCGGCATGGCGGGCAGTCAAACCGGCAGCAGAAGCGATCCCAATACGAGCCGCTCCCCCTACACTGGCAACCACCGGTAAGAAGGTGGCACTGGCATAATTCCCGGCTCCAAGAATGCCCAAGGCAGGCTCGCCTGTTTTATGCATTGTAGCTTTGGCGTCTGAGATCTCTACTTTGCTGGCAGGCTGGCTCGTTTCGACCTGCGGGTAGGTGATCAACACGCCAAGGAATCGCTCTGCCGATTTCCCGGAAATCAATTCATAGGCTTGCTCCGCCTGTTCGATGGCAAAGCGATGGGTGATGAGTGGATGTACATCCATCCGTCCAGTGCCGATCAGATCGACAATGGCTGCGAGGTTGCGGCCTTCGGTCCACCTCACGTAACCGTAGGGGTAATCCTGCCCCTTTTCCTCGTAATTCGAATCATAACGGCCCGGACCATAGGAGCGGGAAATCAGGAACTGAAGCTCTTTTTCGTAATAGATTTTTCGGGGAATGTCCATCCCGACCGCGCCGACGGCAACAACTACGCCCCTATCGCGAGCCAATTCGCCTGCAAGAGTTACCGGGTCATCCGACGCAGTATCGGCGCAAATCAAAACGCTGTCAAAGCCGCGTCCCTGGCTAAAGCTGCGCCCGGCATCTTCAGCACCGTCCCGCGACACGGCAAAAGCCCCCATTTTTTGCGCTAACTCGACCCGAGTAGGATCCAGGTCTATGCCGAAGACAGTGCATCCGGCAGCTCGGGCTATTGCAACACTCAATAATCCCAGCAAGCCAAGGCCGATTATGGCGACCTTCTCGCCCACTTGTGGCCGCGCCAGACGAAACCCTTGCAGCGCGATAGCGCCTAAAGTGGCAAACGCAGCGGATTCGAA
This sequence comes from Bellilinea sp., assembly GCA_035561555.1. Classification (GTDB taxonomy): domain Bacteria; phylum Chloroflexota; class Anaerolineae; order Anaerolineales; family Anaerolineaceae; genus Bellilinea. The sequence goes on from DATMXL010000181.1 coordinate 31,566, forward strand.
ATCCACCGAGTCGGGCAAACGGGCGAGTAAATTTATCGGCACCAGCGTATATTCGGCGTGAACAGCAAAACCGCCACCGGCACAGGCAACCCGGTCACCGACATGGACTCCTTCCACCCCTTCGCCTACCGCTACGATTGTGCCAGCCGACGAATAACCGAGCGCCATTGGCTGATCCAGGCGGTTAAATACCGCTTCCAAGGCAGGTACGGCTCCTTCGCGACGGGCTTTGTCCAACACCTGACGCACCTGATCCGGACGTGAAAGAGCTTTACCCACCAACCCTTTTTCCGCGAATTCGACGACCATACGTTCAGTTCCGACAGAAACCAGCGAGGCGGCGGTGCGCACCAGCGCCATACCGGGCCGCAGCGCCGGCACCGGGACATCCGCGATTACGTTTTTCCCATCGCGTATATTCTTCAATAATTGTTTCATGCAGAGACCTTCAAGGAAGATAAGAGAAATCCGTGTGCCTGTCGCGTTCATTATAAAAGCATTCGCATATTTTTGGATGTAAAAAGAGGCGTCCGGATGGACGCCTCTATGGATGATTAGATTCGAAACCGCTTATCGCGCAAATTCGACTGCGCGTGTCTCGCGAATGACAGTAACCTTGATTTGACCGGGGTACTGCATGGTCTCTTCAATTTTTTTGGCAATGTCGCGCGCCAGCCGGGTTGAAGCCAGGTCATCGATGTCCTCGGGACGGACAATAATGCGCACTTCACGTCCAGCCTGGATGGCATAGCTCTGGTTAACACCTTTGAACGAATTGGCGATGTCCTCCAATGCACGCAGACGCTTAATGTATTGCTCCAGATCTTCGCGGCGGGCACCGGGGCGGGCACCAGAAATGGCATCCGCGGCTTCAACGATCACCGCCTCGATGGTTTCCTGCTCGACTTCGTGGTGATGCGAAGCAATGATGTTAACCACGCGGGCTGGGACGCCATACCGTTTGGCGAACTCAGCACCGATCATGGCATGCGTGCCGTCGGTATTGTGATCCATGGCCTTGCCAAGATCGTGCAGCAAGCCCCCCATGCGGGATGATTCGGGATCTGCTCCCAACTCAGTTGCCAATACAGCTGACAGTTTGGCAACTTCCACCGCATGTGATAATTGATTTTGACCGTAGGAGGTGCGGTATTTTAAGCGCCCCATTACTTTGAGTACTTCTGGGTGCAGTCCAGCGACGCCGGCATCGTAGGCAGCTTCTTCAGCAGCCTCGATGATGGTTTTATCAACTTCCTTTTGCTCCTCGCCCAGTATTTTCTCGATGTGAGCAGGATGGATGCGCCCATCGATGATCAGACGCGACAGCGAGCGGCGAGCCACTTCGCGGCGGATGGGGTCGAAGCAGGAGATGGTCACTGCCTCGGGTGTGTCGTCAACGATCACGTCCACCCCGGCTGCCTGTTCAAAGGCACGAATATTACGCCCGTTGCGGCCAACGATGCGGCCCTTCATTTCTTCGTTTGGTAATGTGACAACCGAAGTGGTTACGCTGACTACATGATCTGAAGCTACGCGCTGAATCGACTCTGTGATCAACTCGCGGGCGCGTTTTTCGCCTTCGGAGCGTGCCTCGGCTTCAATTTGACGAATGATGCGTGCCATATCGGAGCGGGCTTCTTTCTCAGCCTCTTGAAGCAGCTGGCTACGGGCTTCTTCGACCGACATCTGGCCGATCCGTTGTAACTCCGTCAAGTGCTCTTCATACATCTTTTCGACATCATTGGTCCGCTTATCCAGCGCGCTCTGACGCTTGTTAAGCACCTGCTCGCGCTGTTCATGCCTTTCGATACGGGCGTCCAACTCTGCCCGGCGTTTCTGTTGGCGATCTTCTTCGCGCGCAGTTTCTGCCCGTCGGCGGTTGATTTCGTTGTCCGCTTCCTGCAGCACTTTCATCGCTTTGTCTTTGGCTTCCAATTCGACTTCTCTGGCCTTCTCATTAGCTGTCAATAGCACGGTATCTGCGCGAGTTTGTTGATCCTTGCGAAAGCGCTCCGCAAAATAACGTGAAATGAGTAAATAGCCAATGACGAGCAAAATGATGTCGACAATGATGATCCCAATGATTAATAACGGTGAATTTCCCATATTTTCCAATTCCTCTTTCCAGAGTCAGGTTTATTGCTCAGTGGAATGATTGTCATCCCAAATCTGGCGTACCACTGGTGCAATCGTTCCGTAAGAAAAGCCGCGGCGGCCTAAAAAACCGCTCAAGCGTTTGCGAAACAGCTCCCAGTCTAGCCCTTCCAGCCGGCGGGCATATTTTATGCCTGCCTGATACGCCAGGTCTGGCTCATTATCTGCTTCCGCCAGAGCCTGTTGAATAAATACTTCGCCTACCCCTTTTTGATGCAGTTCATAGCGCAGCATCCGGTGGCTGCGCGGTCGAAAAGTGCTGCGGTTATCGATCCACTTCCGGGCAAACTGCTCATCACCCACAAGTTGGGCAGTGCGCAATCGCGCCAAAACTGATTCGATGATCTCGGGCTCAGCTCCTTTTTCGGCCAACTTTTTTCGTACTTCGACTTCGGATCGCGGTCGAAAAGATATAAAGTGCAAAGCTTGCTGGTAAGCCACTTCGCCTGCATCCTGTGCCTGGAGAGAGGTAATTTTTTCCGCGCTCAACTCCTGCCCGAGGTGCAGCCAGGCTGCAATGATGCGAGCCAATCCAAAGACAAATTCGTCATCCAGGTAAACATTTACCCGGTTCGGATTGCGTTTTTGGACCTTCAGTGCTGTGATCTTACCCATCGGTTCCGCAAACTGCCAACGCAGCATACCCGGGTAGGCATCAGAGGTTGGATTTAATCTATGCTGGGTTGGTCAGTACCCAAACCATGCTTGCTATTCAGGTCTAAACCGTGGTTCCAGTTAACCTGTTTCCAGATTTGCAGTTATTCACAGAATGTCGATCGCTTAATTTTTGCATGAGCCAGACATTTTAGGCGAAACACTTCTATAGGGATAGGAAATGAGTTCCCCTGCTCCTGTGAATTGGGCATCTCTGCGCCCGATTTAACTTTTACCGAAACCTCCCCAAGGGGAGGGAATACGCCCAGCTTTATCCAGACGAACATAAGCCTAAAGAAAAACCTCATCCGGCGGGTACGCCATTAGGGGTTAGAAGTTCTTTAAGATATTATACCCGGTTTTTTAACAGTATGTTTAAATTCGTTAACCTTTTCTGGAAGAATTGAACTTACTTCAAAATTGGATAAATTCCAGAACATCGCTTAGGGCGGCAGCGAACACTTCGTCCATAATTTCGCCGGATACCTGGTAATCGCCGCCAAACATGCCGTCCCCATACAGCGAACGGGTTTCCTC
>DATMXL010000182.1:0-4479 GCA_035561555.1 Bellilinea sp.
TTAGTACCCTTTATTGTTACGCTTTTCACAAACTCCCGTTTTCCAACTCAACCAAATATCATCGCTGCTTCGTCGCTGTCCTGAACTCATGGAGGGGTCTATGGCTTTCCAGGAATTTAGCATTAAGCAATCTTTGTTAGACCGGGGTGTGTCTCGGCGCGATTTCCTCAAGTTTTGCAGCTTGATGGCCGGAGCACTGGCGCTGCCAAAGGAATCGGCAGCCTGGATCGAGGCAGCGCTCACAGCGCCAAAACGGGTGCCGGTGATCTGGCTCGAACTGCAGGACTGCGCCGGCTGCAGCGAGGCTTTCCTGCGGTCCAACAACCCCACGGCGGGCGAGGTCATTCTGGACATCCTGTCAGTGGATTACCACGAGACCATTATGGCTGCAGCTGGCAAGCAAGCCGAGGAAGCCAAAGCCGCCACCATTGCCGCGGGCGGTTACCTGCTGGTGGTCGAGGGCTCGCCATCCATCGGAGACAATGGCGTATACTGCTGCATTGGCGGGCGCTCCTCCGAGGATTTGCTGCGCGAGGCAGCCTCCAACGCACTGGCGGTGGTTGCCGTTGGCAATTGTGCCACATTCGGCGGCATACCCAAGGCCAAGCCCAATCCCACCGGTGCTGTGGCGGTGATGGACCTGATTACCGACAAACCGGTCCTGAACATCCCTGGCTGCCCAATGAATCCGCAAAACCTGACGGCCACGGTAGTTCATTTCCTCACCTTTGGCGCTTTGCCGGAGATGGATTCACTGCACCGGCCCTTATTTGCCTTCGGCCAGTTGATTCACAACAACTGCGAGCGCCGCGGTCATTTCGATGCCGGTGAGTTTGTGCGCGCCTGGGGTGATGCTGGTCACCGGGCTGGCTGGTGCCTGTATCAAATGGGCTGCAAAGGTCCGATCAGCAAACACAACTGTTCGATTATCAAGTACAACGATGGCACCAACTGGCCTATCGGTGCCGGTCACCCGTGCATCGGTTGTTCCGAACCGGATTTCTGGGATCAGGACACCTACGTGCCGATCGAGCTCGATACTTTCCTCCCGCCCACCACCTACCCGGCGGTCGGCGAGATCAAGGGACAGGTTACGCCGGAAGGCGCAGCGATAACCGCCGGTGCGGTTGGAGTGGTGGCTGGCGCAGCTTTGGCATTCGGTTATACGGTGATCACCGGCCGAGCCAAGGGCGTCACCCCCGAGGTCAGCCAGGAAGAACCTTCTGAAGAAGGCCACGAAGGCCACTAAGGGAGGTCATCATGCCCATAAATCGCAGAGATTTTCTAAAAGCTACCGGAGCCGGCCTGGGAGCCTTGGCCCTCTCAGCCGCTCCAGTTAAAACCGCGAGTGCCAAGCAAAATACCGACGAAACCGGCTCCATGCTGTATGACTCGACCATTTGCGTGGGCTGCCGGGCCTGTCAGACCGCCTGTAAACTGCGCGCCGGGCTGGACCCTGTGGTGGATTCAACCGGGTTGTACGAAATGCCGCACGATCTGGATTCTAAAACCTGGACCATCATTAAGCTCTACAAAGATGACACCAGCCACTCCTTCGTCAAAAACCAGTGCATGCACTGCATCCATCCCGCCTGTGTTTCGGTTTGTCCGGTGGGCGCGCTGGAAAAACTGGATAGCGGCCCGGTTATCTATCACAAAGAGCGCTGCATCGGCTGCCGTTACTGCATGGCTGCCTGCCCGTTCTCCGTACCAAAGACTGAGTGGGAAAAACCGCTTCCGCTCATCCAGAAATGCGACTTTTGCGCTGACCGCCAGGCTAACGGGGAGCAGCCCAAATGCAGCGAGGCTTGCCCGACCGGCGCGCTGATTTATGGCACGCGTAAAGCCATGCTGGATACAGCCCGCGTACGTCTGGTAGGCGAAGGCAATTATATCCAACACATCTACGGCGAAAAAGAAGCTGGCGGTACTTCCATGTTGTATATCTCCGACCTGGATTTCACCAAGCTCGGCTTCCCGGAACAAAACGACGTGTCATTGCCAGACATTACCTGGCCGTATATGCAGGGCACCCTGGGCGTCATTGGCGTCATGGTGACCCTAAGCACCGCCATCTACCTGCGCACCCACCGCAAGGATAAAAACGGGGGAAATGGCAATGGCAGCAACGGGCACAACGGGGATAATGGCAATAATGGCGGCAGCAACACGCCGAAAGGAAAGGAGGCGTAAAATGGCCTTGCGACTTGGAGAAATCCGTTTACGCCGCTATCCGCTAGGTCCGGGCATGATTTTGATGTGGGTGCTTGGCGCGCTTGGGATGGGTGTGTCGGTTTACCGCTGGATCTTTGGCTTGGGCGCCACCACCAATCTGAGCGACGGACGTCCCTGGGGGTTGTGGATCAGTTTCGATATGATGAGCGGCATCGGATTGGCTGCCGGCGCGTTCTCTGTGGCAGCCATTGTATATATCTTCAACCTGAAGAAGTTCTATCCCATTGCCCGCCCCTCGATTTTGACCGGTTTCATCAGCTACATCCTGGCGAGCTTGACTTTGCTGGTCGATCTTTCGCAGCCGCAGCGCATCTGGCATCTGATCATCTATTGGAACATCCACTCGCCGCTGTTTGAAATTGGCTGGTGCGTAATGTTATACCTGACCGTGCTGGCGCTGGAGTTCAGCCCGGTGGTATTTGATGCATTGCACTGGAAGGTGCCGCTGAAAATTATCCGCGCCATCCAGATCCCGCTGATCATCGCCGGCGTCACTTTGTCAACCATGCACCAATCCACCCTGGGGACCATGCTCACCATCCTCCCCGATAAAATTCACCCGTTGTTTTACTCACCGCTCTTCCCGCTGTACTTTTATGTGACCGCCATCGCAGCCGGGTTGGCTATGGTGGTGTTCGAGTCATTCCATTCCTCGCGCACCTATGGCTACCCATTCGAGATCAAAATGCTGGCCAGCCTGGTGAAGGCCATTCCCTGGATCCTGGGCGGCTATTTTGTAGTCCGAATGGCCGAATTGGTCATAACAGGCAAATATCTGTATCTGTTGCAGGGCGGCGCGCCGGCCTTCATGTTTATCGTTGAGATGATCTTTGGTGTGTTGATTCCAATTTTCTTCTTCAGCGATTCGAACACACGCAATGATGCGCATGGCATTACCTGGGCGGCCGTTTTCACGATTGCCGGCTTAATCATCAACCGGGTTAACGCAGCCTTGATCTTCATGAGCGGCGCGTTCTATCTGCCCACATGGCAAGAACTGGCGGTAACAGTCGGGTTGACCTGCCTCGGTTTCATCATGTTCGATGCCGCGGTGCGCTTCCTGCCCATGTTCCCAGAACCTACTCCCAAGGCCATCAAACGCCTGTAATTTTCCCATCTTGAACCAAGGAGAGACCACATGACCAAGATTGCCATTGATCCGATCACCCGCATTGAAGGCCACCTGCGCATTGAAGTGGAAGTGGATGGCGGCGTGGTGACCAAAGCCTGGAGCAGCAGCACCATGTTCCGTGGCATCGAGATCATCCTTCAAGGGAGGGATCCCCGCGATGCGTGGACATTTACACAGCGCATCTGCGGTGTTTGAACGACTGTACACGCACTCAGCTCCGTGCGAGCTGTCGAAGATGCCCTGGGAATCCAGATCCCAACGAATGCCCGTTTAATCCGCAACATCATTGAAGCCATTCAGTATGTTCAGGATCATGTCGTTCATTTCTATCACCTGCACGCGCTGGACTGGGTGGACATTGTCAGCGCATTGGAAGCCGATCCGGAAGCTACCTCGGCTTTAGCCCAATCCATTTCGGACTGGTCCAAATCCAGCGCCGATTACTTCAAGGGTGTGCAGGATAAGCTCAAGCTGTATGTCTCCAGCGGTCAGTTAGGCCCGTTTGGCAACGCCTACTGGGGTCACCCGGCTTATAAGCTGCCACCGGAAGCCAACCTGATGGCTGTGGCGCATTACCTGGAAGCCTTGGATTGGCAGCGCGAGGTGATCAAGGCGCACGCCATTTTAGGTGCCAAGAACCCGCACCTGCAGACCTACCTGGTGGGCGGCATGTCCATTCCGGTGGACCCCAACAGCCAGTCGGCCATTAATGCCGAAAAAATCGCGCACCTGCAGTCGCTGTTCGCCAAAGCTAAAGAGTTTGTCGAGAAAGTTTATCTGCCGGACGTGCTGGCAGTGGCGCCATTCTATTTGGATTGGACCACCCTGGGTGAAGGCCTTGGTAATTTTATGTCTTACGGCGACTTCCCGCTGATTGACGGATCCGATCCGGATAAAGCTGGCGACCTGTTCTTCCCGCGCGGCATCATCCTGGACCGCGATCTGAGCACAGTGCATCCGCTGGACGGAGACAGTATCACCGAGTACGTTTCGCATTCCTGGTTCAAGTACGACGACGAGAGCCAGGGTTTGCATCCCGCCGAAGGCCAGACGAACATCAATTACACCGGTCCCAAACCGCCTTACGAGTTCCTCGAGGTGGAAGGCAAGTA
>DATMXL010000183.1:0-11233 GCA_035561555.1 Bellilinea sp.
TTTATCGATAATCCTTGAAAAACCCGGGGCGGTGAAGCGGCCCCGGGCTGTTTCCGATGCTATAAGGGCCGCTGCGGCCCATCCTTGTCCGGATCCTGATCACCCTCGCTGGGACCTTCGGATAAATCGTCAATGTTCAACTTCTTTAAAAAATCCTTGAAAACAGACAGGCGTTCATCCGACTCGGGTTCCCCGCCTTCCGCGGATGACTGGCCGGCAGCGCCTGCCTCCTCAGTCTGGATATCCTGCTCGGGGATGATGCCCGCTGAATCCATCACCTCACGCGAGACCAGAATAGGCACGTGCGCGCGCACAGCCAGCGCCAGCGCGTCGGACGGGCGGGTGTCAATATCCAGCAGCTGGCTGTTGTACTCGATCACCAGGTTGCCAAAAAAGACATCATCGCGCAAAGAAATCACCTCAACCCGCACCAGGCGGGCGTTGAGCGTGTTCATCATATTTTTGAGTAAATCGTGGGTTTGCGGCCGGGCAACTTCGATCTCTTGCAGCGCAATGGTAATGGACTCGGCCTCGTACGGCCCGATCCATATCGGCAGGTAGCGTTCAGCGTTGACCTCGCGCAGCACCACAATGCGCTGCTGGTTGGTCAAGCTGACGCGGACACTGTCGATCACCACTTCGATCATCTTTGCCATACGCATTCCTCAGGTAAACAAGGGGTCAAAATTAACCAGGAAGCCCTGTAGGTTGACTTGAATTATTCTAACACGGGGGATGGTTGGATGCAACCGGAGCAGGCCGGGCAGCTGTCAAGGTTTTTCAGTCAGTGACAAAACACAGACAATGTTAACAATTCAATTTCGCTAACATTTGTTAAGTTTTGGTATAATAGCCAAACCTTTAGCGGTGTTTGTGCTGACTGCCAGATCCACGGAGGCGCCGGCATCCTCAGCCATGTACCTCATTTATTGGTTTGAGAGATGATCCGAGTCCCGGGGCGGCGGCTCACTCTGCACCGGGGGGAAAATAACGGCGGACGTTTTGTCCATTAAATTAAGTTTACCGCCAGCCTGTTGGATGGTTTTGCAGAATGAAGGGATCGGGAACGCGACCAATGCCAAGGAATACCAAGATACTGCTGGTGGAAGGTAAACGCAATGACCGGGTTTCATTCTATGGCGGATTAATCGCCAAGGGTTACCAGGTTCGCAGCGTTCAGAGCGGCAGTGCTGGTGTAAAAATCCTGCACGAGTTTTTCCCGAATATTATTGTTATCGATGCTTATTCCCTGCGCACCAGCGGCAAGCGCATCGCGACCGCGCTGCGCGAAAGTGCCCCGCGTGTACCCATGCTGCTATTGCTGGAGAAGGACGCCGACCCGGGCAATGGGCTGATGGCTGATGTGGTGCTGCGCATGCCATTCACCCTCCAGAAAGTGTTGAATCGTCTCAAACCATACCTGCCGCAGGAACCGCTGAATGGCATGGTGGTTGGTCCAATTACGCTGGATCTGGAGACGCGTGCACTGCATTGCAATGACCATCAAGCCGTTCTGACGCCGCGCCTGGCTGCTCTGCTCAAAGCCCTGATGGACCATCCCGGGCAGGTGATCGAACGCGAAGCCTTATTCAAGCAGGTGTGGGAAACCGAATATACGGTGGATACCCGCACGCTGGATGTGCATGTCAGCTGGCTGCGCCGGGCCGTCGAAGATGACCCGCGCCATCCGCGCTACATCAAAACGGTGCGCGGTCTGGGTTACCGCCTGGATGTAGAGCAATAGGCCTTACTGATAATCAAAAGAAGCTGCCGGTACCGGCAGCTTCTTTTTCATTATGCTGAAACCATTAACCCATGATGCCGAGCGTCAGAGCCAGCAGCAGACCGCCGGCGATGACACTGCCGAGCTGACCGGCGGTGTTGGCGCCCATGGCATGCATCAAGATAAAGTTGTCGAAGTCCTCTTCCTTGGCAACCTGGGCTGCCAGCCGTCCAGCCATCGGGAAGGCGGAGATGCCGCAAGCGCCAATCAACGGATTGATCTTGCCGCGGGTCATGACTGCCATCAGCTTGCCGAACAGTAATCCGGCGACGGTGTCGATCACGAAAGCCAGGAAACCCAGGCCAAGAATGAGCAGGGTTTTACCCGTCAGGAAGCTGGCTGCAGTCATGGTGGCGCCGATGGTCAAGCCGAGGAACAGCGTGGAAATATTGATAATCTCGTTCTGCGCCGACTTGCTCAAGCGTTCGACCACGCCGCTTTCCCGCAGCAGGTTGCCCAACATGAGCGTAGCGATCAGCGGGGCGGCTTCCGGAGCTAGCAGGCTGATGAGCACCGTCACCACAATCGGGAAGGCAATCACCACCTTGTCTGACACCGGGTTGGCGGCGTATTCCATGCGGATGAGCCGTTCTTTTTTGGTAGTCAACAGCTTCATGACCGGAATCTGGATCACCGGGATCAAGCTCATGTAGGAATAGGCTGCCACTGTGATCGGCGCCAGCAGTTCAGGCGCCAGTTTGCTGGTCACGAAAATTGAGGTTGGTCCATCAATGGCGCCGATGACGCCGATGGAGGCTGCCTGGTTGAGCGGAAAGCCCAACAGGATGGCCAGCAGCAGCGTGGCGTAGATGCCAAATTGGCCGGCAGCGCCGAGCAGCGCCATTTTGGGCATGGCGATCAGCGGGCGGAAGTCGATCATGGCGCCCACGCCGATGAAGATCAGCAGGGGGAACAGTTCGGTCACGATGCCGGAGTCATAGAGCACTTTGAAGACTCCATGCTCGGTGGACATGCCCAGGTTGGCCAGGATACAGCCAAACCCGATCGGCAGGAGCAGTACCGGCTCGTATTCTTTGAGCACGGCCAGTGCGATTAAAACCAAGCCGACGGCGATCATGACCGCATTGCCCCAGGTGAAGGCGGTGAAGCCTTTGGAAATATCAGCGATCAGTTGAGTAAAGTCCATAATATACGCTCCTTAGTCAGCGTACTCGATCAACGCTTGACCGTGGCGTACCTGATCTCCAACATGCACCAGGATGGCTTTTACCGTGCCACCGCGGGAAGCGCGAATGGAATTTTTCATTTTCATGGCTTCCAACGTTAGCAATTCCTGTCCGACCTGGACTGCCTGTCCTTCTTTCACGGCGATCGCAACGATTGTCCCTGGCAGTGGAGCGGTGACTGCTTTAGATGCGTCTGTCACGGAGACGGGGGCAGCTGCCGGGCGGGCAGGAGCTGCGGCTGGCCGGGGAGCGGCAACGGGTGCCGCAGTGACGGTCTCAACCGCCGCTTCTTCAGGCCATACCTCGAAGGTTTGGCCTTCTATGGTTGCCATGACCGGGCGGCTGGAAAGATCTTCGATTTCAACGAGAAATTCTTGATCCTCGATTTTTACAGTGATTTTCATCGCGCAGAGCCTCGACTTTTACGGTTTGTGATTACGGCGTTCTGATTGAATTGACTGGAGCGGCGGGCGACCAGCCAGGAACTGACGGCATTGGGGGATTTTGGCGCGGTGGGGGTAGCGGACTTTTGCAGGCCAAGTGCAATGGCAACAGCCGCGGCGGCTGCTTTAATGCGCAGCGAATTATCCGGGCTGACGGCTTCGACCGCTTCTACGGCGGGCGTTTCGGCTGCAATGGCAGTTTCCTCGGCTGGTTTCCGACCTACCGGGATGCGTCCCAATGAGGCCATCAGACCCCACAGAAGAATCAGCGCCAAAAACACCAATCCCATGCCGATTGCCGCGATTAATAACCCTTGATTCAGCAATTCTGTCATGTTTTGCTCCGGATTACAGCGGAATATTCCCGTGCTTCTTGGCGGGGATCGTTTCTGCCTTTTCGCGCAGGGCAATCAGGGCAGCGATGACGCGTTTGCGGGTCTCTTTCGGCTCGATCACATCATCGATGTAGCCATCCGCGGCAGCAGCGTAGGGATTGAGGAAGGTCTTGCGGTATTCTTCCACCAGTCTAGCGCGTTCGGCATTCTTGTCTTCCGCGGCTTCGATCTGGCGGCGGTAAACAACATTGGCAGCGCCTTCCGGCCCCATCACAGCGATTTCCGCGCTGGGCCAGGCGAATGCCAGATCGGCGCCTAACAGCTTGGAGCTCATAACGATGTAAGCACCGCCATAGCCTTTGCGGGTGGTTACCTGAATCTTTGGCACGGTAGCCTCGGAGTAGGCGAACAACACTTTAGCGCCGTGACGAATGACACCTTCGTGTTCGGAAGACACACCTGGCAGGAATCCAGGGGAGTCGCAGAAGGTGAGCAGTGGAATGTTGAAAGCGTCGCAGAAGCGCACAAAGCGGGCGATCTTGTCGGCTGAGTTCATTTCCATCGAGCCAGCCATGACAGCCGGATTCTGAGCCACGACACCGACCGTAGAGCCGCCCATGCGGGACAGGCCGATGATGGCATTGGTGGCGAAGGTGGCTTGCAGTTCGACGAAGCTGCCGCGGTCGACGATATGGTTGATGACTGAATACATATCGTAGGGTTCGTTGGCATCCGCCGGCATGATATGGTTCAATTCTTCGTCAGCGCGGAAAGGATCGTCACCGGTATCGACAAATGGGGGATTCTCGGTGTTGTTCGAAGGCAGGTAGCTCAGAATGCGGCGTGCCAGAGCAATGGCTTCCTTGTCGCTTGGGGCGGTCAGGTGAGCTGTGCCGCTGGTGCCCAGGTGAACGGCGGCGCCGCCCAGGCTTTCCATGTCGATGATCTCGCCGGTGACCGATTTGATCACATCCGGTCCGGTCAGGAACATAAAGGATTGTTTCTCGACCATGATGATCATGTCGGTGACGGTGGGCGAGTAAGCCGCGCCGCCAGCGCAGGGTCCCATGACCAGGCTGATCTGCGGGATAACGCCTGAGTACAGGGTATTGCGGCGGAAGATCTGCGCATAACCCCACAGGCTGCGGGTACCTTCTCCAATGCGAGCGCCGCCGGAGTCGATCATGCCAATAACCGGAGAGCCGCTCTGCGCCGCCAGGTCCATCAGGCGGGCAATTTTCCGTCCGTGAACTTCACCCAATGCCCCACCCATGACGGTGAAATCCTGGGCGTATACGTAGATGGTGCGGCCTTCCAGCGTACCAAAACCGGTGACCACACCGTCGGTTTCGATTCGGTCGCCGACGCCAAAATCTTCGCTGCGGTGAGCCGAATACGTCTCAACCTCATTGAAAGAACCAGCGTCGAGCAGTTCAGCAATGCGCTCGCGGGCGGTCAGCTTGCCTTTAGCTTTATGCTTGGCAATCCGTTCTTCTCCGCCTGCTTTCTGCGCTTTAGCGCGGCGTGCGCGCAATTCTAGAATTCGGGGATCTTCCTCAGCCATACGGTTTCCTCGCTTAGGGGTAATAATGGGGTTAGAAAACATGAATGGGCTGTCCTGCAGCCTGAAAATAAAATATGCGCAGGACACCCTTGATCATTGTATGAAATTAAAAGTCGAATTGGAACGATTAAAGTACCCAATAACCGCCTGATATTCATCCTTGATTTTAGTATATTGTCAGATGTCTGAACAATAACGTTGTGTTATGGTTGCAATTCGGGTGAAATGGCCATCTCTGGCATGGATTCGCCATTTTTAAGCTGGCGCAGCAGCAGCGGCAGCACAGGTACAAGCAATAACACTGAACCCAGCAGGCCGGTGCGTATACCAAAGTTGCGAGCCACCACACCCAGTAGCGGTCCGCTGGCTATCTGTCCAATGGAATCGACCTGGCCGGACATGGACAGCACCGTCGCCCGCACCGACGAGTCCAGGCGGTGGTTAACCCAGGCGATGTACAGCGGCCAGATCAGCCCGCGCACCACGCCAATGGCAATGACCGTACTGACCGACAGCCACAGGTTGCCCGCCAGAGCGAAAAGCAACAGGAAGCCAGCCAGTGCGGCACTTAACCAGGCCAACCCGCGCACCAGAGTAGGGGTTTGACTGGTGTCAGCGCGTTTCTCGACCCGGCTGACCGCCACAATGATCAATATTTGCTGCACGGCTTCCATGATGCCAAACCAGGTGATCATCTTCAAGCCGAACAGCTCCGGGAAGGTGAATTGTTCCAGAATATGGGCATTCCACAGCCGGTCATAGCCTTCCGAATATAGCCCAAAGAACAATCCGATGAACAAAATACTTGCCAGCGCCGGACGCACCTTTAGCATACCGATGCCTTTACGCGTGGTTTGCAGCATTTGCTGCCAGTTGGTGCGGTCTTCCCGCGGGGTGGGTTTAAATCCATTCTCCGGCATAAAACGGATCAAGTAAAAGCCTAAAATCCAGAACAGCCCGGCGCTGACCAGAATAGGGGTGTTGAGCTGCCCCTGCGCCAGTAAAATGCTGATCGGCACGCCGGCTAGACCGCCCCACTGGCTCATTTTGGCCCCGTTCAGAAACACAGCCGGGGCATTTTCCTCCCCGACCTCATCGCTGATCCAGGCATCCAGTGCGCCGCTGGTGAAGGTGTATCCCAACCCCCAGATCACCTGTGCGATCAAAATGGGGAGGAATCGCGGAATGAAGCCCATCAGGAAGATTCCGACACCGATAATGAAGACGCCCATTATCACGGACAAACGCCGGGAAATGGTATCAGCCACCACGCCTGTAGGAATTTCGAACACAAAAATCGAAAGTTCCAATGCTGTTCCCACCAATACCAGCTGCAAGGCGTCGAGTTTGGCTACGGTGACAAAATACACCATGTTAACCACAAAAGCCAGTGCATAGAAAAGGGAGGTGGCGATGGTAAAGGTGGAATATACGGTTCGGGCGGAATGCTGTTTAAACAAGATAATTTCCTATGTCGAATTGGCTTAAAAAATTACCACGCATAAATATGCGCCAACCAGCGCGCCAGTCACGGCGCACATCCAATTGACCCCATCATTACCCAGCCAGCGCCAGCCGCGAATTTGCCGGGTAGGCGTACCGCAAGTGTGCAGCGGGTGACGTTCGGTCTCCTTGGCGCAGTTGGGGCAGTAATACATAGCCTGGACCGTAGCGCCCAACAGTGAATCAACGAATGCTCCAGCCAAACCCGCTAACGCGATCAATCCCAGACGCAGTGGTGCAGCCGCCACATTGGCTCCTCCAGCATACTCGGGCCAGACGATCAGCGCCAGCAGCCCGATGACAGCCGCGCCCGCCAGGGCTGCCAGTATGCCGCCCCAACTCACAGCGCCTGAAGTACCCTTTTCCACCGGCTTACCGGTTGTCAGCAGCCGCGGGTTGGCGCGAGAAAGCACGCCTAATTCAGTAGCCCAGGTATCTGCATTGACAGCTGCCAGGGTACCGGCAGCCGCTACCCAGAGCAGGTCAGCAGCAGGAAGGGCAGCCTGGGCTATCACCAGCAGTCCGGCTACGCCGCCGTTCGCCAGCACCTGGCCGGCGTCCCGCCGGCTGCCTTTGGAGAATTTCTCGTCGACCGCGGCTTTACTCCGTTTGAACAGGCGCGACAATACTGATGACGATACAAAAAAACCCACCAGCAGCACCGCCCAGGGTAATCCGCCCAATCCGAAGATGACTGTGCCTAAGACTACCGCGGCAATAGCACCTGAAAGTGACAGGCTGTGCACCACATAAGCCGCGCCGACAATTAAAATGGCCAGACCCAGCCCGGCTGCCAGTTGAATCCAGGAAAAGTCAGGAGTGAAAGCATTCATGAAGGATGTCGAACCGCCGGATGGATTATAGAATAAAAAGCACGGCCAGAATTAATAAAGCCGGGGTAATGGCTGAACTGATCCACAATAAAAACGCAACCGGACGTTCAGCTTCCCGCCGGTAGAAAAATAAGCCGATGAACAGATCGGCAACATACGCAAATATTCCCAATACGGGCAGCAACAGCAGCTGCTGCGCCGGCACCGGTTCCAACGGCAGCCCCTGGTTATTAAAGCCAAGCGCTACCTGGCTGCGTCCGGGAATCATCAAACTGACCAACAGCAGCAACGCCACCGTCAACACCAGGCCAGCCACCAGAAAACCGCGTGCGACCCGATCATCCCATACGCGGCGGGCAAAGGCGGCTGGTTCCGCCGAATAGGCCGGCAGCGGTGAAAGGCTGCCCATTTCAATTGCATTCTGGAAGGCGCGCATAAAGCTGCGTCGATCTTCCGGCGATATGGCATACACTTTTTTGGGCACAGCGATCAATAACATCGAAGCGGCATCAGAAGCCAGGAACTCCACTTCGCCCAGCTCTTCTATTTTGCGCAGACCCAAAATCGCCCCCGGAAAGGACAGCCGGGGCAACGGCAGCTGGAAACCCAGGTCGGTGACCGGCCGCACCCATTCGATCTCTGTCAATGGGATGTCTTCGGCCCGCAAGCCCCAGCGAATTCGCAGCCCGTCGCGTTCCAGGGTGTAGGCGGCGTTATAAAGGGCGTAGGCGCGATACAAGACTACCGGCAAGGGGATAAAAAATGCCACAGAGAGCAGCAATAGCAGGCTAAAAATACCGCTGACTTGCTGCTGTAACGCAAGGATCAGGCTGACCGCGCTGACCGCCAAAAACCCAATCGCCGCGAGGATGTGCAGCAGCAGGGCGCGGCGGCGCGGCGGTAAAAAGGTGACAGGCAGCCCGGTGGCCATGAGTTTATAAAACGTCTTCCAGCGTGCGGCACACCAGGTCAACCTGTTCCTCAGTCATCACGCCCGAGAACGGCAGCGCCAGACCGCGCGCCCCCAGGTCTTCAGTGACCGGGAAGTCGCCGGGTCGGTAGCCGAAGCGTTCGACCATATAGGGCTGCAGGTGAATGGGCAGAAAATACGGCCGCACCGGGATGCCGCGCTCTTCCAGCCGCTGAGCCAGCGACTCGCGGTTCACGCCCGGATCGACCCGTACCACATATACAAACCAGCTGGTGCGGGTGGTGTTTTTATCGATGCACGGTGCTTTAACGCCGGCAATCTTGACCAGCCGGGTGCGGTACCATTCAGCCACCTGTTCGCGTTTGAGCAGCAATTCTTCCAGCCGGTTCATCTGCACCACACCCAGCGCCGCGCTGAGTTCATCCAGCCGGTAGTTGTACCCCAGGTAGGTATGAGACAGCCAGGTGTCGCCGGGAGCGCGCCCCTGGTTGCGCAGCGCTCGCATCAGGCTGGCAGCTTTTTCATCGCTGGTGACAATCATCCCACCTTCGCCGGTGGTGATTTGTTTATTGGGGTAAAAGGCAAAAATGGCCATCTCAGCCAGTGTGCCGGCTTTGCGGCCTTTGTATTCCGCTCCCAGCGCCTCGCACGAATCTTCGATCATACTCAATCGGTGCTGGTTGGCGGTCGCTTGCAGCGCATCCCAATCCGCCGGTTGACCGAAAACGTCAACGCCCAGAATAGCTTTGAGCTGTCCCCCATTTGGAGCACCCTGACGCGGCAGCCAGCGCTGAGCCGCACTGCCGCCAGCCATCAGATCCTCAGCAGCTTGGGCAGTCAGCTGCGGGTCCATGTTGCCGGTCAGCGGATCGACGTCGACAAATACTGGCACCGCCTGTTCGAAAAGCAGCGCATTGCTGGAGGCCACAAAGGAGAACGGGGTCGTCAGGACCAGGTCGCCAGCACCAATACCCGCTGCGCGGACGCATAAATGCAGCCCGGCGGTGCCGGAATTGACGCCTATAGCCTGGCTCATTCCTGTGTAGGATTTGAATGCGTTCTCGAAGGCGGTAATTTGTGGTCCCATGCTCAAACTGGGGGTTTGCAGCACGTTCAAAACAGCCTGACGTTCGGCGTCAGTCAGATCTGGCGAGGACATGGGCACACGATGGGTGTTGGATTTACTCATAGAATGGGTTGAGCCTCGAAAAAGAGGGATGAATGGCCAGTATCAGCCTAAAAAGGCGATCCAACCGGAGATGGCGCGGTACAGCCCGGGAGCCAGTACGTGCCGGGTCTTTTGCATCACCCAGCCGGCCAACAGCCCCTGCACCAGCCCCAATCCGACCCCAATCAAAACGGTCTGACCGGGTTCGCCCAGCAGCCGCGGAATTTGCCACAGTGCGAACAGAACTGAGGTCAACAGCCAGCCGGGTATTTCACCCAGTCGTGAAATGAAGCGCGGCTGAATGTAGCCGCGAAAGACGGTCTCTTCAGCCAACCCCAACGCTGCCAGAATCAGCAGCGCGCTGGTTTCGGTTGTGGTAATGCCGTCAAACAGTGTGGTAATTTTTCCGCGCAGGAAAATGGTCAGGATGATGATGGCGATGCCGACCTGGAATGCCGGCGTCAGCAGCGGACGGTTCCAGCCGGCGCTGCGCACGGGTTGGCGGCGGTAAATCAGCGCGATAATAACCAGCACCAGGCCGACTCCCGCTGCGATCAGATGTTGGCTGAGGGCTTCCAGGGTGGGCGTGGATCCCGTCAACCCGGTGATGGGCGTGGGCGTTTCACCGCGAAATAAGACAAAGCCGGCGATAAATACTGCGGCGGTCACCAACGCAGCCGCGATCGCCTCACGCTGCGGGTATTTGAAGGTGAGCGGTGCATGGAGTTTAAAGCGCGGGCTGAGCGTCAACAGCATGGTGGCAGCGATAACGCCCAGCACCTCGCTGGCAAGTGCAATGATTTCTGCAGTGGTCAAGCGGGTTGCTCCCCCTGAATATCGGTTGTATTATCGGCAGGTAGATTTTGGTCTATGGCGTCAGCCGGAGGTTCGAATTGCAGCTCGACCTTCTCCTCCATGCGCACCTGACCGCGCAGAAAAGCACCTTCCTCGGTGGCAAAGGCTACGGTCGTCACGTCGCCCCACACCCGACCGGTCGAGCGGATTTCGATTTTCTCAGCGGTGATGTTGCCGCGTACTGATCCGGCGATCACCACACTGTTGGCTTTCAGTTCTTCGCAGTTGACCCGGCCAGTCTCGCCGACCACGACCAGGCCGCGCACAGCGATCTCGCCGTCGAAGGTGCCCTCGATACGGATGCCGCCGCTGCCGTGCAGGTCGCCTTTCCAATTGATGCCGGTACCGAGCACCGAGGTGACGCGTTCAATGGGCGTCACAGCTGCCGGACTGGCGGGTGGGTTTTTACGAAACATCAGCCTCCAGAGAGTCGTGCGGGATCATGCGTGCGGTGGAATTATAATGCCTCTCCCCGAGTTAGGGAGAGGGTAGCGGAGCGTAGGTTGGGTAATGGGAGGTCAAGCCATTGAAGGTCGGATTGAGGGGCTGGAAACTAAGTTCTACTTACAATAACAATCGTGCCCCAAAATCCGACCTTGCCGGTCATCAGATCGGTGGATTTCGCGGAAGC
>DATMXL010000184.1:0-9863 GCA_035561555.1 Bellilinea sp.
CTGCGCGGGCGGATCGAGCCAGTACGTGCAACCGCCTTGTGCAATCCATTTGCGGCTGCCGTCTTGCGCCCAATAAAAAGTCAAAGGGCGGCCATCCAGGCGCAGGCTGAGCATTCCGGGCTGCTGGTCGAGGATTTCGACAGTATAAGCCTGACCATTAACCACAGCCTGGAAACCGTCACCGGCTCGTTCAAGCGTGATTTCAGCCAGTTGCTCTCCGGATTGATAGCGAAACTGCATAGGTTGGATCTCCTGGGCTAACCTGTTCCCACCCGGTAACCATTGGCTGCACGCCAGGGGCTAAAGGGATCGGGTATGTTGGGGTTGGTCGGAACGGGCTGCTGCTGGGTAAGCGCTGCGGCAATCAAAATTTCCGGCGGCAGACCGCAGTTAGGCGGCTGCCAACTGCCAAAGTGCTCCTCAACCCAGGTGGTGAAAAAGTCGCCGGCGATAAACTGGGGATCGGCCAATACATCCTGTAAAAATTGACCATTGTGGGTGACGCCCAGCAGCACCGTTCCGCGCAGCGCCGCGGACATGCGCCTAATGGCTGCAGGTCGATCCTCACCCCAGACGATCAACTTGGCAATCAGCGGATCATAATGGATGCTGACCGAGTCGCCGCTGGTGTAACCGCTGTCCACCCGCACGCCAGGGCCGGACGGTTCGGCAAAGGTCAGCAGGGGACCAGTGGCGGGCAAAAAATTATTGGAGGGATCCTCGGCATACAGGCGGCACTCGATGGCGTGTCCGCGTTGAGTTAGATCCGCCTGGCTGAAAGGCAGGGATTCGCCGGCAGCGATGCGCAGCTGCCATTGCACCAGATCCAGCCCCACGGTCAGCTCGGTGACCGGGTGCTCAACCTGCAGGCGGGTATTCATTTCCAGGAAGAAGAAATCCCCTGTTCGCGGGTCCACAATAAACTCGACCGTTCCGGCATTCGTATAGCCGACAGAAAGTGCAGCAGCCACAGCCGCCGAACCCATTTGAGTTCGTAGGACTTCATTCATATAAGGCGAAGGAGTCTCTTCGACGATTTTCTGGTGGCGCCGCTGCAGCGAACACTCACGCTCGAAACAATGCACAATATGACCGTGTTGATCAGCCAGCACTTGAAATTCAATGTGGCGGGCCTGTGGAATATAGCGTTCGATAATCAAGCGATCGTCAGAAAATGCATGCAGCGCTTCCCGGCGGGCTGCCGAGGCAGCCTCGAGCAAGCCGGCTGGCTCGCGCACCACACGCATGCCCTTGCCGCCTCCGCCAGCCACTGCCTTAATGAGCAGCGGAAAACCCACCTGTGCGGCAGCGCGTTCCAATGCCGCGTCATCGTCCAACCCCTGGTAGCCGGGCACGACCGGCACGCCAGCCGCCAGCATGCGGCTGCGCGCCTGACCTTTATCTCCCATGGCTTCCATAGCGTCTGGCGTAGGTCCGATAAAAATCAATCCGGCTTGCTGGACCGCACGGGCAAAGCCGGGATTCTCCGATAAAAACCCATAACCGGGGTGAACAGCTTGCGCACCGACAGACTGTGCCGCCTGAATGATTTTGTCGCCTGCCAGATATGATTCGCCGGCAGGCGACGGACCAATGTGCACCGCTTCGTCAGCCAGCCGCACATGCAGCGCACGCCGGTCGGCTTCCGAGTAAACGGCGATCGAGGTGATGCCCAATTCACGGCAGGCGCGAATGATGCGCACTGCGATCTCTCCCCGGTTGGCGATCAGCACCCTGGTAAACATAACCCGCCTACATGCGGAACACGCCGAATCCGCCCGGCACGCGAGGAGAATTGAGAGCTACGGAGAGCGCCAGGCCCAGCACCTGCCTGGTCTCGACTGGATCGATTACGCCGTCGTCCCACAGGCGGGCTGTTGAATAATAAGGATTGCCGGCGCGTTCATACTCATCCAGTGTCGGGCGCATGAAGGCTTCGGCCTCGGCTGAGGGCAGGGGAGCTTTGCCCTCGCGCGCCAATTGATCCTGCTTGACGGTTAGCAGCACGTTGGCAGCCTGTTCGCCGCCCATGGCGCTGATGCGCGCATTCGGCCACATCCACAGGAACCGGGGGTTGAAGGCGCGGCCAGACATGCCGTAATTGCCCGCGCCGAAAGACCCCCCGATCAGTACCGTCAGTTTGGGGACGCTGACAGTCGAGACGGCATGCACCAGTTTGGCGCCGTCTTTGGCGATGCCGCCGGCTTCATACTCCTTGCCGACCATAAAGCCGGTGATGTTTTGCAAGAATAACAGCGGAATCCCGCGCTGTTCGCATAATTCAATAAAATGAGTGCCCTTGAGGGCCGATTCGCTGAATAAAACCCCGTTGTTGCCCAGGATTCCAACCGGATAGCCGTGAATGGCGGCAAAACCACACACCAGAGTGGTGCCGTAGCGTGCTTTGAACTCACGGAAGGCGCTGCCATCCACCAGCCGGGCAATGATCTCGCGTACATCATAGGCAGCCCGCGGATTGGCAGGCAGAACGCCGTAAATCTCAGCGGCTGAATACAGCGGCTCGGTTGGCGTGGTCAGATCTAGACCGTCCAGCCAGGTGCCGCCTAGCCTACCTGCCTTGCGCGGCAAGGTTTCAACGATGCTGCGGCAAATTTCCAGGGCGTGGTCGTCATCCTCGGCAAAATGATCGGCTACACCGGAGCGGCGGGTATGCACATCCGCACCCCCCAGCGCTTCGGCGGTTACATCCTCGCCGGTGGCAGCCTTGACCAGCGGCGGACCGCCCAGAAAAATGGTGCCGGTGCCGCGTACGATGATGGTTTCGTCACTCATGGCGGGAACATAAGCCCCGCCGGCGGTACAGGAACCCATCACCACCGCGATTTGCGCAATCCCTTTGGCGCTCATGCGAGCCATGTTGTAGAAGATGCGGCCAAAATCGTCCGAGTCAGGAAAAACTTCATCCTGCATGGGCAGGAAGATGCCGCCTGAGTCGACCAAATAGATGCACGGCAGCGCATTTTGTTCGGCAATGTCCTGGGCGCGCAGATGCTTTTTCATGGTCAATGGAAAATAGGTGCCGCCCTTGACCGTGGCGTCGTTGGCGACGATCATCACCTCATGGTCCGCCACTCTTCCAATCCCGGTGACGATGCCCGCACCGGGCGCCTGGTCGTTGTACACACCCCAGGCTGCCAGCGGTGATAGTTCAAGAAAGGGCGAGCCTGAGTCAAGCAGCCGGTCGATGCGAGCGCGCACGAACATTTTTCCCTGAGCTGATTGGCGCTGCTGGTATTTTTCACCGCCGCCCTGGCGCACCCGAGCCAGCCGTTGGCGTAATTCTTCCGCCAGCCAGCGCTGGTGGTGTTCGTTGGTTTTGAAATCCGGGTCGTTGATCTGCACGCTGGATTGTAAGATTTCCACTTTCACCCCTGGAGCGGTTCAGCCGCTGCGGTAAATGACGCCAAAACCGCCGCGCGGGTAGACCCACTGCAGCGCATCGGATGGGCAGGCTACTTTGCAAGTGCCGCATTCCAGGCAGCCGGCCCAGTCAGCCACGATTTTGCCGTTTTGCTCGCTGTAGACATTGGCCGGGCAAACGTACAGGCAAGCCAGATTCGCACATTTAGCACGGCAGACTTCCTCATTCACCTCAATGTGCGGGTGACCTTCATCCAGTTCGTATTTATTAACAGCTAATTTTTCGGTTACCGATAAGCGGTTCATACGGCGCGTCCTCCTGCCAGCACGTCTTTCACCAGATCGAAAAGGGAGATTTTGGAAGTTTTTAGATTGTTCAGCAGCGTCGGCACCAGGTTTTTCTTCGGCAGCGCTTCCTGGCGGTAAATGTCAGTAAGTACATTGGCCAATAGCTCCGGATAAGCCCCAAAGAGACGCTCATTCTTCATAAAATCGACAGCGCGGGCATAGGTGTGCATGTCCTGCAGGACAAAGGACCGCGCCAGCCGCCGCGGGTAAGCATTCAACCGGGCAGCGCTGAAATCATTGTCCTTGTGAGCCTTGATGATGGTGTTGGCAGCCGCCAACGCCGACCCGATCGCCAGATCCATGCCGCGCACCACAAAGCCGTTATTGACGCCCAGACCAGCCGCATCTCCCACCAAAAGCAAGCCGTCAGCTGCCAGCGGAGGCATCATTTTGAGCCCGCCTTCCGGTACCAGGTGCGCGCCGTATTCCAGCATCTTACCGCCTTTGATCAAGGGGGCGATCATGGGGTGAGCCAGGAAATCCTCGAAAATTTCGGCGGGTTTGAGCTGACGCTCAACCAGCTCTTCCAGGTGAATCACCAGCCCGACCGAGATACTGTCCAGGTTGGTGTACAAAAATCCTCCGCCGGGGACGCCGCGGGTGGCATAACCGACGATGTTGTAGGCCGCACCTTCGTTGCCGGTCAGGTGAAAACGTTCCTCGATCACATCACGCGGCAAGCCAATCACCTCTTTGACACCGACACCGGCGTGCCCGGTCGGGATTTTATCGCGCAGCCCGGCCTGCTGGGCAATAAAAGAGTTGGCACCGTCGGCAGCGATCACTACCCGTGCCAGCATCTCTTCGCTGTCGGCAGTGACGCCTACCACTTTACCGTCGCGCTTGATCACGCCGTCCACCTTGATACCCGGCACCAGCATGGCACCCGCAGCCTCGGCCTGTTCAGCCAGCCAGCGGTCAAAACGGGCGCGCAGCACGGTGAAACCGTTGTAGGGCGGTTGGTTGAAGCGCTCGGTCTTGAAATCCAGGTTGATGGACGAGTCGGCGCTCAAGAAACTTACTACCTGATTGGTGATGGCGCGCTCGACCGGGGCTGTCTCCCAAAAATTGGGGATGAGCTCGTGCAAAATTCGACCGTAGAGCACGCCGCCGCTGAGGTTTTTACTACCCGGGAAAGGTCCGCGCTCGATCAACACCACCTGCAGGCCGGCTTTAGCCAGACGGTAGGCAGCACTGCTGCCCGCCACACCGGCACCGATCACGATGGCATCGAAAACATCGTCAGCCACGGCTACTTCCCTTTTCGCGCTTTGAGCGTGCGAATCAACGCCGGCACCACTTGATACAGGTCGCCTTCGATGGCGTAATCCGACTGAGCAACCAGCGGAGCGTTGCGATCCTTATTGATGGCGACCACCACGCGCGACTCGGACATGCCGATGGTGTGCTGAGCCTGTCCGGAGACGCCAATGCCCAGGTATAGGTCGGGTTTGATCATGGCGCCGGAGATGCCGATGTAGCGTTCGCGCGGCAGCCAGCCCAGTCCCTCCGCCAGCGGACGGGTGCAGGCAACCTCAGCACTAAGTATTTGGGCCAACTCCTCGATCATAGCCAGGTCTTCTTGCTGCGCGACGCCGCGACCCAGGCAAACCACCCGCTTGGCAATTGCCAGATTGACGCTTCCCCCACCGCGGGCGCGGCGCTCGATCAATTTGGCCTGCCAGGCAGGTTCGACCCAGTCGATGGATTGGATTGTATCGGAAGTCTCTGTTAGCGAGGTAGAAGCGTCGAATATGCCGCTGCCGATGGTGGCAATGACGGGCTGGGTCAAGGGTCGGTCAACGCGCACAGCCCCGCCGCCGAAAACCATGTGGCGGGCTAATAAATTTTCCTTTTCCCACTGAAATTCGAGCACATCCGTCAAGGCTGCCACGCCCAGGCGTGCTGAAAGCCGCCCGGCTACCGCCCTGCCGCGGACAGTTGCGCCGATCAACACGCCAAAAGGCTGATGAGTCTGCACAGCGGCGGCGATCGTCGGCACAACATCATCCACCAAACGGTCTGGCGGAAGCTCGCCCAACCAGAATACCTGCTGCGCACCTTGTTTGAAGGCTAATTCAGCGTCAGGACGCGGGCCAAGCACCAAAGCGATGACCTGACCGCCGGTTTGAGCGGTTAATGTATGTGCAGCTGAGATGAGTTCAGCCTGCAGTACCGGTTTTTCAGAGAAGAGGAAAATATCCGTATTTGCAGCCATGCGCGCCTCTACAGAACACCTTCTTTGCTCAAATAGGCAGTCAGCGCCTCTGCGGCTTCTTCTGCGCTGCCTTCGATCAAAATGCGTTTGCGCTCCACCGGGTGCGGGGCGCGCAGACTGACGGTTTCTACACGCTGTTTTTCCCCGTCAGCCAAAGCCAGATCCTCGAGAGTCCACTCCAGCACCGGTTTCCTGGACGCCAATAAGATTTCTTTCATATTGGGCAGCCGCGGGGTATGAATATCGGTGGTTACCGCCAACACTGCCGGCAGCGGTACATCCAGGACTTCGGTTTCATTTTCCAGGCTGCGCTCCACGTTCAGGCTGCCTCCAGCAGCCTCAATCCGGCTGACGGCATTGAACACCGGCTGCTCGAGCAGTTCACCCAACTGCAGCCCAGCCTGCTGGAAATATAAATCCGACGAGCCTTCACCGGTCAGTACCAGATCAATTCCGCCAATTTTTTGTACGGCAGCCGCCAACACCCGCGCGGTCACAGAGGTGTCTGCGTTAAGCAGCTTGTCATCCGCCACCAACACCAGCTCATCCGGTCCGCGCGAAAGCAAGTCCTTGCGCAGCTTGGAATTGTTGATGCGCAGCGGACCAACACTGAGGGCGGTGACACTGCCGCCATTTAGCTCTCTCAGCCGCACCGCCGCCTCAATGGCTTGCAGATCAAAGCTGCCAATGCGCCATTCAGCGCGTTCCAGCGAAATCGTGCCATCACTGCGGACTTCGATGTCGCTCGCATCGGGGGCGAGTTTGGCGCACACCACAATTTTCATTCAGGCTCCATTCCTAATCCGATGAGGTTCAGCCTTTGCGGGCCTGTTTGAGCAGCTGCGGCCCGGCAATGTTGTACATGATCTCGTCGGTGCCGCCGCCGATACGCATCAGGCGAATGTCGCGCCACAGGCGCTGCACGCGGTGATCCATCATATAGCCCAACCCGCCCATGATTTGCATGGCTGAATCGGTCACTTCGCAGGCGGCGCGGGCCACATACAGCTTGCACATGGCGTGTTCGTGCCGCACTGACATGCCCTGGTCCATCATCCAGGCTATTTTGTAAATATAATTGCGCATGTTTTCGTTTTTGATAGCCATGTCGGTGAGGATATGCTGCACCGCCTGGTAGCTTCCAATGGGATTACCGAATTGAACACGGCGATTGGCGTAGGAAAGTGAATCATCCAGGGCGGCTTCAGCCGCGCCGACCGATGCCGCGCACAATGCCAGCCGCTCAATTTCAAAATTGGCCATCAGCTGCGGCCAGCCGGAGTTGTATTGCCCTACCAGATTCTTGCGCGGTACGCGCGCATTTTCAATGAAAACCTCATAGGTTGGCACGGTCCACCAGCCGACTTTGTTGAGCAGGTTGAAGCGCAGCCCGGGCGTGTCGGTTGGCAGCAACCACATGGAGATGGAGGCGTACGGGTTGGCGCCCTGTGAATCACGCGTCATGAACAGGATATACTTGGCAATTTTGGACAGGGTGCAGTACATCTTTTGCCCGTTGAGGATCACGTCGTCGCCGTCAATTTGAGCGGTAGCTTTCATGGCGGCAGCGTCCGAACCGGCCTGCGGTTCGGTGATGCCCAGTGCCACCGGCAGGTCGCCGCGCACGAAGCCTCCAAGGACTTCGGCTTTGATTTCTTCCGAGCCAAATTGAATGATGTCGCGAATGGTAATGATGCCCAGCGAGTAAATGATGCCCAGCGGCAGGGCGTATTTACCCAGCGTTTCGCACACCAACGTCAGGGTGGTAATGTCTGCCGGAACACCGCCATATTCCTCCGGGATGCCCAGCGCCAGTATGCCGTTGTCCGCCAGCGCCTGCCAGGACTTGAATGGGAACTCATGTTTGGCGTCCAGCTCCGCCATCAGCGATTCAGGGGCTTCACGCTGCAGCAATTCTTCCAGACTCTGAATCAGCAGCTCTTGTTCTTCCGTCCACTTAAAATCCATTGGGCTGTCCTTTCGATGCCATGAACTAAAGTGTCCCTATAATGATATCTTATACCAATCAAATTAACATTTATTGAGAGATCACCCGAAATATCCGGCTTTTCATCCCCTTTTTTGGCGTTCCGGCTTGCCAAGGATCATGCCGTCCGGGTCGACCTGGGTCCGCAGGATCTCCAACTGCTGCTCCGTTGGCTCCGGTGTGACCATAACTTCGGCTGCGAACAGCAATTCGAAGCCGGTAGCTGCGCGGATGTCCTGCTTCGTGACGCCAGGGTGCAGGGACTCAACCTGCATGCGCTTGCTTTCCGGATCAAAGCCCATCACCCCCAGCGTGCTGATGACTTTATAGGGGCCGGTGCCGGGCGGCAACCCGGCAGCTTCGCGCGCGCCGGGACCGCTCAAATAACCGGGTGAGGTGATGAAATCCACTTTGGGGACGAAGCGGCGGATGTCATGCTGCATGGTTGCCATGGTCTTCCAGCACAACGAGGCCAGATCATTGGCGCCGCCGCTGCCGGGCAAGCGTACTTTAGGCCGGCGATAATCACTGCCGATCATGGTCGAATTCAGGTTGCCGTACTGGTCAATTTGTGCCCCGCCCAGGAAGGTGTAGTCCACCAGCCCGCGCTGACAGGCTTCCATCACCTCGTCCATGCTGCCGTGCACCAACGCATGAGTCTGGGTTTCAGAGCCGGAGACCGAGATGGGCAGGCGTTCCAGGATGGGCGCCATGGCGCCGGCTTCGAACAGGATCACAAGGTTGGGGGCGGTGGTCTTTTGCGCCAGCATGGCAGCCGCCAGCGGGGCGCCGGTGCCGATCACCGCTGTCTGGTTGTCTTCCAGTTGGCTGGCAGCGGCGCAGATCATCAATTCCATCAGGCTGTAGCGGGTGTTCGTGAGGACCATGTTTCGCCTAAGTCCGTTTCAGAATTTCCAGGCTGCGTAATTCTGCCAGACGTTCTTCGCCGGCAGCCAGCCGCAGATAGGTTTCAAAATCCGGGACGTCATAAATATAATGATCCAAAAAACCGGCAAAACATTCCTCATCCTGCTCAGCCTTGACCCATTCAGTCAGGTGCTGCTCGTCGGAGAAGTATTCGAAAGGCATGTTGCCGGGATAGCTGCCGTAGGGCACATGGCAGACCGCGTCCACCTGCCAGTAGGGGATGGAGGTTTTGCGCGGGTCGCGCCTGAACTCGTCTGTCTCAACCAGACGCTCGGTGGTGACGATCAGGCGCTTCGAGGCTTTGGCCAGGTCGAGATCGACGATGCTGATGCCGTCGATCTGGGAGTTACCGTAGATATCAGCCTGGTGCACGTGGATGATGCCGACGTCCGGGTAAAGCGCCGGCACCGCCAGCAGCTTTTGACCGGTGAAGGGGTCTGTGATCAGGCGCCCGGCACTGTAGCGCAGGGTGTCACTGCCGAGCATCACGCGCGCCGGCAGGAAAGGCACGCCCATGGCGGCGGCTTTATAGCGCCAACCCAGCCCGGCATTGCTCCATTCGGTGGTGCGGACAGTGCCGCTTTCCATGAAGCGCCGGCCGTTGGGGGACAATCCGCGCAGCTCCAGCCCGACCACATAGGCGATATCGCAGCGGTCAATGACCTTGCCGGCGGCCAGAATCTGAAAGTCGTGGGTGGTCGAATGCCCGGAAAAACCCAGGTTATGTTTGTGGGTGCGCACAATTTCGTGCAGCACCGCGGACGAGAAGCGCACGCTGCCAAAGCCGCCGGTGGCGATGTAGTCGCCGTCGTGGATGAAAGCAGCGACGGCTTCAGGCACGCTCATGCGCTTATCGGTCATGGCACGCGATTTGTTGCGGAAGAACTCGCGGGCGGTGTTGACATCCGGCGATTGGAACAACTCACCAACCGGCTGAATTTCCCCTTCCATTTCGATCATGCGCACCTCGGTTCCGGGTTCGTGTCAGAGCAATGTGTACTA
>DATMXL010000185.1:0-9477 GCA_035561555.1 Bellilinea sp.
CACGATCACTCAGGACACAACCACCCCTCGACCCCTTCGACCCCTTCGACAAGCTCAGGGACCAGCTCAGCGGCCGGGCACGATCACTCAGGACACAACCACCCCTCGACCCCTTCGACCCCTTCGACAAGCTCAGGGACCAGCTCAGCGGCCGGGCACGACCACGCGATGCACGAACACACTTCGGAAGGCTCCGCTTCGACGGGCTCAGCGACCGGTGGAGGGCACGAGCACCATGCGGATCATACGGGGCATGAGAACCTGTTCCGGCGCAAATTCTGGGTGTCATTGATCCTGTCGATCCCGGTCATTTTATTCAGCATGGGGCTGCAAATGATGACCGGATTAAAAATGCCGGTATTCCCAGGCAGCGAGTGGATCGCTCCGGTATTTGCTGTGGCGGTTTTCTTCTACGGCGGGCTGCCTTTTCTGCAAATGGCTGTCCCGGAGATCAAAAACCGCCAGCCGGGAATGATGACCTTGATTTCTCTGGCCATTTCGGTGGCGTTTATTTACAGCGTGGCGACGTTGTTTCTACCCGGGCAATCCGACTTTTTCTGGGAACTGGTCACGCTGATTGATATTATGCTGCTGGGACATTGGATCGAAATGCGGAGCGTGCGTCAGGCTTCCGGCGCGCTCAATGCCCTGGCCAAATTGATGCCGGACACAGCCGAGCGCATCCTGCCGGATGGCAGCACAGAGACCGTGCGCGTCAGTCAGCTGCAGAGCGGCGACCGGCTGCTGGTGCGACCGGGTGCCAGTATCCCGGCGGACGGCGAGGTCCTTGAGGGCGAGTCATCAGTCAACGAAGCGATGATTACCGGCGAGTCGAAACCGGTGGACAAGGAAGTTGGAGCCAGAGTCATCGCCGGATCGATCAACGGCGACGGCAGCCTGCGGCTGCAGGTCACCGCAACAGGCGATCAGACCGCGCTGGCGGGCATCATGCGTCTGGTGGAACAGGCGCAGCAGTCCAAGAGCCGCACCCAGATTTTGGCGGATAAAGCCGCCGGCTGGCTGTTTTATGTTGCATTGGGCGTGGCAGCGATCACGGCGGCGGCCTGGATCATCGCAACCGGCTTTAACATCGGCGTGATCGAGCGGGTGGCGACCGTACTGGTCATTGCCTGTCCGCACGCGCTGGGGTTGGCAGTGCCGCTGGTCGTATCCATCACCACCGCCATGGGCGCCTCCAACGGCATTCTGGTGCGCGACCGGCTGGCACTGGAGCGGATGCGTTTAATCGACACCATCCTATTCGATAAAACCGGCACCTTGACTGAAGGAAAATTCGGCGTGGTGGGCATGGCGGCGACAGACGGTATCAAGGAAGACGATGCGCTGGCGCTGGCGGCGGCGGTGGAGGGCGATTCCGAACATACCATTGCGCGCGGCATTCGCGAGAGCGCTGAAAAACGTGGCCTGACCCTGCCGGCGGTACACGGCTTTGAAGCCATCAAAGGGCGCGGAGCGCAGGCTCACAGCGACAGCCATATGCTTTACGTTGGCGGTCCGCGCCTGTTGGAGCTGCTGAAAACTAACCTGCCGGCGCCACTGACGCAGTTCGAGGCGGCTGCCAGCGCCAAGGGGCAAAGTGTTGTGCATCTCTTCCAGTCCAATCATGACGGCTCAAACGCGCAGGCGGTGGCATCCTTTGCTCTGGCCGATGTGATCCGGCCGGAAAGCCGCCAGGCGGTGGAGAAGCTGCATGAGATGGGTGTGCAGGTGGCTATGCTGACGGGAGACAGTGCGGCGGTAGCCAAAGCCGTGGCTGAGGAACTTGGCATTGACACATACTTTGCTGAGGTGCTGCCGGAGCATAAGGACGCCAAGGTGAGTGAGCTGCAGGCTAAAGGTCGGAAGGTAGCCATGGTCGGGGACGGCGTCAATGACGCGCCGGCCTTGACCCGCGCAGATGTCGGGATCGCGGTAGGCAGCGGCACAGACGTGGCAGTCGAATCGGCCGGGATCATCCTGGTACGCAATAACCCGCTGGATGTGGTAAAAATCATCAATCTCAGCCAAAAAAGCTACAATAAAATGATCCAGAACCTGGGCTGGGCAGCCGGCTATAACGTGGTGGCTTTACCGCTGGCAGCCGGGGTGCTGGCACCCATCGGTATTCTGCTCTCACCCGCAGTGGGTGCCATTCTGATGACACTCAGCACGATCGTTGTGGCGATCAACGCTCAATTACTACGCCGGAACACCCTCTAATCTACTCCCAAGCGAGTCCACTTGACCCAGCCTGCCCTGCAACCTGATTCACTGTCCTGGACTCGCCGCCTCTTGAATTTCCTGGGGCTGCACCGCAGCATGGCAGCCATGCTGGCTATGGCGATTCTGGTGGGCATGGGCGAGAATATGGCCGAGCGCTTTCTGCCAGTGTACCTGCTGGCATTGGGGGGTGGTGCGCTGGCGGTCAGCACGCTGAACGGCATGGACAACCTGCTCAGCGCGTTGTATTCGTTTCCGGGCGGCTACCTGAGCGACCGGTTGGGCTATAAACGCGCGCTGCTGGTGTTCAACCTGATCGCCATGGCGGGTTACCTGGTGGTCATCTTGATTCCGGCCTGGTGGGCGGTGCTGTTGGGAGCAGCCTTGTTCCTGTCCTGGTCGGCCATTTCGCTACCGGCGACCATGAGCCTGGTGGCGGCGGTGCTGCCGGAAAAGAAACGCACCATGGGGGTATCGATGCACTCGCTGGTGCGGCGCATTCCCATGGCGCTGGGTCCGATTATTGGCGGGCTGCTGATCACCTGGAAGGGCGAGGTGGACGGCATCCGTTATGCATTCATGGCGGCGTTGGTGCTGGCGGGGGTAGCGCTGGTGGTGCAGCAGCGCTTCGTCGAGGAGCGGCCGAGGACAACCAAGGCGGAAGGCAACCCACTCAAGCTGCTCAACCGCATGTCCGGCTCGTTCCGCATCCTGCTGGCAGCCGACATTCTGGTGCGCTTCAGCGAGCAAATTCCGTATGCCTTTATGGCCATCTGGGTGGTGAAAAACAATGGTCTGTCACCGATCACCTTTGGCGTGCTGACCACCATCGAAATGGTCACCGCCATGCTGGTGTATATCCCGGTGGCTTACCTGGCGGATAAAGGGTCCAAAAAACCGTTTGTGGCCATCACCTTTGGTTTCTTTACCCTGTTTCCGCTGATCTTCATGCTGTCGCATAGTTTCTGGATGTTCGTGCTGGCGTTCGTCATCCGCGGGCTAAAGGAGTTCGGTGAACCGACGCGCAAGGCGCTGATCATGGACCTGGCGCCGGAGGGGCAGAAAGCCGGGATGTTTGGGTTGTACTATCTGCTGCGGGATGTGATCGTTTCGCTGGCGGCCTTCAGCGCCGGCTGGTTGTGGAATATTTCGCCGCAGGTGAATTTCCTGGTCGCGTTTGGCTTTGGACTGCTTGGCACCCTGTTTTTTGCGATTTTTGGGAAAGATGTGATTGCCGAAAAAACCGCTGCTGCTTAAGGAATTGCCTGATCCAGTAAATCTTCCAGCCAGACGCCTTCGGTGAAGAGTTGGTCATTCCAACCGGGTGCCAGACGGTCAAGCAAAGCAGCCTGGGCAAAGCCGCTGTAGTAGAAGCGGCCATCGCCGTCGTCTTTGGCCATGAGCCGGATTTGCTGGACTTCCTGATCCCAATTGCGGGCGGCATCGCGATAATTCTTGAATTCGTTGTCCTGAGACAGGGTTTCCAGCGGGGTGTAGCTGGTAGTAGCAGATGCCAAAACGGAGAGCGCAAGCTCAGTGTATTTAGCGATGCCTTCTTCCCATTCGCGCGTTCGTTCCAGGTCGATCAACTTTTGGGGTAAATTCTGGCCGGCACGGCGGTTTGACCGCTGCGTGAGGAAATCGCGGGCAAGGACAGCAGTCTCTTCAATCGTTTCGGCGTGGAGGGCCTGGTTTAACAGGTTCAATTCCGTCTGCCAGGCAGCGGAGAAGACTTCATCCTGGGCCGGATAACTGGCGCCATTGGCGTTGTTAATGCGCTCAAATTCGCAAATTGATCCCATCCCGGACGCACACCTGTTCTGGCGGACGGTGTCAGGGAAGACCGCGAAGTTTGTGTTACAGGTTATTTGTGCGGAGCGAAGAGTCTGATGCATCGGTGCCGGGATCCTTCGGTCGTAAAAGTCACTCCCTCAGGATGACAACTGGAATGATCATGTAGGGCGATTTTTCAAATCGCCACGCAAATTGATCCCATCCGGGACGCACACCTGTTCTGGCGGACGGTGTCAGGGAAGACCGCGAGTTTTGTGTTACAGGTTATTTGGGCGGAGCGAAGAGTCTGATGCATCGGCGCCGGGATCCTTCGGTCGTAAAAGTCCCTCCCTCAGGATGACGGCCATAACCGGTAATCTACTGGTAATTCCTTATCCGGCGTTATCGTAGGCGATGCGCATCCAGGAGATGAATTCGGCGTCCACCTGGTCGGCTGCGGTCAAATTGACTTTGTACTGGCACATGCCGCCGGGCGGCAGCAGGATCAGGCGTTCAGTGGGGTCAATGCCTTTCATGTTGAGGCCGACCTCCACGCGGTTTTTGGCGGCGGGGCCGACCATGGCAAACTGCCGCTTGCGGCGCAGGCTGAGGTAGGTCTTTTTAGGCGCAATTTCAAATTCGCCGAAGGATTCAGCCACCGCCATGACCCGGTCATGAATGGGGCGCAGGTCGGCCTTGGGGCCGGCATACAACTCGTCGACCACATCGGCAGAGGTCAGTCCGCGGGCTTTCACGTCGTGTTTGGCGTCAGATTTGAGAGCAAAATGCACCAGGGCATTGGCATCGCCGTAACCCAGGCTGAATTTGTCGATGATCATCTGGCGAATCTCGCTGTGTTTGGTCAAGCCGCTGGCCTGGATCAACGCGGTTAATTCAACCAAGCTTTTGCCAGTTTTTTTCTCGATATTGTTTAATTGAGTCTCGACGGCTTTATCCAAGCTGCTCATGAATTTCCCTCCTGGGGGTATTGGGCTTGCACCCATTGGACAGACTCTTTGACCAATTCACGCAATACCAAGGGATCGACGTCATTCATGGATTTAATATATAAACACGATTTCCCGGTTTTATACTTGCCGAGTTTGCTCATCAGTTCAGGATAACGTTCAAACCCGGGCATGATGTAAATCGTCAAATTATTTTTCCGCGGAGCGAAGCCGGCCAGGGGCATATCTCCCTCATGACCGGTGGCATACTTGTAATGGTATGAGCCAAACCCAACGATGCTTTCTCCCCACATTTTGGGCTCAAACCCTGTGACCGACTTCATCAAGTTCAGGATGGTGTAGCAATCCAGCCGTTTTTTTACATACTCGATTTTGTCGAGGAAAGCTACGACGCTTGCGTCGGTCTTTTTCGTTTTGAGTTCTGCCATGGAAGGGGGGCTCCGTTACGGTCTGGTGAAGCGGATTGAGGGGATTATTATACAAGAACAGTCCACAATTTGCGCAGAAGATTCGAGAAATGGAGAGGGAATGAAAAACATCGGGAAATAAAATGCGGGACGGGGATTAAACACCCGTCCCGCAGTACCAGTAATGGCTATTCTCTTTAGAGTGTTCCGGCGACTTGGTAGCCCAGGCGTTTGACCTCAGCTTTGATCTGATCCAGCGTGACGATGGTCTCGTCGAATTCCAGCACCATCTGCTGCTTGCGGTAACTGGCTTCAGCGAACAGGACGCCTTTGAGCTTGTCTTCAATGCGCTCGAGGTTCATGGAGCAGTTGGGGCATTCCATGCCGGCAATTTTCAGCGTGATTTTTTGGGTCATGTTGTTGTTTTCTGCTTACAGGTCAAAAATGATGGTGCCGCTGTACATGCCCATAGAGCAGGAGTACGGCATGCGGGAACCGGCTTGTTGGGCTGGGATATCAATTTCTTTTACACCGGTCGGGTCAAGGATTTCGAACAGGTCCAGCTTGGGAATGATCAGCGCCAGCGAGCAGGAGCGTACATTTTTGGAGACCATGCGCAAAGTCACCGGCACACCGGCTTTGGCATGCACCACGCTCGGTTCGTAGCCGTCATTTTGCACATTTACAGTGACCACGGTGCCGTCACCTGAATCAGCTGCGGCTGATCCACCCAGGGTCAGACCGTCCGGCGCAGCCTGAGCATTGGTGCTGCCAAAAATGCCGCTGGCCCAGCGCGAAAGCGACACGGGCGAGCCAGCCAGAGTGATGCCGCTGTCGATGGTCAGGATGGCCAAAACCAGAATGACCACAGCCACCACGCGGGTGAAATTTCGTTCGAGTTTCTTGCCCAGCTGGGTGGCAAAGTAGGAGACCGCGAAAAAGACCGGGCTGGTACCCAGGGTGAAGGCAAACATCAAAGCTGCGCCCTGCAGTGGATCGCCAGTGCCTAGCGCAGCTGCCATCATGGCCTGGGTGACGCCACAGGGGATCAACACGGTCATAAAACCCAGGAAGAGCGGTGCGGAAAGTGATTCGGGCGAGCCGTCAGCGGCGGTCTTACGCAGTTTGCGCCGCAGGAAGGCGGGCGGCTCGAAGGCAAAGTAGCGGAAAATGGGGTGCACGTTCAACATGCGCAAGGCTGAGCCCAGCATGAAGATGCCGATGGCAATTTGCAGGAAGGCGCGGGTGGCGGGCGAGAGCTGGAACATCTGCCCGACCAGGCCGAGCAAAAAGCCAAGGAAGGTGTAGGCGACCAGTTTGGAGGTCAAAAAAGCCAGGATCGGGGCAGCCAAATGCGAACGGTTGGCAGCCGGGGCGCGCAGATCCTTGCGGCGTTTGCGTGAGCGCACCTGCATTTTTTGGACGTCGGCTTCAATTTGACCAGCCAGCGAGCTGGCTAATAGTCCGCCCTGAACTGCCAGACAGCTCAAACCGCCAGTGGTCAATCCTGTTACGAATGCGACGAGAAGGTTTACCAATATTATCTCCGAATATGTCAATCTAATAAGTACACAATGCGAAAATACTTGTAGAGTTTACCATCATCGCTTGTTCAATTATATAGGCGATTCTGCCTGTGGTTAATTTGATCAAATGGCGGATGGTGCATGACCCAGCCTTCCATTAACATACCAGGAATCTAATCCAACCGGTTAACCCCTTTACGGAGTTCTGATTCATGCTTTCCAAATTTATTCATAATCGTAAGCTGATGGTTTTGGCAGCACTGGCAGCCTTGACCCTGGTTCTGGCAGCCTGCACAGCTCAGGGTGCCGGCGACTTTGCCAGCGTCCCGGCTGGCCGAGCCTATGCCGAAGGCAAGGAAATTTTCTTCTCGCATACCGAAGCCTCGGATGCCGACATTGCCGCGACACTATCTGAGATGATGAAGTCGCCGGTGCTGTATGTGCCTGCGCTGGCTCAGGTGCCGGTCGAAGCACTGGCAGATGTATACGTTTTTGATAATGGACTCAAGGGCATGGGACCGCTGGGCTTCCAGCCAGATGTGTTTAATAAACCGCCCGGTACGGATGGCTATTCTCCGCTGCGCCAGATCATCCTGGTCAAGTGGACGGATGAGTCCAAGGCGCGCGAGTTGAAGTCAGCGGCAGAAGTATTGGCCGCAGAGAGTGCCGGCGAGGTCACCACCAGCCTGCCGGGTGTGGTGGTGAACATGCCGTTCATGGTGTGGGACGGCGGCAAGCGCTAAATTGTTTATTGGTATTCCAGGGCTGTCCGAAAGGGCAGCCCTGGTTTTATTTAACGCGGCTGCAGCGCTTCCCTCCAGTTGGAAAGTCATCTAATATATCCCTATCCAACAAAATAACGATTCCGTCAGAGGTGGTCCTATGCGCAGCGAAGCTGAGATGTTCGCGTTAATCCATAATTTTGCCGGCAGCCGAGAGGACATCCGCGCGGTGGTGATGAACGGTTCGCGCGTCAACCCGAATGCTGCGAAGGATCCTTTCCAAGATTACGATATCGCCTGCTATGTAAAGGATGTCGATGCCTTCCGCGGTGACCTGAGCATCCCGCAGTATTTCGGCGAGCTGATGATTTTGCAACTGCCGGATGACATGGGCAATCCGGAACCGGAAAACAATGGCACTTATGCCTACCTGATGCAATTCATGGACGGCAACCGCATTGACCTGAGCTTTCATCCCCTCGAAAGCGTTGACACAATCCAGCAGGACAGCCTGTCCAGGGTGCTGCTGGATAAGGACAAGCGGATCGCAGCGCTGCCAGCGCCAAGCGACCGCGGTTATTGGCCCAAGCCACCAAGCGCCAAAGCGTTCGAGGATTGCTGCAATGAATTTTGGTGGGTGAGTGTGTATGCTGCCAAGGGGTTATGGCGCGGCGAGCTGACCTATGCACACAGCATATTGGATGGCTATGTTCGCGATCAATTGATGAAGCTGCTGACGTGGTATTTTGGAATAAACACTGGCTTCGAAAAATCAGCCGGGAAGTGCGGCAAGTACCTCAAATCCGGACTGAGCGAGGCTGAATGGCAGCAATTGGAGGATACCTACGCCGACTCCGATCCGGAGCATACCTGGCAGGCACTGTTTGCCATGGGAGATTTGTTCCGGCAGACCGCGGGCCGTGTGGCGCAGGAATTTGGTTTCAGCTACCCCGCGAAGGATGATGAAAGGGTATCGGCGTTTCTGCGGCGGATCCACGACCTGTCGGCAGATGCGACTGAACTGGACCAGGCGAAAAAGAATTAACACTTTTCTTATTCAGGCTGTCCATTGCTTGACGGCAGAAGCTTGAATTTTTACTGGAACGCGCGAATCTTGACTCCATAGGTGTATAATAATCTATAACATTTACACCATTAGCGTTTGGCCGGTTTGGTCAACGCTTTCTTATGTCAGGCAGGACGCCTGGACCATTCTCCCCCATTGCAATGAGTTCTATAATAAGTCGGATTCCGTGCCTGCCAAGACGGTTCATGCAATGAAGATCACACTTATGGGGAAAAACTATTTTTGCAGGATATCCAATAGCGGATTTCGCCCATGAATACCGACCCTACTTTGACGGTTTTATCGGTAGGGTTCGTTTTTGCATAGGCTGTAAAAATTGCTAAATTTGAATAACATGAAAGGAGGTGGTTCTTCAAACCCCACAACGCTCAAATCACTTTCTGTACCTATCCGATCATGATCTAAGGAGAATAAAGAATGAGAAAGTTACGCATCACATGGATTTTAGTAAGCCTTTTAGTAGCAACCAGTATGCTGTTGGCATCCTGCGCCACGCCGACAGCTACTGAGGCTCCCGCCGCTGGCGAGACTCCTGCCGGAACTACTCTGTCAGTCGGCGTAATTCTGCCGACTAAAGATGAACCGCGCTGGATCCAGGACGAGACTCGTTTCAAGGACGCTTTTGTGGCTGCCGGATACGAAGTTGAGATCCTCTTCAGCCAGGGCGATTCCGCTCTGGAAAAATCCAATGTAGAGGGCTTAATCGCCAAGGGCGTTAAGGTCATCATCATCTGCCCGCAGGATGCAACTGCTGCTGCCGCTGCTGCGGCGGAA
>DATMXL010000186.1:0-16195 GCA_035561555.1 Bellilinea sp.
GTCAACAGCGACGATTACCAGCTGATTTTTTCTTATGGTAAAGGCACCGTAAGCGGGGTTAAGGAAGCCTACTTGTATTACCCGACCAACGTCGCCGGTCCGCGCACGACTGTGAAAATCGCATCTGTGTATGAGGCCGGCATCATTCGGGCTGAGATTGCGGTTCCCTGGAGCGTGCTGGGTGTTTCACCCTCCGGCGGGAAACAGTTTGGCTTTGCCCTTTCGATGAATGACAATGATAACGAAAGCCAAAATGTTCAACAGAGTATGATTTCAGCCATCAATACGCGTGCCTTCCGTGATCCGACAAGTTGGGGGCTGTTGGAATTGAAGCAATAGGGTTTGTGGCCGCTTTATTTGAATCGAGCGGAATGTGGCAATCAGATCCGAAGTCATCTCCTAGTATCTGAAACCATGAAACAAGTTTCTATTACAAGAAGATTGCTTCGCCACAAACCGGCTCGCAATGACAAGCTAAAATAATATCGACGCCAACTCTTTGCGGTAATCCCGGGTGACCGGGTTGTCGTCGCCGAGAAGTTCGAGCAGCGCCAAAACGGTTTTTCTCACCTCATCATTACGCCGGTCGGAGCGCAGCAGATCCATCAGCCCATCCAGCGCCTGGGTGATACGTCCACGAGCTGCCAGGCGAATGGCATTCCAATATGCGGCCTGTTGATCATCTTCTTCCGCACCAGCGGGATGCCGGCGGATTTGTTCCATCTTCTCAGCCAGCGGCAGCAGTGTCACCGACTGGGCATAGCGGCGGCTAGCTGGAAAAGAGGTCAAAATCGCCAGGCCTTCGTGAGTCTTCCCTTGCGCCAACAATGTCTTGGCTAACCCGAGCAAACCCTCCGGGCTGTCCGTCACTGTTTCCAACCCTTCGCGGTAAACCGATTCCGCAGCTCCCCATTGTTCAACCGCTATTAGGCTGGCAGCCTTCTCGAATAACAGAGCTGCCGGACTGGGCGGTTCGATTTGCGCCAGGAATTCGCGCACCCGCCCCTCAGGTTGTGCGCCGACGAATTCAGCCACCACCTGTCCGCCGCTGAATACCTTCACCGTAGGCAGGCTGCGTACACCAAAGCGAATCGCAAGATTTGGGTTCTGGTCGGAATTAACCCGTGCCAGACGCAAGCTGCCGTTGGCTTCCCGTACCACACGCTCGAGGATGACCGTCAAAGGTTTGCATGGGCGGCACCATTCCGCCCAAAAATCAACGACCACCGGCGTATTCTGCGAGTACGAGATCACCTCAAATTCGAAATCGATCTCGTTCACATCCAAAATAAAATCAGACGCCATCATAGTCGTTTTTCATCCGGTGACATTATTCATCACCCTCGTCGCTGGCGGCACTGGGCTGATCCAGGCGGATCACATCGCCATGGAAGTTGATCACCACTTTAAACCCCATCATACCCATGTACTGCCGACCAGCTTCCGGGATGCCGCTTTTAAGCAGCGCATCCAACTGCTGATCGATATTTTTAAGCTGGTTGTCAATGATCGCGCGGGAGAAAATATCTTCCTGACCTAACATTTTTGACGCTTGTTCGCTGATCAAATCTTCATGACCGGTAATCTGGTCCTTCATTAGCGCCAACACCTGGCGGTCAACCACTTCTGATGGGATGTGGCGGCGAAAACCAGCGTCGTTGACCACGTACATGGCCTCGTCGCCGATATGGGCGACCTCAACTGCCTGGTCGTTTTCGTCAATTACCAGGCCGGCAAAAAGCGGTTCGGGCATGGCGGTTATCCTTTGTTTAGGGGCAAAATGGTTAATTGATCCAGCACCAAGCTCCGGCTCAATCAGCCATCGGGGTATCGATCACTTTCACCATTGTACCGTTTTTTTCGATAGCCGTCATCGTGGTCAACGACACGACCGGGTTGGTCCAGCGATACACCCATTGTGCGTGCTGTGGTGACAGGTTGACGCAGCCGTGACTGCGCGGGCGTCCAAAGTTATTATGCCAGAAGGTGCCATGGAAAGAAATGCCGTTTTCCATCAGGTAGCACACCCAGGGA
This sequence comes from Bellilinea sp., assembly GCA_035561555.1. Lineage (GTDB taxonomy): Bacteria > Chloroflexota > Anaerolineae > Anaerolineales > Anaerolineaceae > Bellilinea. The sequence goes on from DATMXL010000186.1 coordinate 2,035, forward strand.
ACACCGGGTAGATCGTAACTGTTGGCATCGGCTCCATCCCCAGCTGCCATGTGCCGTGAAGGCCGTTTGCGGTTGGTGATGTAGGCTCCGGGCGGTGTGCGGTAATCTCCGTCGCGGAAGCGGGCGCCAGTTGCTGTCCGCGCCATCCACACCGGCTGATTGTATTCGTACGCGATCACGACCTGCTCGGGTAGGCGGATTTCAAGCCGCTTTTCCTCTTGCGGAACATCTGGTGAGAGCGGGGTGATCTCGTCCGCGGTGACGATGCGCAGATGAGTGGCATTGACGTAATAAGAGATCTTCCATTTGTCGTCATCGATGCGGTACCAGACTTTACCATCGGCATCTTCGACGCGGCCATAAACCCAGTGAGTAGTCCCGTAATACAGACGGTAGGCCAGAAACTCTTGCTGCCGCAAACGCCACACAGCGTCAGTGAAGGGTACGGTCACCTCAGCCAGTTGACCTCCCGGTGCGATCGCATCCAAAATGGGGTTGGGCTGGATATCCACCGGTTGTACATCACCGGAATGGACGAAACTTTCGTTATTGAGTTCATACCAAACCCGGTTGTGACCCGACTCTTCGTCACCCAACGCCACTCCAGTGATTGGCAGTACCAGGTCTTCCCAATACGACTGCTTCAGGTCAGCGCCGTAGGACGGCCTGGCGAAACCGTCAATTTTTGCCGCGGTAACCCGGCCGTAAGGCAGTGTATATTCCTGGGTACGGTTTAGCCGGTTGGGACGCAGGCTCTGGTTGGAAAATGGCAGGGTGAATAGACCCAGCATGGCTGAGCCGGAGAGTTTGAGAAATTCCCGCCGCGAAAGCGATCGTAAAAACGACGAGAGCAATCCATCCATAAGGTTAATAATGCACGTTGACCACGGTGCCAACCGAGGCGCGTTCGAAAATCCATCCAGCGTCTTCGGTGCGCAGGTTGACACAGCCGTGACTCATAGGGGTGCCAAAGTTATTATGCCAGTAGGTGCCGTGCAAGCCGTAACCCTGATAAAAATACATGGTATAAGGCACGTCTGGCAGGTAATAGCCAGGTCCGGACATATCTGTGTAACGCAGCTTAATCCAGATTCTGAATTGACCCACGACCGTGGGGTGAGCTGAAGTTCCCGTCGAGACCAGGAAGCTGTTGACGATCGAATCGCCAACATAGGCATAGACCGTTTGGGCGCTAAGGTCGACATCCACCCAGAACTCGTCGCTGCCAATTTCACTGGGAATATCATTGTAGACCACCTCGGTGGCAGTCGCTGGTAACGGCGTATTGGTAGGAACCGGGGTCTCAGTCGGAGTCTCCGTGGGGGTTTCGGTGGGAGTCGCGGTAGGCGTAGATGTAGGAGTTGACGTCGGCGTGGCTGTGGGCGTGTTGGTCGGCGTCGGAGTCGGGGTGACCGAAGGGGTCAGTGATGGTTTGAAAAGCGCACCAACTGGACGAGCCGCATATTGAGCGGTACTCTTGGGAGAGAGCATGGTTGGTATAGCCAACCAGGCGACAAATCCCAGGCAGAATAACAGCAAACCGGCTGTCAATGGCACCAGCCAGGAGCGCACTGATTTCGGTTTTTGTACCCGTGACCTGCTGACGGGCGTCACAACTGGAGCTGGAGGAACTGCCTCATGCAGCGGTTTGGCTGCCAGGGGCAGGGTGGTGCTCTGTGTACGTAAGCGCTGAACCGCCCAGTGCATACCTTTTCTGGCTGCTTCGCTGGTGGGGTTGATCGCCAGTGCTTTGCGTAAGTAGAAAACGCTGTCGGTCGCATCAGCCAGAGCACCGAGAATCAGCCAGGGTTCTTCCAACCCGGGAGCTAACTCTGAAGCCAGGAGCGCCTGCTGCCAGGCTTCGCTCCGGCGGCCTTCCCGCAGGGCTTGTTTGGCTACCTTTAATGCATGCAGCGCCTGGGCATGTTGAGGTTCATTCATAAGTCCATCCGTCATGGAACGGGCTGATTTTTGATATAACACAAAATGCCGTTGGTGACCCCTTGCGCCACCAGATCGGGTTGTTCCGTTAAAATTCGCCGGTCAAGGTTCAAGAAGCCGGTCTCGATGATTGCAGCGGTGGTGTTGGTGTTAATTTCACGGAAGGTATGGTACTGGGTCATGTCTTCGGTGACCGTAAAGGCGTGATAGCTCATACCGGTGGTCTTGCCATAGCGGTCGGTCAAACACGCTGCCAGCCGATCAGCCTTCTCCGGATAGGCACTGGACGCTGCTGCGGCGACCTTGAAACCCGTGGCTTCATCATTTACATAGTCGCAGGAGTCGTTGTGAATGGACACCAATGCCAGCGCCTGATAGTCGTACAGTTTTTCATCGAATTCCTGCAGCAGGTCAACTTCATAACCTTCTGCCAGCAGTTGCTGCTGCACCCTGGTAGCCAACTCCAGATTAATCGACATTTCGGTCAATCCATCGGTACAAACTGAACCAGAATCATTCCCCCAGTGTCCGGCAACGATGCCTATGCGCGGCCGCGGTGACGGGGTCGGCGTGGGCATCGTCAATGTGGGGTTAGCCTGCCAGGCTTGAAAAAAATTATCCAGCATCTGGTTGGAAAATAAATTGGCCGGCGTCCACAGGGTGAAAAGCGTGGCTAAAACCAGCGCCACCGTCAGGATAGTCGAAAGAGCGCTGAAAGCGGGATTAATCTTGGCTTTTGCACGCGGGGTGGGATTGGGCAGGCTGTCTTCAGTCATGGCAATTGTGATAGTAACTTAATTAAACCTTGAAAGGCAATACCTTTGTCAATTTCGTATAGGAAAAAGGCATCGAATATCCAATTTTACACCCAGTAAAGCGAAAAGTTGCCAATTTTCCTCTGAAAAAATGGAACGTTGACTTTCTTCACTCCTCTTGCGTCTCGACCGCTCCTGTTTGGCACTTGACGTATGTCAGACACGAAAGTATAAGTGGAACGAGCAGGCAGTATGATGCAAGTTGATTGCCAGCCTTGCCGAACATTAGAATGGGGTTGGAGGATATGATGCAGGTCACAGCTGAGATGTTACGGCATGCCATGCGCCGCTGGACGACCGGAGTGGCAGTGGCTACCAGCCGTTTTGCCGACAATAGAAACGGGATGACGATCAATTCCTTTGCGTCCATTTCCCTCGAGCCGCCGTTGGTGGCCGTCACCCTGACGGTGGGCACGCGTACGCAAAGTTTGGTTGAAAAAAGCGGTGTGTTTGGCGTTACAATATTAAGTGAAGCGCAGGCGGATCTCTCAGACCGCTTTGCCGGTCGCACCCCGGCTGACGAAGACCGTTTCGCTAGTTTGGAAACCTTTGAATTGGTAAGCGGGGTGCCGCTGCTGACGGCTGGCCTGGTCAGCCTGGATTGTAAGGTGGAGCATAGTTTCCCCACTGAGACTGCCGTCCTGTATATAGGAAGGGTGGTTGCCATCCAGCACACAGCTGAGGGAGGACCGCTGGTTTATCATAACCGGCTGTATCATCGATTGGGCGGGTAACGAAAAATTGGGCGGGTTGACAGAAGCAGAAAAACAACAATTACTCAGTTTGGCACGCAGCGCATTGGAAAGTGCGGTGCGCGGGCAGCGTTTGCCGGACATTAATTTGACAGCACTCTCACCGGCGCTGCAGGAAAAGGGCGCATGTTTTGTCACGTTGACTATTCAGGGGCAGCTGCGTGGTTGTATTGGCACCCTGGAGGCGCGACAACCGCTGGCGGAAGATGTGCGTGAGCATGCCGTGGCTGCCGGGCAGGATGATTACCGCTTTCCACCGGTAGCGCCAGGCGAGTTACCGGAAATTGAAATCGAAATCTCGCGCCTGACTAATCCGCAACCTCTGACGTATACCTCGGCAGAAGATCTCGTTCAAAAAATACAACCGGGAGTGGATGGTGTGGTGCTGCGCGACCGTTTCCGCCGCGCCACTTTTTTACCCCAGGTCTGGGAACAACTACCTGAACCCGAGCGTTTTCTTGATCATCTTTGCCAGAAAATGGGCGCGCCACGGGATTATTGGCGCTGCAACCCGCTCTCGGTTGAGATTTATCAGGTGGAAGAGTTCCACGAAAAGAAATAGCGCGATTGTTAAATCGCGTCAATTCAAATAAAATGCAACTCAATATAAAATAATAGAGTGAACTTAAGTTCGCTCTATAATGGTAATCTAACCGGTTATGCCGCGGGTGGAATTTCCACCACCATCGGGCTCTTGTTGGCTTCAAGGTGTGCCTGACCGTATAAGTGTCCCATAACTGCCATGGAGTAGGTGTAGGTCAGCAGCACACCGATGATGCAGGCGATCAGACCAAGTGGCGCGATCAAACCAGCCACAATGGTGCCGAGCAGCACGATGAAGTAGGCACCCAGGTTTTGCTGCACCTGCTTGAAAACGTCGCCAAAATCAAAGGCAGCGCCAAGTGATTCCTTTTCCAGGTAGCGGGTGTAGGCTGCCGGAATGAGCAGTCCCACGAACAACCCGTAAAGGAAGGCGAATAAACTCAGGCAGATGCTGAAAAGGGAGTAAATGCCAATCAGTCCCTGGTCGCCATTGGAGCGTTCCACTACGACACTTAGAATCGAGGTAATGCCGCTGAATAACGTGATCGGCAGAGTATAGACGATGCCGATAACGAAACCCATGAAGCCGTGGGTCAAATCTCCGCCAAAATCCAGATCGGGCAAGGGATTCGGATCGTGATTCATAACCCGTTTCGTGATTTGCAGCATCCAACCCAGCACGATCAGTTGACCGATGATCGGAATCAATCCAACCAGGCTGAGGATAGCGACTTTTTTAAACCAGTTGGGGTCCTTGAAAATATATGAAAAAGCCAGACCGAAATCCATTGCGTTCCTCCAGAGGAAAAAAAGCAGTTGTTATGTTAAAAAGATATACGATGGGGAACAGGTTTGAGTTTCGACAGCGTTGAAAGGCTCGTCGAATTTCCGGGTATGTTGAGATTTGAGTCGGTCAGAAATGATCGAAATGGTCGACTTTGACCACGAAAATGACCGCACGCTTGCCTTTTTCTTCTTTTTCGGGAGAAAGAGAGCTGCGGATGATGTTCATGGCTGGCTCGAGTTGTTCGTCTTCCACGCCAACTAACAGAGTGGTTCTGCCTTTACGCAGGAAGCCGCCGCTGGAAGCTACGCCGGTCACACGGTATCCGGCAGAAGTGAGCGCATGCGAAACCGGGTCGCTATCGACATCGCGGACAATGGCAATGATCAGTTTCATGGCTATAACTCCTCGTAATGTTCAACTTCCAGGGTGAAAATAGTCGCGCCGCCGATCGTGATCGGGGTAGGCGTGGGCAATGGCAGGGGAGCGCTTTCTAGCGGTACCGCAATATATTCGACTCGCTGGCGGCAATTTTGCTCCAGTGATTTCAGCGCTTCAGCGCGCCGGGCACCGGGAAGTGCAACCAGCAGGGTAGCGTTGCGCCTCCCCAGGAAACCGCCGAAGCTTGGCATGCGGGTTACATGAAAACCGAGGTCGCACAAAGCGTTTTCGGCGTTCTCTGCATCCTGTGCCTGCACAACGACGATCATACAGGTGTCGGTAACAAGGCTGGAGGGATCTGATTCGCTCATTTACAGCTGCTCCTTTCTGTTTCAGGGGAGGGAAATTTCCTGGCGACCGTCCCCTTGAACCATCACACTTTGACCGCCGGCAAACGTCACCCGTATTTGGCTGGTCAAAAATTCAACTTTCGTTCCACGATATTGTACCGTAACTGGACGTGAAAATGGATTGTTACCGTCAACAATAACCTGTTCAGCTGAAATTTTCTCCAATCCCAGGACTTTCAGAAACAAACCTAAAGGCGCCAACCCGTTGAGCGTATTACGCTCACCCTGACCACGTCCGTCGGCACTGTGATATGCCGACCAGAACGCATGATCCGTTTTCAAGCGGGCGGTGACGGCTTGCATCAGGCGGGTCAGTACTTCCGCGGCTTCTTTGCGGTAGCCGTAATCAACCATACCCTGGGCTACGAGCTGGTTCCAAATCATGGATACGCCTTCGAGCACGGGTCCTGAATCGGAGCAGCGGTCGGGCGGGCATACCGGCAGGCCATACGGCTGCAGGTAGCGCTGCATGATGGTATGTTCCACCATGCGCCTGGCTTGCTGCTCGTCTGGTACACCGGACCATAACGGCGAAAGCAGTGAAATATCTTCACTGGTAAAGTCGATGGTACTGACCTCGCAGCGGTCGCCTGGAAGCATGGCGCGGGTAGACACCTCGACCAGGCGGGAAAAGTGGTTGCGGGTGGTATAGCGGCCGGTGGCGTGCAGCCAGTGAATATTGCGCGGGGTGGCTTCTTCGCTGACGGGTCCATCGGGGCTATCACCATGTATGAAAACCAGGCTCAGACGGGTCATCTCGTCCTGCGGGTGGAAATGTAGCAGCAACCGGCGCGGGCTGTCGAATTTACGCAGCACAGGGAATGTGCCCGTGGTATGGATCGATAGCAGCTCTTCGCTGCTGGGACTGTCCTGGATGTGTGCATCCCGGTAGGAATAACTGCCGCGCTCTTCCGACCAGTTGCTTCTGAGTTCGGTAATTAATTTCTTTTGGACGGCTGCCAGCCAGTCCACGTCAGTGGTCCGGTTTTGCAGCTGTGCCATTTTGATCAGCGCGGCACATTCCCGCACCAACATGGCTGCCAGGGAGGGGCTCTCCACTACGTCCGGATCGACACCTTGTGTATTTTCCAGCCAGGGGTGAAATATGGGCGCATCATCCAACCCAATTTGAAAAGGATGTTCCCATTCTGGGAAGCCATCCTGGTCGCGGTCCGACTCTGGGGTAAACCAGCAGCGCACAGAATCGTATAGAGCGGGGTATACCCGCTTGACCCAGTCCGAATCGCCGGTATGGGAATAAACCTGCCAGGCGCTATCTGCCAGCAGTGGCTGCGCCAGCCGTTTTCCGCGTTGACCTGCCAGACCGGGTTTCCAGTCCAGACCGCCGTCTTCGCGTCGGGAATGGATAAAATTCTCGATCAATCCTGCGCAGCGGTCAGGTTGAGTGAACCCCAGAATGCTGGTTAAATACCATGCGTCCAGCGCGGTTTGTCCATTCCATAAATGGTTGTAATCCAAACCGTCACCGCGCAAAGAATACCCTTGCTCCGGCACCCGGGCTAGAACGAAGGATGGAAAGGGCAGGTGTTCATTGGCCGCAACAAACAGGCCGTTGGCAGCCTTCTGTGAGAGCGCTAATGCGGCGTCCCAGTCAGCGTCGCCGGTGCTGATGCTTAAGAATTGGGAATCGTTTACCAGCTCATTACGGGCAATCTCTGCATCCCAGGAGCGGGCAGTCGTCTGGCGGGCCAGCGCCAGTGAGGCTTCGGCATCTTCCAGGGTAGCCATTGCCCAGGTCAAGGTGCGGGATTCGCCGCGAGCCAGCTCGATATCAAAAGCCAGCCCGGCATACGGACCGCTGCCAGCTTGCGGACCACCGGTCATTATGCACACCGGGCATAGGTCATTGGTCTTACCTTCTAAATGGTGGCTGATGCCGGCTTCGACAACAGCCATCCCCGAACCTTCCCCGAGATGGCTCAGCAGCGCCAGCCATTCGAATATAAATTTCTCTTTTTCCTTGCCGGCATTGGTAAAAGTGAACCGTCCGCTGATCACCTGCGAAGCTGGAACCCAATATTCCGCAAAGACTTCAACGCCATTGAATGGTGAGAACTCCAGGCCAAGGTAATTCGCTACCAAATGCGTGACGCGCGGAGCAGAAGAAAAATCAGCCGGGTCGTTTATCCAATTATCGTTCCGCTGGAAGCGGGGAAACAGGCGCATCAATCGTGCCCGCAGCCCATAGGTGGTCTGTACGCCTACCGCGGAGGGTGTGCCGCCGCTCAATTGGAGTTCCCAGATGTGATCGTTGAGGTAATCGGGATTGCCAAAACGGGGGTCGCAGGCCAGAGTCAGGTGCAGGGGATCGCCTTCAGTGAGGTTCCATGCCGTCATGATTTCATTGTAAGAGCAAGCCAGCCTGCGGTCAATCAGTGACGAGGGTCAGTGGAACTTTTCCGTTGCCACGGCGTTAAGGACTCATAGCGAAAGCGTAAAGCTGCCTCAACTGGCAGCCCGATCAATTGTGTGGTATCAATATTGCAGTAAATCTGTCATTAATTGATTTTCTCAGGAATTATTTTCCCTCAATGGACGAACCAAAACCCGAATCTGATTCGATAGACAAAAATGAAACCGCCCGGCCGGGGATCCCGGTGCAGCGGGTACCAAAACGTGGCGATGAAGCCAATTCCCCGCTCGAACCGAACACTGAGTCGACCCGCCCTGTGCCGACGGAGCCAGACTTTACGCCGCCTGAACCAGTGGATGCGGACGCGACCATCCCATATGTCCCAACCATTGACCTGTCGCAACCTGCAACGTTGGATGATGGCGCAACACAACCCATAGATACCGCTTCCTCCGAGGCGGAGACTCAGGCTTTTTCCCCGGCAAGTGCAGCGCCAGACGCTGATGACGCCCCGGATGTGCAGCCAACTCAACCCCTGGATACCGCAGCGCTGTCGCGTCATCCTACCGGCACACCAGAGTCTACCGGCGGTTGGTATGGACCGGAAATCGAGGCTAATCAGCAATCGCAACTGTCCGTGGACCCCGACCAAACCATGCCAGGTCTGCCAGCTGACTCTTCCAGGCTGGATCAGACCCAGCCGTCGCCCTCCATGGATCAAACGCGAGCCAGTGGGACCCGCCCGATGGGGTCTGGCAGTACTCCGCATCCTCCACCGCCAGGCAGCGGCGACCCGGCGCACCTGCCGCAGCATGTCGAAGAGACCGACGTGGATGCCACACGCGTCACTCCAGCTGCCTACAACTCGGCCTCTCGCGCCGATACCCAGGCAACCCGGCCAAGACCGCCAGCACAGCCGCGGCCTTACCCTCCGGTTCAACCTGGCGTCCGCGTTCAGCGTCCCGGACAGGCGGTTCCTCCTCCTCCGCTTCGAACGGTCGAGCCTGAACCTGATATGGAAGACAACAGCTGGAAACGACCGGTTGGCTGCTTGCTGCGCATCGGTATTGTGCTGCTGTTTCTGCTGGTCATGGCTGGTCTGGGGGTTGGTTCCTTCCTGGTCTATAAATACTTCACCATTGCTTCCAGCTTGCCAAGCGTGGAAGACTTGCAATCCAAAGCTGCCAAGTTCGAGACCACTCGCATTGTTGACCGCAATGGCAATTCGATCTACGAAATCATCGACCCGAACGCTGGTTTGCGCACATTTATTCCCCTCGAAAAAATTTCACCTTATCTTATCGCTGCCACATTGGCGACCGAGGATAAGGATTTCTACAGTCATCCCGGTTTTGATATCCTGGCCATTGCGCGTGCCATGTGGGTGAACTATACATCAGGCGGCATTGAATCTGGCGCCTCGACGATCACTCAACAGCTCGCGCGCGGTTTACTGCTCGGTCCTGACGAACGCTATGCGCAGACCGTCGAGCGTAAAACCCGCGAGATTGTGCTGGCGGCAGAAATGACGCGCCGCTACACCAAAGAAGAGATCCTCGAGCTGTATCTTAACGAGTATTACTACGGCAAGTTATCGTACGGCGTCGAAGCGGCTGCCGAGACATACTTCCAAACCGACGCCAGCTCACTTAGCTTGGGACAATCCGCCTTCTTGGCCGGCATCCCGCAGTCGCCGAATGTCTATGACATCGAGACCAATTATGAAGGCACCATGGGGCGCTTTCAAACCGTAATTGTGCTGATGTACCAGCTCAGCCAGGAGCGCAACTGCATTTTCGTCAGCACAGCGACTGAACCGGTGTGCGTTGACCAACAGGCGGCAGTCGATGCCGTGCGCGAGATGGAATCCTATGTGTATACTCCGATGAGCGGGACGGTACGCTTCCCACATTGGGTAGATTACGTGAGGTCGCAGTTGGAAGGCATGTACGACCCTGCCACCATCTACCGTTCCGGCTTTACGGTGTACACCACGCTGGATCCATCGCTGCAGGAACAGGCTGAACGCCTGGTTCGTGAACAGGTCGGCCTGTTGGAAGCCAATAATGCGCATAATGGCGCTCTGGTAGCCTTGAGTCCGAAGACTGGCGAAATTTTAGCCATGGTTGGTTCGCCGGATTTTTATAATGCAGGTATCTCCGGCCAAATCAACATGGCGATCAGTCCACGCCAACCCGGGTCCGCCATTAAACCGCTCACCTATGGCGCCGCCTTCGAAAAAGGCTGGACGCCATCTACCTTAATTTGGGACGTGCCGACGGACTTCCCGCCTTCCGGCGACCCGGCCGATCAACGCGAACCGTACCAGCCGGTCAACTATGATGGACGCTTCCACGGACCCGTCACGGTCCGTTCAGCGCTGGCAAATTCTTACAATATCCCGGCGGTCAAAGCGCTGCAATTTGTCGGCATTTACGATAAAGTCACCACTCCCGAGATGGACGGCTTTATCAATTACGCCAAAAAGCTCGGCATCACCACCCTGGATCGTTCCGATTATGGCCTGTCCCTCACCCTGGGCGGCGGTGATGTTTCACTGTTGCAACTGGCCAGCGCGTATGGCGTCTATGCCAATGAAGGCCGCAAGGTTTCACCGGTAGCCATCACGAAAATTGTAGATTTCCAGGGTAATGTCGTCTTTGAATACCAAACTTCGGCTGGCGACCAGGTGGTGCGCGCTGAACACGCCTACCTTATCAGCTCGATCCTGTCTGACAACGATGCCCGCTCACCCATGTTTGGCGGGAGCAGCGCGCTCAACGTAGGTTTCCCGGCTGCAGCCAAAACCGGCACCACCAATGATTTCCGCGACAACTGGACGGTAGGTTACACGCCTGAACTGGTGGTAGGGGTCTGGGTTGGCAATGCCGATTACACCCCGATGCAAAATACCTCCGGTCTCACCGGTGCAGCGCCGATCTGGTCTGAATTTATCAAAATTGCTGCGCAGCAGCTGACCGGCGGTAACTATTCCGCTTTCGTTCGTCCGGCCGGGGTGCTGGACCGGGTGATTTGTGCCGAATCCGGCTCCGAGCCATCCGAATGGTGCCCGTCACAAAGGACTGAGGTGTTCGCCTACGATCAAATGCCGGCTCCCAAGGAAGAAGATCTGTGGAAGAAGGTCCGCATCGACACCTGGACCGGGTTGACGGCTACCAGTGCCTGCCCGGATTACGTTGAGGATAAATTTGCCCTCAATATTACGGATCCAAGTGCCGTCAAATGGGTTTTGGAATCCGAGGAAGGCCGCAATTGGGCTTCGGCTCACGGTTTTGAGCAGCCAATCTTCTTCGCACCCGAGCGTGAATGCACGGTGGAGGATCTACGTCCGACCATCTTGTTCGCTGGTCTCAACGACTGGCAAACCGTGACCACCTCACCGCTGCAAATTTATGCGCTGATCAAAGTGCCCACCGCCTACAAGGAGTACAAACTGGAATACGGCCTGGGTGATGATCCGGCGGATTGGGAGTTGCTCTACCTAGGCGGTCCGCAATCCGACCAGCCGCAATTCCTGATGGACTGGGATCTCTCCAAAGTCCGCACCGGCGGCGTGACGCTGCGCATTTACCTGACCAGCGATCACGATACTTATGCTGTGCGCAAGCTGCATCTCAATTTGCAGGTGCCAACCCCAACGGCGACCCCGACGGTGACCTCCACTCAGACCCCGACTCCTACCCGGACGCCCACCATTACGCGCACGCCAACAATCACCAATACTCCCAGCCCTACTCCTCCTACTCCTACCGAGACGCCGACGCCCTCGCCAACGGCATCCATTACGCCCGTGCTAACCGCCACCACCTCCACGACCATCACAAATACCCCGGAAACCCCAACAGCCACGACACCGATTGCAACGACCTGACCACTCTGTTGGATTAAGGCTCAAAACATCGGGATTTGGGTGGCTTCTTCCCAACTGGGCGGGTCGCCGTCCAGCAACTCATCCCACAGTCCGTGCGTCAGGTTTTTCATGCCGGCTAATTGGCGCAAATGGCGGAATTTTAGGATATGCCAACCCGCTTCTACTGCGGTATTCAAGCGCGGGTCGCGGCGCAGTTTCAGGTTCAACAAAGAGGATCGGCTGCCCGGCAGCACCAGCACGCATTGACGCGGCGGCAGAGGCTGTTCTTCCAGAACGAACCGGCTGATCTGGCTGGATGCCATCACATAAAACAAATAGATGGATTGTCCGTTTTTATCCTGCCACTGGATCGGCTCATCGCCGCTGGCCTGGAACCCCAATTCTTCGGCCAGACGGGAGAGCAAAGTCGCCGCGGATTTCAGATCGCCGCGGCGCGCAGCCGGCTGCTCTTGAGCAGATAAGTGCCATAACATAGCCTGGTTTCCCGTGGTCTCGCCATAAGAAGTCAGACAAGCCTCGATGAGTTCGCTGGAAGGCGTCAGCAGACCGGGGAAGGACTGATAAACAGCCTCATCCACTTCCTGCCGCCAAATTTCTTTGTGACGCGTCAACAAGGTGACCACTTCCCGTTCCACCCGGTCAGCCAGAGGCGATTCGCTATCGGCAGGATTGGCCAACCACCATGCGCCGCCTTCCTCTGAGGTAGTTCTGCCGGCATAGCGCTGCAAAAAGACGCGGTCTTCCAACAGTTCAGCCAGGGTGGACTGGGTGCGGGTCATCAGGTCGGGGGAAACCTCCTCGATGTCGTCAGGCAGCATGCCGTGGCTGACCAACCCTGCCAGCGTGGTGGTGTAGAGTGACAAATAATTGGCCGGTTCGCCGCGGCGAGCCAGATAGGATTGGATGGCTTGACGGGCGATCCCCTTGGGGCTTTGCCGGGCTGGCGGTTCAGACGGGACTGCTGAGCGCCACCATAGTTGAGCCAGATTCTCCTCCCCATTGACAGCCATGCCTTCCATGCCGTAGCCGGCGGTTACCGGCGCAGCCAGGAGGGACAGCAAAAATCCGGGAGTCAACTCGGTGCCGATGGCAAAAAACGGAGTGCCGGCCGGCAGCCGATGACTTGGACCGGAAAGCGCGCTGAATAGGGCGTTGGTCATCCAGTGCCAGTCATACCGACGCCGTTCCAACGCACCGCGCAGCGGAACAACGGCTTCACGTCCCCATAGCCAGCCTGACCAAAGGGCACACAGTGTCCAAAAAGCCTGATTTGGCCGCGGTACCGCGCTCAAAATAGCCGCCGGCTGCAGGCTGAAAGGCAGCGGCAGCAGCGATTTAATCCTTCCCGGGAACAGGCTGATTCCGCCGCTCTCCGGAGGTAGGACCGGCCAGCGCGTGAGGGTCACCGGGGCAGGTTGGCTGCTCCACAGCGCGACCGCCTGCTCCAGCGCCAGCCACAGGTTGTTTTCATGGAATTGGGTGGGCACGATCAATTGGCGCGGTCGCGGGCGGGCAGCCGGCCAGGGCCACAGGGTGTTGGCCTCATCGCACACGCTGATCAACAAAGCCGTTAGCAGCCGCTTGCGTTCTGGCGGCAAAGCCAATCCTTCACTGCGGTTGATCAGGGTGTTAAGGATATTGAGCGGACGTGAAAGGTAGGTTTTAAGCGCCTCTTCGACCGTGCTGCGCTGATCATCACTGCCTTCCTGCAGCACGCGCGAGAGCGCGCGCGAACGGGACATGGCGTCGCTGCCTGCAGCCGACAGGCGCTCTTTGTCACTCTCCGAAAAAGGTTTTTCGCCTTCGTTGCCGCATTCCGGGCAGCGAAAACGCACCTTGATGGGCGCCGGTTGCTCGCGCTGCCAGATATAACCAACCGCCTGCGCATTTTGTCCACATACCGGGCATGGTGTGACGTACAACCCGTTCAGATAACGTTCCAGCCGTTCTTCTCCGCGCCGCGAGTCGCCTAAAGCGGCGATGGCAGCGTCGAATTCCCGCGCCGGTGGTGCTGAAGCCAAAACCTCGAGCATGAAGCTCAAAATGGGGTTGTTGCTGGCGACCAGCACCCGGTAACCGGCGCGGGCGGCTTCCAGAGCTGCCAGCGGCGTCGAGCCAAAGGGATCCAGCACCCAGGCGCCTGGCGGAACATTTTCGGTCAACCAGCGGGTAACCATGCCTTCCGGCAGCGGCGGCAGATATCGGGCTAGCGGCAGTGCTGGTGGTGGCAAGGCTGCGGGCAGAAAAGGACGTTCAATTTGCTCCATGG
>DATMXL010000187.1:0-20057 GCA_035561555.1 Bellilinea sp.
CATTATGCGTTATTCGATTATTTGTTTTTATTGAAGAACAAGCTCAATACAAAGCTGACCACGCTGACCACCAGCGCTCCCAGGAACGCGCCAACAAAGCCGTTGACCGTGAAGCCAACCCCAAACTGGGTGCCGATAACACCTGCCAGCCAGAACATGGCGGTATTGATCAGTAAAGTCCCAAGACCTAGCGTAAGAATAATGAGCGGGCAGCTGACCACCATCAGCAGCGGCCGAATAATGGCGTTCACCAATCCAAAGATCAGTGCCAGCCAGAGAAAGCTCGTCCAATTGGTCGATTCTGGGAAAATGTATGTCCCGCCAAGTAGATAAACTGCGGCGTAGAAACCGACGGCGTTAATCAGCAATCGTATGATAAACCTCATGTCATCCTCCTAATGTTGAAAAATCTGCTTCCATCCAGATCAAAGTCATATGCGGTTGAAATCCGCTCTGAATGAAAGCGCTTTCGGCACGTCCGGCTGGATAATTGACCATCAGAGGCCGTTTCCGACGCAGCATCCGGCGGATTCCCGGCAGTAGTGCGCCTACAGCTTCGTCTTCCCAGTTCGGCTCAGTTGCCAGCCACAATGTATCGGCGTACATCCGTGAAGGCTCCCAGGTCACCAAACCGATCAACTCGCCAGCTTTGCGGGCTGCCAGGTGTGCCACCTGCTCGCCGGACATGGCCAATTGCAATTCACGGAAGAATCCGGGCTGCATTCGGCTTTTATTGAGCGGCAGATTCCAGGCAACCTCTGGCGGATAAATCCGGTCAAGCCAGGCGGACTGCTGTGCCCAGTCGCGTACATGGCGTTGACCAACTTGTACGCCATTGGAGATCGCAGGCACTTCCTGTTCTATATGCGTATCTGCCTGCCAAAGGGTTCGCCGCAGGCGTTCAGAAAATCCAAGATTGAGGTAAAGCGCCTGCGCATTCGGATTATCGTCTCGCACATGCAGCCAGGTAGCGGCGGCTCCATGCGATTTGGCATACTCCAGTCCGGTTAAAGTCAACTTACGAGCGATGCCGCGCCGGCGGTATCCAGGATGGGTGGCAACGTTGGCAATCAAGTAATAACGGACACCACGGCTGCTGAATGGGATAAGTGTCAGGTTGCCAACAATCAGCCCGTCTTCCTCCCATAAAAATCCCTGCACCGGCAGTTGAATTTCTGCGAATGGATTGGTACCCCAACCCATATGGCTCTGTGCCAGGAAGCGTAAGTGCTGAATGTAATCCCGTCCATCCGGGTCCATGGTATCAGCAAAACAAGTTTCCACCAGGTTGGCCACCGCGGAAAGGTCTTTTCTTTTTATGAGAGGGCGAATATTTGGGCTGTAGAAATGGTAAGGTCCATTCATACCGGATATTTTACACCGTGATTCCTACACTGTCATCCGGATAATCCGTTGAGAAGGGATTAATCCACGGGTATCCACAAAACTGGTTCGGGATGCTAAAATGGGTTCATTCTTCAGCGGAGAGATTAAGACGGATGGCAGAACAAGTTCTTTTTCAAAATGCACGGGTTTACAGCCCAACCAGCGTTATCGAGCCTGGTTGGTTGTTGGTCGAAGGCCGTTCGATTGCCGCCTTTGGCAGTGATTCCCCGCCTGCGGCGGTTCTTGCAGGGAGTCCCCAGGTGATCGAGGCTCAGGGTTTGGATTTGCTGCCCGGGTTTATCGATATGCATGTGCATGGAGCGCTCGGGTATGACGTGATAGATGCCTCAACCGAAGGTCTGCAAGCCATTGCGCGCTATCTGGCACAGCACGGCGTGACCTCCTTCCTGGCCGCCACCTGGACCGCACCAGACGAAGAAATCAGCCGGGCTTTAGCAGCGGTCCGCAAAGTATACGGGCAGATCTCCAGCGGGGCAACCCTGGTTGGCGCCTACCTGGAAGGCCCCTATCTCAATCCCAACCGGGCCGGAGCGCAAGCGTACGGCCAAATTCGTTCAGCTGCCGAGCGAGCGCCCGCGCAAGGTTTCATCGCAGACGAGATGGTGCGGGTGGTTGTAATAGCGCCGGAAATCCCGGAAAACTTGTGGATGATCGAAGAATGCACCCGAAATGGGATTACCGTTTCCGCCGGTCACACGGCTGCGACATATGAAGAAATGCAGGTGGCTGTAGCGCGTGGAGTCCGGCATTTGACCCATTGCTTCAATGCCATGGGAGCGCTGCACCACCGCCAACCCGGGGTGGTGGGCGCTGGGTTGACCATGCCCGAGCTGCGCTGCGAACTGATCGCCGATAACATCCATGTGCATCCCGCGGCGCAGCAAATCCTATTCCAGGCCAAAGGACCATACGGCATGCTGCTGGTATCAGACAGCATCCGTGCCACCGGTTTGCCGGATGGCGAGTACGATTATGATCTGCGCAAAGTCATTGTAAAAGGTGATTCGGTTCGGCTGGCGGATGGTACCCTGGCGGGCAGCCTGTTGTCGATGGACCAGGCACTCAAGAATTTTGCCAAAAATGTGCGCCGTCCACTCTCAGAAATATGGCCGGTCGTCAGTTTGACGCCTGCCCGCGCCATTGGCATTGCCCATCAAAAAGGTGTGTTGGAAGCCGGTCATGACGCTGACCTGGTGCTGCTGGATGCAGAATTCAACGTACAACTCACCATGGCGGAAGGCCGCATCGTCTACCAGAAGTAGGCATCAACCTTGCGGGGATTGGCAGGGACGGCATTTTTAGGGATTCGCATATAAACCTCTTATGTTTCGCATGGTTTTTGTTAATCTCAAAATGCTATAATCCTTTAGGTTCATTAGATTAATTTACCAAGGACAATACCCTTATGATGCGATTTGACCGTTTTACGGAACGCGCCCAGGAAGCTGCCCAACGTGCCGCTGAAATCATCCAGCGCTATGGGCACAACCAGATCGATAGCGAGCACATTCTGCTGGCTTTGATCGAACAACCCCAGGGCGTGATTCCACAAATTCTCGAGATATTAAAGGTAGACCCAGCCACCCTAGCTGAGCGTCTGGACTATATTCTGCGAACCAGCCCGAAAGCCAGTATTTTCGGTGGCGGCGCCGGACAGATATTTATCACCCCGCGCGTAAAACGCATTGTTGACCTGGCGAATGAAGAAGCCAGTAAGCTGAAAGATGAATATATTTCCACCGAGCATATCTTCCTGGCGATTTTAAGCGAGCGCAATACACCAGCAGCCCGCCTGTTGGAAGGCGCCGGCATCACGCGCGAACGCGTTTTGGATGCTGTTATGCAGCTGCGCGGCGGTCAACGGGTCACCGACCCACAGGCCGAAACTCGTTACCGCACGCTGGAAAAATATTCACGTGACCTGACCCAGCAAGCCCGTGAAGGCAAACTGGATCCGGTCATAGGCCGTGATCAAGAGATATTACGTGTGATGCAGGTGCTCTCGCGTCGTACCAAGAACAACCCGGTGCTGATCGGTGAAGCCGGTGTCGGCAAAACCGCAATCGTCGAAGGGTTGGCGCAAAAGATCGCCAGCAACGACGTGCCCGAGATTTTGATGGGAAAACGCGTCACCTCCCTCGACCTGGGCGCCATGATCGCCGGCAGCCGCTTCCGCGGTGAGTTCGAGGAGCGGCTGAAAGCCGCCATCGAAGAGGTACAACGCTCCGAGGGCGAAATTATTCTGTTCATAGACGAACTGCATACCGTGGTAGGCGCTGGCGCCGCTCAAGGCGCCATGGATGCCTCCAATATGCTTAAACCTGCCCTGGCGCGCGGCGAGCTTCAATGTATTGGCGCTACCACGCTGGATGAGTACCACAAGCATATCGAAAAAGATTCGGCACTGGAACGCCGCTTTGCGCCAGTCTATGTAGAGGAGCCGACGATTGACGATACCATTTTGATGCTGCACGGTCTCCGCGACCGCTACGAAGCGCATCATAAGGTGCATTTCTCTGATGAGGCGCTGACAGCTGCTGCCCGTTTATCGTCCAAGTACGTCCCGGACCGTCGCCTGCCGGACAAGGCTATCGACCTCATGGACGAAGCCGCCGCAAAATTGCGGGTGGCATTATTCAGCCTACCGCCTGAATTAAAGGACATGAAGACCGAGCTGGATAAACTGGCTGCGGAAGAAGAAGTGGCCGGCGTGGAACGTGATTACGAACGCGCCGCTCGCAAGAAAGCGGACCGCCTGCGTTTGGAAGAAGAATTCAACGGTCTGCGGGATAAATGGGAAACCGAGCATAAGCTGGACGAGGTGGTGGACGTAAATGACATTGCCCAGGTCGTGGCACAATGGACCGGTATTCCAGTCAACCAGATGTTGGAATCTGAAGCTGACCGGCTTTTGCACATGGAAGAACGCTTGTCCGAGCGTGTGATTGGCCAGGAAGAGGCTATTAGAGCCATTTCGGATGCCATTCGCCGCGCTCGTGCCGGCCTTAAGGATCCACGCCGCCCAATTGGCTCGTTCATCTTTATCGGCCCATCCGGCGTAGGGAAGACTGAACTGGCCAAAGCCCTGGCTGAGTTCATGTTCGGCGACGAGGAAGCCCTGGTGCGCCTGGATATGAGTGAATACCGCGAACAGCACACCGTTTCCCGTTTGTTCGGAGCTCCGCCGGGGTATGTCGGCTACGAAGAAGGTGGTCAACTCACCGAAGCTGTACGCCGGCGTCCTTACCGGGTAATCCTCTTCGATGAAATCGAAAAGGCACACCCCGAAGTGTGGAATGCGCTGCTGCAAATTCTGGATGACGGCCGGTTGACGGATGGTCAGGGACAGGTGGTAGACTTCCGCAACACAGTTTTGATTATGACCAGCAACCTTGGCACGGAATTCGTGCGTCAGGGCGGCACGCTGGGCTTCCTGCAGGACAACAGCTCTGATGAAGACCGTGCCCAGCACGAGAAGATTCAGAAGGCACTCAAGACCACTTTCCGGCCGGAGTTCCTCAACCGAATCGACGAGATCATCATGTTCTCGCCGCTGTCGATCGAGCAGATGTACAAGATTGTCGATTTGCAGATGCAAGAAGTACGGGAAAGGCTGGCTGAGCACGGATTGGGTGTCTCGATTACGGAGGCTGCCGTCCACTGGCTGGCTGAGGTCGGGTTTGATCCCGGCTTTGGCGCCCGCCCGCTGCGCCGTGCCTTGCAAAAGCATGTAGAGAGCTCGCTTTCGATCAGTGTGCTGGCCGGGCAATTTGCCGAAGGTGACACGGTGATCGTGGATCTGGATGCAGAGAACAAGCAACTGGTCTTCACCAAGGCTGAAGAAGTCAAAAAGAAAAAAGAAGAACCCGCGAGCGTGGAAAGTTAATCCAATGCTTTTCAACAGGGGTGTCCGCTTGGGCACCCCTGTTTTTCTTTAATTGACAGTTCTGCTCCCCTCCTTTATACTTGCCATCTGGATGGCTAAATTATCCCAGACTTTAGGCTGCCATCAACCCCAGGAGGCATGACGTGAAAAAAGCGCTCATTACCGGCATCACAGGCCAGGATGGATCTTACCTGGCTGAGCTGCTGCTGCACAAAGGCTATGAAGTACACGGCATCATTCGCCGTGCCAGCACCTTCAACACCCGCCGTATCGACCACATCTATCATGATCCTCATCCTAACGGCGGAGACGTCAAGCTGCACCTGCATTATGGGGATATTTCGGTGGCGGAAACGCTATCGAACATCATCTACAATGTTCGCCCGGACGAAATCTATAACCTGGCAGCCCAGAGCCATGTGCGCGTCAGCTTTGACATGCCGGAATACACCGGGGATATAACCGGCCTGGGCACCATTCGCATCCTGGAAGCGGTACGCAAGAGCGGTTACGACGAACGCTTCTACCAGGCATCCTCCAGCGAAATGTTTGGCGGAGCCAAACCGCCGCAGAACGAAAATACACCGTTCGAGCCGCGCAGCCCGTACGCAGCCGCCAAGGTGTATGCCTACTGGGTTACCCGCAATTATCGCGAAGGCTACGGCATTTTTGGCAGCAACGGCATCCTGTTCAACCACGAATCACCGCGGCGCGGCGAAACGTTCGTCACCCGCAAGATCACCCGTGCGGTCGCCGCCATCAAAGCTGGCAGGCAAGAGCACCTGTACCTGGGCAACCTGGACGCGAGACGCGACTGGGGTTATGCCCCCGAATTTGTCGAGGCCATGTGGATGATTTTGCAACAGGACAAAGCCGATGACTATGTCATTGGCACTGGCGAAGCGCATACCGTACGCGAGTTCCTGCAAGAAGCCTTTAGCTATGCCGGTATGAAATGGGAAGATTACGTGCGCATCGATCCGCGTTATTTCCGCCCGACTGAGGTGGATTACCTGCTGGCAGATGCTTCTCGCGCCAACCACCTGCTCGACTGGCAGCCTCAGGTGCGTTTCCACGAATTGGTGAAAATTATGGTCGATGCCGACCTGGAACTGGCCGGGCTGCACTGCCCTGGCGAAGGCCGCAAAATTCTCGAGGAACGGTTTGGCGGCTGGCACCGCTGGGAGAGCCAGGTCGTCTCGATGGAGCGCTAAACACCTAGTCTGAGATCGAAAATCGGTCTCAGACCTTTTTTATCCCTTGATCACAATCACCGGGCGTAGCCGGGCTACTTTCCGCGCGATACCGGCAGCGTGAACCGTTTCCACTACCTCGTCGACATCCTTATAAGCGCGCGGTGCTTCTTCAGCCAGACCAGGCAGCGACCCGGCCCGGATGAGGATGCCATCCGCTTCCAGTTCACTGCGCAGGCGGTCACCGCGAATTTCCCGTTTCGCCTGGGAGCGGCTCATAACCCGTCCAGCGCCGTGACAGGAAGAGCCCCAGGACCGCGCCATGCTTTCAACTGTACCGACCAGCACCCAGGAAGCGGTGCCCATACTGCCTGGCACCAACACCGGCTGACCCATGGCGCGGTAGGCTGCCGGCAATTCCGCCGATCCGGGACCAAAGGCACGAGTGGCGCCTTTGCGATGCACACACACTTTGACCGCCTTGCCGCCGACTTCATGAGTCTCGATTTTGCCCATATTGTGAGCAATATCGTACACCTGGTGCAGCTGCCAATGCTTCACATGTCCCGCCAGAGCCTCTTCAAACGCTCTACGGGCAGCTTGCGCCAGTAACTGGCGGTTACAAAAGGCATAATTGGCTGCTGCGCGCATGGCTGCCAGATAATCCCGACCCTCCGGGCTGTTGAGCGGTGCACAGACCAACTCGCGGTCTGGCAGCTGGATGCCGTAACGCTGAACGGCGCTCTGAAAATCGTGAACATAGTCAGTGCAAATCTGGTGACCAAAACCGCGTGAACCGCAGTGGATTTGCAAAGTCAAGCATCCTTCCTGCAACCCCATGGTCTGAGCAGCCGGTTGATCAAAAACCTGATCGACGATATCCACCTCAATAAAATGATTGCCGGCGCCCAGTGTCCCCAACTGGCTCAAACCGCGCTTTTTGGCCTGTGGACTGACTTTGGTCGGGTCTGCGCCGTCGAGGCAGCCGCCCTCCTCTGTGTTGAGCAAGTCTTGCTCACTGGCTAGTCCTTTCTTTAACGCCCAGCGCGCACCCAGCCGGCAAACCTGATCCAGTTCAGCCTCTTTCAGGTGATATGCACCCCCGACCCCCACTCCGCTGGGACAATTGCGGTTGAGTGCATTGGCCAATTCTCCTAAGCGGGTCGAAATAGCCGCCAATTCGATTCGTGAGGATAAAAGACGGACCCCGCAGTTGATGTCATAGCCGATCGCTCCAGGCGAGATCACGCCGTCAGACAGCCGGGTGGCAGCTACCCCGCCAATGGGGAAGCCGTAGCCCTGATGCATATCCGGCATGATCACCACCGGCTCCATCACGCCCGGGAGTGTAGCGGCATTGATCGCCTGCTCCAGCGATTGGTCATCCAAGGCATCCTCAAGCAAGCGGCGGGTGACGAACAAATGTACGGCTACACGCATATCTGACCGGTACGAGCGGGGAATCTCCCACTCAAAATCGCTGATCTGCTTTATCTCCGCCATCCGAATCATTTTTCACCGACCTCAGGTAACGCCTGCCACAGGTGACACTCACGTCTAAACATCGAAAACAATCGTCGTTTCCAGTCCGCTCTCGCTGGAGCGGATCGCCAGGTTGTGATAGGTGACAGCCTTGATCATTTTCTGAAGCTCCACGACCCTGCCACCTTTAAGACGGGCCTGTACTTGGAATCCAGCGACGAACAGGTCAAAAGAGTCAACCCCGATGGAATCCATTTCCAAAGCGTACAGAATTCGGTTCAGAACACCCACCAGCAGACTTTCCTGGTCGCCTGCCGTCAGGGAAAATTCGATTTCAGCAGGCTGAGACGGGTCAATCACCACCCCCATCAGGTGATTCATACCCCGAGCAGCCTGTTCGAGCAGGCTGCTGAAATCCGGTGCCCAAACCTTGAGCGCCCAATCGGCTGTGTGTTGAATTTCTTCAAATCCGGATCGCATCGACTTAACCTTCAAACTCGCTTTATAATTATATGATATGAGTCCCCAATTTGACCGTCTCGAAAATTACCTGCAGGCGTTCATCGAAAACAGTCTGAGCCGCCTCCCTTGGAGACATAACAATCAGCCGCGTTTGGCAGCCCCGCTTATCGCCACGGTGCGGACGCAACTCGAACTGGAAACCGGTTCAAATGAACCCTTGCCGGACTGCCTGAACCTTTTCATGCACCCGGAAAATTGCAGCGCCTGGGAATCACACCTGGAATGGGTCGCCTGGTTGAAGCAGGTTTTACTGGACATGACCGCGGACTCAGGCCGTAGTTTTGGCCGGGAACCGGAAATTCGGTTTATCCCGGACAGTGGGATCAGTCTGGCAAACTTGCGTTTGGTACTTACTTTCCAGGATGTACATGTCAATTCGACTGCGGTTTTGACCGCGGAAGCCGACCCGTTGGAATCGTCTCCAGGCGACGACTGGACCGGCCCATACCTGATTCTCGAGAGCAGTAAGACCTACCCGCTCACCAATCCGGTCACAAACATTGGACGGCGCGAAGATAATGATCTGGTCATATCGGATCCACGTGTATCACGGGAACATGCCCAGATTCGCATCATCCATGGCGAGTGCGTGCTGTTCGACCTCAACTCGACCGCCGGTACGTTTGTCAACGGCCGGCGTGCCACAAACCACAAGCTTCGTCCGGGAGATGTGATCGCGATCGCCGGGGTAAGCCTGATCTTTGGTCAGGAAAGTCCCGCGGCTCCCCGCAGTACCGGCACTTCTCCAGCCCAATTGAAACCCTGACCAACAAACCCTATGAGTGGAATCGTAGTTCTCATCCTTCGTATCTTTCTGGCTGCCGCCCTATATGCCTTCCTCGGCTGGGCTCTCTACACGCTGTGGCGCGATCTGCGCATGCAGACCCTGATTCTGGCAGCTCAGAAAACACCAACCATCACCCTCACGCGCATCGGGATGGATGAATTTGAACCCGCGAGTTTCCAAAAATCCGAAATATTCATTGGACGCGAGCTAACTTCATCTTTGCCCATTATCGACGATACAGTTTCTGGTCAGCATGCCCGTCTGGCGTACCGGCATAATCAGTGGTGGGTGGAAGATCTGAAATCGACCAATGGAACGTTCCTCAATGATGAGCCGGTGCAAACCATGACCGTGTTGGTTTCAGGCGATGAAATTCGGGTTGGGCAGACAGTAATGAAGGTGGAAATTGCGCCTAGAGAATAACCAACGAACATCAATAGCGATTACAAAATATTGACAGGACCGAACATGGAAGATAACCCTATTCTTGGCGTAATTGGCGGTTCCGGATTTTATAATTTTTCGGGTTTGACCGATACTCAAACCGTTGAAATCGAGACTCCTTTCGGGAGACCCAGCGCTCCAATCGTAATTGGGACATTAAACCAACGCAGGGTCGCCTTTTTGGCCCGTCACGGTATTGGTCACACGTTGTTGCCTGCTGAAGTAAACTACCGGGCCAATATCTATGCTTTAAAAACACTGGGCGTCCAATTTGTGGTGGGCGTCAGTGCATGCGGCTCGCTGCGCCATGACTTCGAGCCCGGTCAGATGGTGGTGCCGGACCAGGTAGTCGATTTTACTCGCGGGCGCAAGTCCTCCTTCTTCGGAGACGGACTGGTGGTGCATGTTGGCGTCGCGGACCCGTTTTGCAAAGAACTGTCTGCCTTGCTGGTGACTGCGGCTGATCAGGGTGGAGCCAGTGTTCACAAGGGAGGCGCTTTCATCACCATTGAAGGCCCGCGCTTTAGCACCCGGGCAGAATCCAACCTGTTCCGCGCCTGGGGCATCACCATCGTCGGCATGACCGCCTGCCCAGAAGCCTTTTTGGCGCGAGAGGCTGAGTTGAGCTATGCCACCCTGGCTCACATCACCGATTATGATGTCTGGCATATCACGGAAGCTCCAGTAAGTGTGGATATGGTGGTGCGAACGCTGGGACAAAACACCGAAAAAGCCAACCAGACAATCTCCAACCTGGTCGGTCTGTTGCCGGATCATAATGATTGCAGTTGCACCCACGCCCTGGCAGATGCCATCATCACCAACCGGGCGCACATCAACCTGGAAGCCCGACAAAAGCTTGGCGTCCTGGTGGAAAAATACCTGAACGCGTGAGTTTCCTTTTCCCCTCTTCCACTTCAACGCAAGGTATCCTCCAGCGTCGCTTGATGACGATCGCGGCAGTCTTTCTAGTCTTATACGCGACTGTGTTGACCCTATCGCCGGCAGTACGCGTGCATTCCTGGGCTGCGGATTATCGCTGGCAGCATTGGTTGGGGGTGGTGGGTTGGTTGGCAGGATTTTCACTGCTTTATCGGCAGCTCAACCGGCTGTTGCCGGAACACGATCCTTACCTTCTTCCCATTTCCAGCCTGCTAACTGGTTGGGGTCTGCTCACGATTTGGCGGTTGGATAACACCTTTGGACTGCGTCAGACTCTGTGGATGTTGGGAGGCTGCCTGATAGTCTATATTTTGCTGCGCTTCCCGCAAGCCACCGACCTGTTAAGACGCTACAAATATATCTGGTTATCCATCGGGTTAGCATTTACCGCTCTGACGTTTATCTTCGGATCCTATCCTGGCGGCGATGGACCGCGATTGTGGCTAGGCTGCTGCGGATTATATTTGCAGCCATCCGAACTGCTTAAACTCCTGCTCATCATTTACCTGGCTGCCTACCTGGCTGGCCAGGTATATGTCACCCTCAGCCTTCCCCAATTATTAGCCCCCACGGTCGTACTGGCAGCGGTGGTAATCGCATTGTTGGTGTTACAGCGCGACCTGGGTACAGCCACTTTGATTATCGCAATTTACACCATCATGGTGTATCTTGCATCTGCCCGACGGCGGATCTTATTTATTGCGCTGCTCCTGCTTTTGGTCGCCGGGATTGCAGGTTACGAAGTATTTCCAGTGATTCAAATGCGTGTGGATTCATGGCTGAACCCATGGCGCGACGCTGGAGGAAATTCCTATCAATTGGTGCAATCCTTTATCGCGGTGGCAACAGGCCGGATTTTTGGCACTGGACCGGGGCTTGGCAGCCCGGGATTGGTGCCTGTGGCGCATTCAGATTTCATCGCGGTGGCGATTGCTGAGGAATCCGGTCTGCTTGGCATCGTCGCACTGTTACTGATGATTGCCATCCTCGTTTTCCGAACATTTACTATTGCCATGCGGGCTGAAAACAACTTTCTCCGGTTCCTGGCTGCCGGTTTGGGTAGTTATTTTGGCATCCAATCTATATTAATCGTCGGCGGCAATATACGCATGCTGCCGCTAACTGGTGTCACACTCCCGTTTGTGTCTTACGGTGGCTCATCATTGGTCACCAGTTTTTTCGCCCTTGGATTGCTGCTGATCGCCAGCAGCACGGAAGAAACGGTCACACCAGAACTTCCCAGGATGCGCCCCTATTTGGTGACCGGCGGGATTCTGGCAGGAGCATTAATGCTGCTGGGTCTCACTGCCGGCTGGTGGGCGGTGATCCGCTCCGACGACTTGCAATTTCGCACTGACAATTTACGCTGGACAGTGCATTCGCGCTACGTGCCGCGGGGTTCCTTGCTGGACCGCTCCAACACGCCGATCGCGGTCACTCAGGGGCAGCCAGGTAATTTCACTCGCATTCTGGAATATCCTGCACTGGGTACAACCATCGGTTATTCCGATACGCTGTATGGCAAGGGCGGTCTGGAAGCCAGCCTGGATGGCTATCTCATCGGACTGCAGGGTAATGCCGCTTCGACTATTTGGCTGGCGGAATGGGTTTATGGTCAACCCCCGCCTGGGATGGATGTGCGCCTTTCCCTCGACCTTGACTTGCAATCCTTTACCGATGAACAATTAGCCGGACATGTGGCTGCAGCGGTGATTCTCAATCGGGAGACAGGCGAAGTGTTGACAATTTCATCACAGCCCTCTTTTGACCCCAATCAATTGGCCGAGAATTGGGAGAAATGGCGCATCGACCCTCAGTCCCCGCTTTTGAACCGGGTAACCCAGGGTTTTTACCCGCCCGGCACCATCCTGGGCCCGTTCTTTTACGCCTGGGCAAAGCCAGAATCGAATGGAATGACCGGTTCACTGACCTATTCGCTAAATGGCAATCGCCTCCATTGCGCTCAGACCCCGGAATCCCCCTTTTCCTGGGAGAATGTGATTGGTTCCGGCTGTCCAGGGGCATTGGTCGAGCTAGGCGGTCGCCTCTCGATCAGCCAGATCCAGGAATTATGGAAAGATTTCGGTTTTTACAGCACGCCCGACTTTGAGCTGCCATCCGCGGCTGCAGCGCTGGAGGAACCCTTAACAGATGAAGTGCTGGCCGCCCTTGGTCGATCTGGGATAAAGGTTTCCCCGCTGCAGGTTGCCCTGGCTGCAGCACAATTGAGCAATGGCGGAATACGCCCATCCCCGAGGTTAGCTTCAGCTGTTCATACGCCGCACCAGGGCTGGGTCATATTGCCGGCAGGCAGCGTAATCACAAGTAATCAACCAGCCGCCAGCC
This sequence comes from Bellilinea sp., assembly GCA_035561555.1. Taxonomy (GTDB): domain Bacteria; phylum Chloroflexota; class Anaerolineae; order Anaerolineales; family Anaerolineaceae; genus Bellilinea. The sequence goes on from DATMXL010000187.1 coordinate 13,010, forward strand.
CAGATGGTTTAACAGCCGGGAAGCCCAGCGGATTACCGATATGGGATACCATAGGACAGGCGCAAACGGATGACAATAAACCACTTACCTGGTACATCAGCGCAACGATCGATTCATGGCCAGGATCGCCGCTGGTGTTGGCGTTAGTGCTGGAGGAGGATAGCCCGGATCTGGCGGTCGAGATCGGACGGGCGTTGATTTCTGCGGCGCTTAACCCACCTTAAAACACCGCTAATTCGATGAATGTGACCCGATATTGGTTGCGGTTCACCTCCATTACCCAGCCAGACTTAATTAAGATCGTTTCCTGCCGACCAAATCTCTGAGGGCGGCTTCGGGATCGGCGAATTTAAAACTAAAGCCAGCCGCGGATAACCGGCTGGGTACGCCGCGCCAGGATTCCAGCACCACGCTGCTCATTTCTCCTAAAACTAATTTAAGCGCAAATGCCGGCACCGGAAACCAGTACGGACGCTTGAGCACCCGGCTGATAGCCCGGCCAAATTCAGCATTGGTCACCGGCTGTGGTGACATAAGGTTGTAGGCTCCAGAACAGTTCTTATTCGTCAACAAAAATAATAAACCTTCAACTTCATCGTGGATGTGGATCCAGGAAAGATATTGTCGTCCTCCCCCAAGTGGACCACCAACGAACATGCGGAAGGGCAGAAGAAACATGGTCAAAATTAACCCGCCCCGCACCAAAACTGGAGCAGAGCGGGAGACAACCCGGCGCACCCCTAGAGCTTCCACAGCCCTGGTGGATTCCTCCCAGCGTTGAACCAAATCCCCCTGAAAGTCGGTCCCGGGGGTGCTGGATTCCTCCAGAATGACGTCGCCAGCGGGGCGATAGTAACCTGAAGCGGAGGCTTGCAGCAAAACCTCTGGCTTGTGTTCAGCCACGGTAAACGCATCCACCAGTGCTTTGCCAGAGTCAAGGCGGCTGCTGATTAATTGTTTGCGGCGCTTTTTGGTCCATAGTCCGCCGCCCAGGTTGACTCCCCCCAGGTTGACCACGGCATCAGTTACATTGAGCAGCTGACCCCAACCAGTCGCGCTTTTGCCATCCCACTGTACCAGCGTTACGCCTGTCGGTGCGGAATGAGCTGCCGGGTTGCGGCTGAGAATGGTCACGGTATGACCTTTAGCCACTAAGCGGCGGGTGAGCGCCGTGCCGATCATGCCGCTGCCGCAAGCAATTAAGTAACGCATGGCATCCTCCTTGAGTCAATTTCATGGCTGACCCACATTACCCCTTAAGTCTGTCCCAAATTGCTGATCATCTTTCGAGTTGATGGTAACACGGACGCCTTCCATTCACAAATACCTCTATGGTACTCATGCTATAATCAGCCGAAAGAGTTCAAAATGACCGAGAGTGTCCTGGTTCTCAACGCAAACTACGAACCGATCAACGTGTGCAATCTGCGGCGAGCGGTCGGTTTGATCCTGGCTGAAAGAGCAGCGCTGGTGGTCAATGGACGAGGGGTTATCCATTCAATCAATAGCACCTTCCCGCGCCCATCGATCATCCGGCTGCAAAAGATGGTGCATCGGCCTCACACCCGCGTGCGCTTGAACCGCCGCGAGATTTTCCGGCGCGACAATTTCACCTGCCAATATTGCGGCAAACGTTCGCTCGATTTGACCATCGATCACGTGGTACCGCGTCATCTGGGCGGGAAGCACGTCTGGAGCAATGTGGTAACCGCCTGCGCTGCCTGCAATCATCGCAAAGGCGGACGGCGACCAGCCGAAGCCAATATGGACTTAAAACATATCCCTGTCGAACCACCCAGCTCGGCGATATATGTGTTCGGACGCCACCTGAATGAATATGCCGAGTGGGAGCCGTTTTTGAACGGGTGGTAAGCAGCATTAATTTAAGGATGTGGCCTAATAGCCCCATTTTTCCATTTGGGCCAGCAAGCAATGGGATAGATATTTGATAGCAAATCCATTTCCATCTGGTGGAGTCACACAAAAAGTGAAAGCAGTAGCGCTAACTTTTAGTTTGTGGGGCAATCTGACAGCTTGCCCCACAAAAAACCATCCATCATGTAAATCCCTGCTTACGAAGGATGAACAAGTGTAAAGAGGTTAACCTTTTGGGTCAACCTCTTTATGTGTACGACGAAAAGTATGGCTTTATAGATTATTGGTTTGAAGGCTCGGCGGCGGATACCGCTGGAGTTACCGGTTTGCGTTTGCGTAGAATCAACGCCGCTGCGGCGGCAACCGCGATGATTGCCATAATCGTCTGGTTGATATTAACCCCAGCCACCGGTGATGGGTCCAGCCGCAGAAACTCGAGGAAGAAGCGGCCAACCGGGTAGATGACCAGATAAGTCAGGAAAATATCGCCATCGCGCAATCTACCTGCAAATCTCCGGCTGATCCACAGCAGGACAGCCATGTTGATCAGGTTGTAAATTAGTTCGTAGGCAAATAATGGATGGTATGTAGCCTGCTCGATAAACCCGGGCAGCCGGTGGGCACGGTCGATAGTGATTGCCCAGGGCAGGTCAGTAGGAGCGCCGTATACTTCCTGGTTAACATAATTTCCCAAACGGCCTACCGCCTGCGCTAATGCCAATCCTGGGGCAGCGAAATCTGCCCACATACCAAAACTCATTTTGCGCTTACTCGTATAAATCCATAATGCGATTGCGCCGCCGATGACAGCCCCAGGAATGCCAAGGCCACCCTTCCAAATGCTGAGAGCATCCAATGGATGAGTAAGATAATACCAGGTGGTGATGCCCTGCTCCACCATCGAAGCAGGCGGAGTCAAAATGTGCCACAACCGGGCCCCAATGATGCCGCCAATAATCAGCCATGGGAACATATCCCACACAACCTCGCTGCTGAAACCGCGGCGTTTTGCCTGTCTGGCAGCCACAAAGGCTGCTCCCAGTGCGCCGATCATAATTAAAATGCCGTAAAAATGGATGGTCAACGGGCCGATATTGAAACTACTAGGCATAATTGCGATACCTTTCCTTGATTGAAATTCGCCGGGGCAAATGCCGGGTTATGAAATGAGATCGTTTTCTGCAGCAGCTTGACGGTGAGTCAGCCAGATGCGCTGGACGGCGGTGATGTTGCCCAGGATCGCCAGGATCCACAGGGCGATCATCGGGCGGTTGAAAAGCAAACTTACAACAATCACTATGTACCGTTCGACTCGCGTCAGGAAGCCGGCTGTGACTTTAAAGCCGGCAGTTTCTCCACGCGAACGTGTATAGGATACCATAACCGAACCAGCTGCCGCGGCGTAAACCAGCACAACTGGCAGCCATCCGGGTTGGCCCAGAAAATAAATCAATAATCCGGCGAAAAGCACCAACTCGGCATACCGATCGACCACCGAGTCCAGAAAGCCGCCAAAACGTGAGAGTTTGCCGCGCAGGCGCGCCATGGTGCCGTCGATGGCATCTAACGGGCCTATCAAGGTGACGACGACCCCTCCCCACACCATTTCACCGCGAGCCAGGAGATAGGCGGCGCCGATGTGTCCCACCAGACCAAGCAAGGTCATGGTATTCGGCGTCACACCGATTTTATTGAGGAATGCTCCGATCGGATCGAGCATCCCCTTGAACCGTACACGTAAAAAGTCTGAAAATGTTTGGGGCGGTTTGTTTTGCGCTGGGTGATCCATCCAATACCTGGTCGATCTACACTAATAAACACCGGTTCCGCAGGTCAGCGGATTGCCTGCAATCTTACCACAATCGCCAGTATTATTATTCAGAATACTTGTCTTCCGGGCTATTTTCTTCCGGATCGACCAGGACTTCTCGGTCCTTACCGCCGCCTAGAGGCGGTCCGACAATACCCATTTCTTCCAGCTGGTCGAGCAGTCGCGCTGCACGCGGGAAGCCAATGCGCAAGCGGCGTTGCAGCAGAGAGGCGCTGGCGCGCTGGGCTTTGGTCACCAGGTCAACGGCTTGCTGCACCAGATCGTCGCCGCCATCTTCACCCTCTACCTGCACCATCCCTTCCCAGGGCGGTTGTTCGCCGGATAGTGCTGGTTTTTGATTCTTCCAGTATTCAATCACATTGTCAATTTCCTGGTCTTTCAACAATACACCCTGAGCGCGTTGTGGTGTGCCAACTTCCGGATTGAGGAACAGCATGTCACCGCGCCCAAGGAGCGATTCAGCGCCGTTTACATCCAAAATGACGCGCGAGTCGATCGAGGAAGCCACAGAGAAGGCGATACGGGATGGGAAATTGGCCTTGATCAGACCGGTTACTACGTCCGTGCTGGGACGCTGGGTAGCCACAACCAGGTGAATACCTACCGCACGCGCCATTTGCGCCAGACGCACTACCGCATGTTCGGTCTGGTCAGGAGCGGACATCATCAGGTCAGCCAGTTCATCCACCAGCACCACAATCCGCGGCAGCGTCGGCTGTTTTTTCCGTTCCTGCTTGCGGTTGAACGTGTCCAGATCGCGTGCGCGAGCCGATTCGAGCAGCCGGTAACGCTGATCCATCTCGGCTAGAGCCCAGTTCAAGACCGCCAACATGCGTTCCAACTGGGTTTCAACTTTCCCCATGATATGCGGCAGACCATTGAAGCGCATAAGCTCGACCATCTTCGGGTCGAGGATGGCCAGGCGCAAGCTCTCCGGCGAATTATTCATTACTAAACAGGTGATAATGGCGGCCAGACAGACTGATTTCCCGGAGCCGGTTGTACCCGCCACCAGCAAATGCGGCATGCGGGTTAAATCACCGACCACTGGTTGACCGGAGACATCCCTGCCCATGGCCAGTGCCAGTGGGGAGCGCAGATTTTTAAATTCAAGCGATTCGATGATGGCGCGCAAACGCACCAGCGCCGTTGACGTATTGGGGACTTCAATTCCGACATAGGAATGTCCGGGTACTGGCGCCTCGATGCGCAGTCTTTCGGCTGCCAGAGAAAGTGCCAGGTCTTTTGAAAGGTTAGAAATTTGTGAAACCCGAACTTTTTGTTTTTGCGGTAGCCCGTCAGGACCAGCCCGTTCCACGAAACCCGGCTCTACCGCGAACTGAGTAACAGTAGGACCAACCCGGTAGCCGATCACTCGCGATGGCACGCCAAATTCTGCCAGTGTTTTTTCGATTTTCCCTGCAACTGCCAGAATACGCTCCTCATCCAGGCCATTATTCTCGTCCTGTACCAGAAGGGTGAGGGGCGGCAGCTGTTCACTGCGCGGTCCATCAGGGATAAATATCGAGTTGGTAGGCGGAGGGTTGGCTGCATTTCCGGCTGTCCGGACGGGGTGCTCTACCGGGAGATCTACATAGGTTTCTTCTTCCCCTTCCTGCGCCAACCAATCTTCGATTTTTACAAATAGCCAGCGGCCTAAACCGCTGCCAGCCAGGAAAAACACCAAGAGCAAAGCCAGCAGCAAGAGATTGCTCCAGGGAAGCGGTAACAAAAACGAAACCAGGCGCGCCAAGCCCCAACCGATCACCCCGCCATCCTGCCCGGTTTCGGCACGCTCGAGCGACATACCGCCGAATAAGGATAGCAAAGCCATAACAATAAACACCAGGCATTCCAATGCCAACACCCGCCCCAGGTCCAGACGGCTGGCTCGTTCCGGTTGATGACGCAGTGCCGCGATTCCCAGATAGGCCATTAAAAAGATAATGGCATAACTACCGGCACCGGTCCAATGCTTAAGGAAAGCCCCCCATGGTGAAATAAATGATCCCTGGCTGAGATTCAGGAGAGCCAGGACTGTCAAAGCGCTGCCAGCCAACAAAATAACACCCAGAACATCCCAGCTATAGCGTTCGAAGCGCAGCCAACCGCGCCCCAAAACCTCCATCACCGAGGGTGATGCAGTTTCAGGTTTTGGCGGCGGCGTGGATTTGCCGCGGGATTGATTTTTACGCGGAGATGCTCCACTCATTCTTTTTGAACGAGACCAAGTCCCAGGCGGCGGCGTTCGGTGTCGATGTGCAAGATGCGCACAATCACCTCCTGTCCGATATCAATAAAATCTGTGAGATGGTTATAGTTGGCTGGTAATTTTATGGACGACAGGTGGATCAAGCCTTCCACACCCTCCTCCAGCTGTACGAAGGCTCCGTAGCGGGTGGTGGAAGTGACCTTTGCCGAAACAATATCGCCGGGCTTGTAGCGGACGCTTAAAGTTTCCCAGGGGTTGGGCGTCATGCGCTTAAGGCTTAATGCAATGCGGGCATTCTCTTCACAGACTTGCAAGACCATGACACTGACTTCATCGTCGATTGACAAGACATCACTGGGATGATGGACGCGACCCCAGGACAATTCAGAAACATGGATCAGTCCCTCGACGCCACCCAGGTCAATGAAAACGCCAAAGTCAGTTACATTGGTGACTTTGCCGGTGAGGATGGCACCTTCCTGCAGTGCACCAAAAATAACCCGGCGCTTACCTTCACCTGCCAGTGCCGCACGCTCAGACAGGACGATACGCTCCTGAGCTTGCTCGCACTCAATAACTTTTAACTCAATTTCCCGCTCAACATACCCGGCCAGGACCCGACGGCGTTCTTCGTCGGTGACGGTGTTAGGCATATCAATCAGGTGGGAAACCGGAACGAAGCCTTGAATACCACACCCCTGCACGAGCAACCCCCCCCGGTTGAACCCATGCACTTTGAGGCTGACAATTTCATCCTGCTCATAAAGCCGTTGAACGAAAGGCCAATCGATTGCAGTCACCGCCGCTTGCGCCGCGGTTCGGGCGCCAGGATCTTTTCGCGGTGTTACGTAAGATTCTTCATCCGAAAGTACTGCGGCCCACCAGCTTTCATCCGGCATTTCAGGGATTTCTCCGACCGGACTAGAAGCCTCTTTCTTGCTTAGCATTAATTCACCTCCCCAGGTGCTCTACTGATAAATGCCTGACATTAATTGTATATGCAGCGTGAAAATTATTACAAGTCATTTTTAGAGCCATTTTGATTTTCCATCTCGATAATTTCTTTGGCGATCGCTTCGATAGCGACACGTTGTTTGCGATATAAATCTGCCTCCGACATTGCCAAACGC